>NZ_JBHRUG010000009.1:0-182929 GCF_042646605.1 Litchfieldella rifensis | reverse complement strand
CGGAAGGAATCGAGAGTGAGGAAGAGACGCTAAGTACTTGAAAGGAATGGTGCCCGGGGTCGGACTCGAACCGACACGCTGTCTCCAGCGGCGGATTTTGAATCCGCTGCGTCTACCGATTTCGCCACCCGGGCAGCGCGTTGCATTATACGTAGACCGCCGATCAGGTCAATCGTCCGACCTGACTTCCTCACCGCGAACCGGTATCCTATGGCGCCTGACAATCCCCGAGCCCGATTTTCCCGATGCAGCGTGCCGATTTTCATTATGAGCTCCCCGACGAGTTGATCGCCCGTTATCCGTCCGAGCGCCGCAGCGACTGCCGTCTGCTGAGCGTGGATGGCAATAGCGGTCAGCTTGCCCATCGGCGCTTCCCCGAGCTGCTGGACCTGCTCGACCCCGGCGATCTGCTGGTATTCAACGACACCCGCGTGATTCCGGCTCGCCTGCATGGCCACAAGGCCAGTGGCGGGCGCGTGGAGATGCTGCTCGAACGCCCGCTGGACACGCACCGTGGTCTGGCCCACTTGCGCGCCAGCAAGTCACCCAAGCCGGGCACCGAGCTGATCTTCGAGGGCGATATCCACGCCGTGGTCGAAGGGCGGCGCGAGGCGCTGTTCGAGCTGCGCTTCCTCGGCGAGACGCCGATGATCGAACTGCTCGAGCGCCACGGCCATATGCCGCTGCCGCCCTACATCACCCGCGACGACGAACTCGCCGATCGCGAGCGCTACCAGACCGTCTACGCTCGCCGCGACGGCGCCGTGGCCGCCCCCACCGCCGGCTTGCATTTCGACGAGCCATTGCTCGAGGCCCTGGCGACCCAGGGTATCGACAGTGCCTTCGTGACCCTGCACGTGGGCGCCGGCACCTTCCAGCCGGTACGTGCCGACGATATCCGCGACCACCAGATGCACAGCGAATGGATCGAGGTGAGCGAAGAGGTGTGCGACAAGGTACGGGCAGCAAAAGCCGCGGGCCGTCGAGTGGTCGCCGTGGGCACCACCAGTGTGCGCTGCCTGGAGTCGGCTTGCCTGATGACCGGGACCGGTGACATCGCCCCCTACAGCGGCGAAACCGATATCTTCATCTATCCCGGCTACGAATGGCGCTGCGTCGATGCTCTGGTGACCAATTTCCATCTACCCGAGTCGACTCTGCTGATGCTGGTGGCATCCTTCGCCGGCTTCGATACCGTGATGAGGGCCTATCGGGCCGCCGTGACCGAACGCTATGCCTTCTTCAGTTACGGCGACGCCATGTTCTTGACCCGCAAGACGCGCCTGACCGACGCCACCTGACCTTCGAGAGACTGCATGCGAAACGAGTGTTTCATGAACTTTGAGCGCCTGGCCAGCGACGGCCGGGCACGCCGCGGGCGCCTGCACTTCCCCCGCGGTACGGTGGAAACGCCTGCCTTCATGCCGGTGGGTACCTACGGCACCGTCAAGGGCATGACGCCGGCGTCGGTGAAAGAGATCGGCGCCGAGATCATTCTCGGCAATACCTTCCATCTCTGGCTGCGTCCGGGGACCGAGGTCATCGAGGCCCACGGCGATCTGCACGACTTCGCCCAGTGGGACAAGCCGATTCTCACCGACTCCGGGGGCTTCCAGGTATTCTCGCTGGGAGAGATGCGCAAGATCACCGAAGAGGGGGTGCACTTCCGCTCGCCGGTGGACGGCGCCAAGGTATTCATGGGGCCCGAGGAATCCATGGCTGTCCAGCGTGCGCTGGGCTCGGACATCGTGATGATCTTCGATGAGTGTACCCCCTACCCGGCCACCGAGCGCGAGGCGGAAGCCTCCATGGAACTGTCGCTACGCTGGGCGAAGCGCTCCCGCGAGGCCCATGGCGACTCGCCCTCGGCGCTGTTCGGCATCATCCAGGGCGGCATGTACCCCCAACTCCGCGAACGTTCTCTGGCCGGGTTGCTGGAGATCGGCTTCGACGGCCTGGCCATCGGCGGGCTCTCGGTCGGAGAACCCAAGGAGCAGATGATCGAGGTACTGAATTACCTGCCCGCCTGGATGCCGGAAGACAAGCCACGCTACCTGATGGGAGTGGGCAAACCCGAGGATCTGGTGGAAGGCGTGCGTCGTGGCATCGACATGTTCGACTGCGTGATGCCGACCCGCAATGCCAGAAACGGTCACCTGTTCACTTTCGAAGGCACGATCAAGATCCGCAATGCCAAGCATCGTCACGACCCCCGGCCACTGGAAGACGACTGCGATTGCTACACTTGTCAACGCTTCTCGCGGGCCTACCTGCATCACCTCGACCGCTGCGGCGAAATGCTCGGCTCGATGCTCAACACCATCCACAATCTGCGTCATTACCAACGTATAATGGCCGGTTTGCGCGGTGCTATCGAAGCGGGTACATTGGCGGACTTTATTGAACGGTTCTACGCGCGACGTGGCCTGCCGGTACCACTCGCGCCGAGTGCGTAGCCAAGTGGCAATGCGAATTTCTTTTCCTCCCACCTGAATCCAGGAGACATCACCCAATGCTGGACTTCTTCATCTCTCCGGCCCATGCCGAAGGCGGCGCCGCCGGCGGCGGTATTGCCCAGATCGTCATGCTGGTCGGCTTCGTGCTGATCTTCTACTTCCTGCTGTGGCGCCCCCAGGCCAAGCGTGCCAAGCAACACAAGCAACTCGTCAGCGGTCTCTCCAGGGGTGACGAAATCGTCATCGGTGGCGGTATGGTGGGGCGGATCACCAAGGTGAGCGACGACAGCGAGTTCATCACCATCGAGATCGCCGAAGGCACCGAGGTCAATGTACAGAAGAACGCCGTAGCGGCGGTACTGCCCAAGGGCACGATCAAGTCCATCTGACCCCTTACTGGCGGTCTACAGTGCCGGCGGAAGGCCCTGGCGCCTTCCCCGTCCACGACTGGACCGCATCGCCAGTCACGTTATGCGCTAACTATCTCGTCACGTTAGCTACAAGGCAGGGCTTGCATGCTCAACCGATATCCCCTGTGGAAGTATCTGCTGATACTCCTCGTCCTCGTCGTCGGCCTGATCTATTCGCTGCCCAACCTCTACCCTGAGGATCCAGCGGTCCAGATCAGCAGTGTCCGGGGCGATGTGACCCTCGACGAACGCCAATTGGAACGCTTCGAGCGCGCCCTTACCGATGCCGGCATCGAGATCGAGACCAGCGAGATCAGCAACACCGGCATCCTGATCCGTCTTGCCGATACCGACGACCAATTGAAGGCCCGCGACATCATCGCCGATATGGTGGGCGATGACACCGTGGTTGCCCTCAACCTGGCAGAATCCACCCCAGACTGGCTGGAGAGCCTGGCCGCCTCCCCCATGACGCTGGGCCTGGATCTGCGTGGCGGCGTACACTTCCTGCTCGAGGTCGACATGGATGCGGCGGTGACCCAGCGCCTGGAAGTCAATGCCAGCGCCATGCGCGAGATGCTGCGTGACGAACGCATTCGCTATCGCGACACCGAGGTCGACGATCGCACCCTGACGCTGAGTTTCGCCGATGAGGAAGACCGCGATGCGGCACGCCAGCTGATCGCTCGCCAATTCCCGGACTTCGATTACCGGAACCTCGACGAGGGCCGCGGCGCGGCGCTGGAGATGACCCTGACCGATCAGGCCGTCAACGAGATCGAGGATTATGCGATCAATCAGAACCTGACCACGCTGCGCAACCGGGTCAACGAACTGGGCGTCGCCGAGCCACTGGTCCAACGCCAGGGCCCCAATCGTATCGTCGTCGAGCTGCCGGGGGTCCAGGATACCGCCGCCGCTAAGCGCGTGGTCGGCGCAACCGCCAACCTGGAATTCCGCCTCGAAGCGCGCCCGGACACCCCGGAACACGAGACCGAAGAGTTCGGCTTCCGCAACAATGAGGCGCGTACCGCCACCCTGATGCGCGATGTGATCATCACCGGTGACAGCGTTTCCAATGCCAGCCGCAGCTTCGACGAGAACGGCCGACCCCAGGTCAACATCGACCTGGACGGCACCGGCGGTACCCAGATGAATCGCGCCACCCGCACCAACATCGGCCGCAACATGGCGGTGCTGTACATCGAGCACAACACCCGGACCCGCACGGTCATCGAGGATGGCCAAGAGGTCGAGGTACGCGAGCCCTATACCGAGCGCGGCATCATCAGCCTGGCCACCATCCAGAGCGCACTGGGCAACAGCTTCCGCATCACCGGCCTGGAATCACCCACCGAAGCGGCAGAGCTGGCGCTGTTGCTGCGCTCGGGTTCGCTGGCGGCACCGATCTACTTCGTGCAGGAGCGCACCATCGGCCCGAGCCTGGGTCAGGAGAACATCGATCGCGGCGTGATGTCGGTGCAGATCGGCCTGTTGCTGGTGGTGCTGTTCATGTTGGTGCGCTACAAGGTGTTCGGCGTGATCGCCAACCTGGCATTGGGAATCAACCTGGTCCTGCTGATCGCCGCCATGTCGATGCTCGGTGCCACGCTCACGCTGCCCGGCATCGCCGGGATCGTGCTGACCCTGGGCATGGCAGTTGATGCCAACGTGTTGATATTCGAGCGAATACGTGAAGAGTTGCGCAGTGGCTTGTCGGTCCAGCAGGCCATTCATGCCGGCTACGAGCGCGCCTTCACCTCGATCATCGATGCCAATATCACCACCCTGCTGGTGGCGCTGATCCTGTTCTCGATCGGCACCGGGCCGGTGAAAGGCTTCGCCGTAACGCTGTCGCTGGGCATCCTGAGCTCGATGTTCACCGCCCTGCTGGTGTCGCGAGCCATGGTCAACCTCACGTATGGCGGCAAGCCGGTGAAGAAACTTTGGATATGAGGAGCCTTGCGATGCGACAGTTCGATTTCATGGGCAAGCGCCGCCTGGCCTTTCTCGTTTCGGCTCTGATGTTGCTGGTGTCGATCGGCTCCCTGGCGGTGCAACAGCTCAACCTGGGGTTGGATTTCACCGGCGGCACCCTGGTGGAGGTCCGCTACGACAGGGCGCCATCGCTAAATACCGTGCGCCAGACGCTCGAGACCGAAGGCTTCCAGGATGTCTCGGTGCAGAGCTTCGGCGCCGCCACCGAGGTACTGATCCGTCTGCAGCAGGCCTTCGACCCCGAAGTCGGCGAGCAGGTGGTCAACCTGCTGCGTAGCGATGGCGACAACGTCGAGCTGGTACGTGCCGAATTCGTCGGTGCCCAGGTCGGCGAACAGCTACGCGACCAGAGCGGTCTGGGCCTGCTGGTGGCACTGGGAATCGTAATGCTCTACGTGGCCTTCCGCTTCCAGTACAAGTTCGCCCTCGGTGCGCTGCTGGCATTGGTCCATGATGTGGTGATCGTGGTCGGCGTCTTCTCGCTGTTCCAGCTCGACTTCGACCTCACCGTGCTGGCCGCCCTGCTCGCGGTGATCGGCTATTCCCTGAACGACACCATCGTGGTCTACGACCGTATCCGCGAGAACATCCGTAAGTCGCGCGTCGACGACATGCCGGCGATTTTCAACGACGCCATCAATGCCACCCTGTCGCGCACCCTGGCTACCTCGGGCACCACCCTGCTGGTGCTGTTGGCCTTACTGGTGCTGGGCGGCGACATGATCCACAACTTCGCCCTGGCGTTGATCATCGGCATCGTCGTGGGGACCTTCTCCTCCATCTATGTCGCCTCGGCGCTGTTGCTTCCACTCAAGCTCCAGCGCCTGGACCTGATCCCGGCCAGGAAGGAAGACCCGGAGGCAGAGGAGCTCCCCTGACACAAGCTCGAAGCTCGAAGCTCGAAGCTCGAAGCTCGAAGCTCGAAGCTCGAAGCTCGAAGCTCGAAGCTCGAAGCTCGAAGCTCGAAGCTCGAAGCTCGAAGCTCGAAGCCAGAGCATAACCAAAACCGCCCCCATGGCATGGCCATGGGGGCGGTTTTTCTTCCAGCTTCAAGCTTACGGCTTACCGCTCAAAAATGCGGTTTGAGCTGTTGCACCAACGCCTTGTAAAGGCGAGGGCTGGCGGCCATCAGTTGGCCCTCGGTTGCCACGTCCGGGCGACCGTCGGGGGTGCCCATCAGGGCACCGGATTCTTTCAGCAACAGCGTACCGACCAGCTTGTCCTGCTCCTCGAGGCCCAGCACGAAGGCAGCATCGGCGCGGCCGCTGGCGAGCTCCGCCAGATCCAACAGGCCGCTGCCGGTGGCACGCTGCACCTCGATCTGCGGACTGAGCTGCTGCACGAGTGTCAGGTAGGCCGGCAGATGACGAGGGCGCAGCCAGGTTTCCGGCAGGCTCATCGCGAGTCGGGCGCCGCCGATGGCGGTGGTCTTGGGCACACGGATGCGCTTACCGTTGTACTGGGCACCACGCCCGCGGCTGGCCAGGTACTCATCGTCGCTGAACGGGCAGATGACCACCGCATGCTCCGGACGCCCCTTGACCAGGCATACCAGAGACAGAGCGAAGCCGGTGCTGGCCGCCGTCAGGTTGGAATAGCCATGGAACGGCTCGATCTTCCAGTGGTAGTCCTGCCCTTCGCCCTGCCCCTCGCGGTAGGGCGTGTAGCGACCGGAGATGCCATGCTGAGGATAGCCGCGCGACAACTGATGCACGATCAGCGTCTCGGCGTTGCGGGCGGTATCCTCGATCAGACGATCGAGATTGTGTTCTTCGTGAGCATTTTCGATACGTTCACGAATGCGCACGAATTGTTCGGCGGCGCTGCGCATGGCGCGCAACCCGAATTGGACCATCGGATGCATGATCGGGCCTTTGAGGAGTCGGTAGCTGTTAAAGAACGGTGTCGGATGACCGACAAGAACGGCGCGCATCCTAGCAGATTGTGGCCACTACCGCCATTGCCGCATGAGCGTCAAGGGGCGAGAGCGTGATAGACTTCGCTGGTTGACCATCCAGCAACCAGCAGGCAGTGGCTCCATGCTAGAGCGTATTCGCGTCGTCCTGATCGGCACCAGTCATCCCGGCAATATCGGCGGCACCGCTCGCGCCATGAAGAACATGGGACTGTCGGACCTTGCCCTGGTGGCACCGCGCGGCGAGGCCCGCTCGGCGGACGCCATCTCGCGGGCCTCGGGCGCCGACGAGATCCTGGCGGCGGCGCCTATCGTCACCAACCTGGAAGAGGCCGTGGCCGATTGCACCCTGGTGGTCGGCGCCAGTGCCCGCTCGCGCACCCTGCCCTGGCCGATGCTCACGCCACGAGCTCTCGGCGAACGCCTGTCGCAGGAACTTACCGGCCCCGAGGCGCGTGTGGCACTGGTGTTCGGCCGCGAGGATACCGGCCTGACCAATGCCGAACTGCAACGCTGCCACGCCCATGTGCATATCCCCTCCGATCCCGCGTTCAGTTCGCTGAACCTGGCCACGGCGGTACAGGTGCTGGCCTACGAGTGTCGCCTGGCCTGGCTGGCGAGCCAAGAGGGAACCGTCACCGCCACGATCGAGCGCCAGCAACCCTTCGGCATCGACTGGGACAATCCGCTGGCCGACCACGGTGACCTGGAACGCTTCTTCGCGCATCTGGAGCGGGTCCTCATCGCCATCGACTTCCACGATCCCGACACTCCCCGGCAACTGATGGCCCGCCTGCGCCGGCTGTACCTGCGGGCGCGTCCCGATCAGATGGAAATCAACATCCTGCGCGGTATGCTCACGGCGATGGAAAAGCGCGTCGGGCGATCACCGACCGCCAGGCACGACGGCGAACACTCCTGAGGCCCGCACTGTGGCCGCGCCTTGCAGGCTGGCGCCCACGCCCCAATAATGGTCTTTTTGGTGGGTGATCGGTGCTCCCTCCTCACCCGCCCCCGGGCATCGACCGACAGGGCTTGGACTTGGTGACAACCCTGGACTTGCTGCCACCCGTGATGTAAGGACTGCTGCATGTTTTATCACCTGCGTGAAGATATCAACAGCGTATTCGCTCGCGACCCTGCCGCGCGCAACTTCCTCGAAGTCCTGACCAATTATCCGGGACTGCACGCTCTGCTCGCCCATCGCCTGAGCCATTGGCTGTGGCAGCACAACCTCAAGTGGCTGGCCCGCACCATCTCCACGCTGTTTCGTTGGCTGACCGGTATCGAGATCCATCCCGGGGCCCGCATCGGCCGCCGCTTCTTCATCGACCACGGCATGGGCGTGGTGATCGGCGAGACCGCCGAGATCGGCGATGACGTCACCCTCTACCAAGGCGTGACCCTGGGTGGCACGAGCTGGAACAAGGGCAAGCGCCACCCGACACTGGAAGACGGCGTGATCGTCGGTGCCGGCGCCAAGATTCTCGGCCCCTTCACGGTAGGTACCGGGGCCAAGATCGGTTCCAATGCGGTGATCACCAAGGCCGTGCCTGCCGGCGCCACGGTGGTCGGCATCCCCGGCAAGATCGTCAAGCGTGCCGAGCCCGACACCGAGGAAGCGCCGACCTTCGATCCCGAGCGCCGTGAAGCCATGTGCCGGAAATTCGGTTTCGACGCCTACGGCGTCAGTCAGGACATGCCCGATCCGGTGGCGCGCTCGATGCAGGCCATGCTCGATCATATGCATGCCGTGGATCAGCGCATCGAGCAGATGTGCAACACGCTGAGAAAGCTCGACGCCAGTTATCGCAACGGCCAATTGCCCGAGCTGCGCGACGAGGACTTCGCCGAGATTCTCGACGACGTCGACAGTTGCTGCCCGCCGGTCGGGAGCGACGAGCGGCGGGATGAGCCGCCCAAGCGTCGCAGCTCGGAAGACGCTAACGACGCCTCCTGACGCCGACGGTGAATTGTTGACCACGGTACTGGGTTTTCCCATAATGGCACCACAAGCCGGCTACCGGTGCATCGCCTGCGGTGAGGTGGTCGGGCGATCGTCCAGCCGAGACGCCCCATGACATTCAGCGTTCGATACCTCTTATGCGCCTGACTACCAAAGGACGCTACGCCGTCACCGCGATGCTCGACCTGGCCCTCAATGCCGCCGAGGGCCCGATCTGCCTGGCCGAGATCTCCCGGCGTCAGGAGATCTCGCTGTCGTATCTCGAGCAACTTTTCGCGCGGCTGCGACGGGCCAAGCTGGTCAAGAGCGTGCGAGGGCCGGGGGGCGGCTATTTACTGGCGCAGGCGCCGGCAGGCATCTCGGTGGCGCGAGTCATCGATGCCGTCAACGAGTCAGTGGACGCCACCCGTTGCCAGGGATTGTCGGACTGTCAGCAAGGCGATACCTGCCTGACCCACCATCTATGGTGCGAGCTGTCCCAGGAAATCTACGGCTTCCTCGACGGCATCACCCTCGACGAACTGGTGCAGCGTCACGAGGTTCGCGTCATCGCCGACCGTCAGCGCCGGCGCACCGATCAAGACACCATCGCCGTGTCCTCGCCCTAGGCGAGCCACGGCGACCAATGCCGTCAGCGAGGATCGTCCCACACCGTCATGAGCGCTCCCGTCTATCTCGATTATGCCGCCACCAGCCCGGTCGACCCTCGCGTCGCCGAGGTCATGAGCCGCCACCTGACCCGGGAAGGCACTTTCGCCAATCCGGCATCGCGCAGTCACATGCCCGGCTGGCTGGCCGAACAGGCGGTGGAAGGGGCCCGGCGCCAGGTCGCCGATCTGATTCACGCCGACCCGCGCGAGATCGTCTGGACCAGCGGCGCCACTGAGGCCGACAACCTGGCACTGATCGGTTTCATGCGGGCCAATCGCGCTCGCGGCCGCCACCTGGTGACCTCGCGCATCGAACACAAGGCGGTGGTGGATACGGCCCGGGCACTCGAGACCGAGGGCTTCGAGGTCACCTGGCTGTCACCGGGCCCCGACGGGCGCGTCACGCCCACCCAACTTCGTGAAGCACTGCGCGACGATACCGTGCTGGTGTCGCTGATGGCGGTCAACAACGAACTGGGCAGCATCCACGATCTCAAGGCGCTGGCCGAGGTCGCCCATGCCGGCGACGCCGCCTTCCACGTCGATGGCGCCCAGGCCGCCGGCAAGCTCGACCTCGATGTGCAGCGCCTCGGCATCGACCTGCTGTCGCTGTCGGCCCACAAGCTGTATGGCCCCAAGGGGATCGGCGCCCTATTCGTGCGTCGCCACCCGGACATCCGCGTCGAGGCCCTGATCCACGGCGGCGGGCATGAACGCGGCATGCGCTCGGGGACGCTCGCCACCCACCAGATCGTCGGCATGGGCGAGGCGTTCGCCCTGGCACAGCAGGAAGGCGAGGCCGATCAGGCACACATTGCCCGACTGCAGGCCCGTTTCCTCGATGGCCTGGCCGACCTCGACGGCATCCACCGCAATACCGATACCCGAGTGGCACTGCCCAACATCGTCAACCTGGCCTTCGACGGCGTGGATGGCGAGTCGCTGTTGATGGCCCTGCGCAATATCGCCATCTCCACCGGCTCGGCCTGCAACTCAGCGAGCGTTGAGCCGTCCTATGTACTAAAGGAAATCGGCGTACCGCGTGCTCGTGCGCTGGCATCGCTACGTTTCAGCTTCGGCCGCTTCACTACCGATGCGGAGATCGACACGGCGCTCGGTGAACTACGCCACGCCGTCGTCGCACTGCGCCGCCGATAATTCGCACCCCATTTACCTTCGCAGGAGGCAAACCCCATGGCGCATCTTTCGATCACTACCGCCGCCGCCAGCCAGATTCGCCAGGTTCTCGACGAACGTGGCCACGGCTTGGGCCTGCGTGTCTCGGTCAAGCCCAGCGGTTGCTCCGGCTACAGCTACGTACTCGACTTCGCCGACGAGGCCGACAGCGAGGATGTCTCCTTCGAAGAGCATGGCGTCAAGGTCTTCGTCGCTCCGGAGGCGTTGGAAATGCTCGACGGCAGCGAGGTCGATTACGTCTCGGAAGGCCTGAACCGCTTCTTCCGCTTCCACAACCCCAACGTCAAGGACGAGTGCGGTTGCGGCGAAAGCTTCAGTGTTTGAGCACGCTGACCGCCGTACGACCGCACAGTGATTGTTCTGCATCGCCTCCAGCCGTTATAATGCGCGGCTATTCGGCATTCGTGCTCGACTGACGCACCAATTTCTCGACGCGCCGCCCTGTGCATCCGGATTCTCTGGTCATGCCTCGGGCGGCGCGCCGTCATCCAGAAGCCCGTTCACCACCCTCACGGAGATAATGCCCCATGGCCATTGAGCGCACCCTGTCCATCATCAAGCCCGACGCCGTTGCCAAGAATGTGATCGGCGAGATCATCAGCCGTTTCGAGAAAGCCGGCCTGCAGGTCGTCGCCGCCAAGATGCTGCACCTGTCCCGGGAGCAGGCCGAAGGCTTCTATGCCGAGCACAAGGAGCGCCCCTTCTTCGGCGACCTGGTCGGCTTCATGACCTCCGGACCGGTGGTGGTGCAGGTTCTGGAAGGCGAAGGCGCCATCGCCAAGAACCGCGAACTGATGGGGGCCACCAACCCGCAGGAAGCCGCCGCCGGCACCATCCGCGCCGACTTCGCCCAATCCATCGATGCCAACGCCGTGCATGGCTCCGACTCCGCCGCTTCCGCTGAGCGCGAAGTGGCCTATTTCTTCGGCGCCGACGAGATCTGCCCGCGCGGCTGATAGCGTGCCCACGCGGGAGGCGACCCTCCCGCGTCTTGTCCACCGACTCCGCGATGTCCCATGACTGCCACCACCGTCACTCCCCGTACCAACCTGCTCGGCCTGTCTCGTGAACAGATGGAGACCTTCTTCCTGTCGATCGGCGAGAAGAAGTTCCGCGCCGCGCAGGTAATGAAATGGATCCACCACGAAGGCTGCGACGACTTCGAGGCCATGACCAACCTGTCCAAGGCGCTGCGCGCGCGTCTGGCCGAGGTTGCGGAAATTCGTGGCCCGGGGGTGGTCTACGAAGGCAGCTCCAGTGACGGCACCCGCAAGTGGGTGCTGGAAGTCGAAGACGGCAGCTATGTGGAAACCGTGCTGATTCCGGCGGAAAACGGCAATCGCCGCACCCTTTGCGTCTCGTCGCAGGTCGGCTGCTCGCTGGACTGCAGCTTCTGCTCGACCGGCAAGCAAGGCTTTCAGCGCAACCTCACCGCGGCCGAGATCATCGGCCAGGTATGGGTGGCGCAGAGAAGCGTCGGGCCACGCAAGGATACCGCCAACCGCCCGGTGACCAATGTGGTGATGATGGGCATGGGCGAGCCGCTGATGAACTACGACAACGTGGTGCCGGCGATGAAGCTGATGCTCGACGACGATGGCTATGGCTTGTCCAAGCGCCGCGTCACCCTGTCGACCTCCGGTGTGGTGCCGATGATCGACAAGCTCGGCGACGAACTCGACGTGAGCCTGGCCGTCTCGCTGCATGCCGCCACCGACGAGCTACGCAGCGAGCTGGTGCCGCTCAATCGCAAGTACAACATTCGCAGCCTGCTCGATGCCTGCCAGCGCTATCTCGCCAAGTGCGACGACACGCGCATGGTGACCATCGAGTACACCCTGATCAGGGACGTCAATGACCAGCAGCAGCATGCCGAGCAACTCGCTGCGCTGCTCAAGGAGTTGCCGTGCAAGATCAACCTGATTCCGTTCAACCCCTTCCCGCACTCGGGCTACGAGAAGCCGTCGCGCAACCAGGTCATGCGCTTCCAGCAGTGGCTCTACGAGTTGGGATACACGGCGCCGATCCGCAGCACTCGCGGCGATGACATCGACGCTGCCTGCGGCCAGTTGGTGGGTCGCGTCAAGGACCGCACCAAGCGTCATGCGCGTTATATTCAATCGATTCAGCTCGACGCCGACTGATACCCGCGGCGACCTTGACTTCAACTGTACACAGCGCTTTGATGGGTAGGCTTTTTTACGGGGTAACGCCATGATTCGTCGCTACTGCTTGCCAGTCAGCCTCACGCCGGCCGCTGTAATGGTGGCCTTGCTGAGCGCCGCCTGGCTATCGGGCTGTGCGAGCCAGCCCAGCAGTTCCGAATCGGAAGCCGACCCTGCCGACGCCTACACGCAGTTGGGAACCGCCTATCTGGAACGCGATAATTTGCCTCGCGCCATCTCGGCACTCGACCGAGCGCTCGAGATCGACCCCGACGATGCCGAGGCGCTGCAGGCCATGGCCATGGTGTACCAGCGCCAAGAGGAAAACGACCTCGCCGACAAATATTTCCGGCGGGCGCTGCGGATCGATAGCGGTTTTACCCGCGCCCGCAACAACTATGCGGCCTTCCTGTTCGACCAAGGGCGCACTGCCGAGGCCTGCCGCCAGCTCGAACAGGCTACCGGCGACACCCAGTACCGCAACCGGGCGCTGTTGTTTGCCAACCTGGGACAATGCCAGCGTGAACTCGGCGACCTGGATGCCGCCCGCCGTAGTCTGGAGCGCGCCCAGGACATCGCCCCCCGAAGTCCGCGCAGCTACTTCACGCTGGCCGAAATCGAATATTCGCAGGGCAACTATTCGCGGGCCTGGGACCAGCTGCAATCCTTTATACGCCTGGCAGGCATCACCCCCGAGAGCAAGCGGCTGGCGAGCGCCATCGCTGCCGCCAGGGGAGACGATGACACCGCCGCCTTCTTTTCCGAGCAGTTAGGCAGCTCCCGTGGCGCTCCCTGATGACCGAATCTTGATTAAGGATGCTCAGACATGAGCGAAACACACTACAACGACCCAGCCGAGCTTGCCCCCCCGTCCTCGTCTCCCGGCGAGTTGCTCAAGCGCGAACGGGAGAATCAGGGACTGTCCCGCGAAGAAGTCGCCAGTGCCCTGAACCTGCGTCCCGCGGTGGTCGACGGACTCGAATCCGACAGCTATGACGAAATACCGGTCGCCGCCTATCGTCGAGGCTACCTGCGTGCCTATGCGCGCCTGCTGGGCATCGATGAATCCCCGGTGATCACCGCCTATCAGTCACGCTTCGGCGGTAGCGAGAACGAGCACAAGGTCACCCCGGTGCATGTCACCAAGCCACCGTCGCGCCTCGGCACCTGGTTGTTCAGACTGGTCACCTTGCTGGTCATCGCCGGCCTGGTCGGCCTGACACTGCTGTGGTGGCAAAGCCGCGACGGCAACGATCTGCTGGGGCTGGGGGGCAGTGAGCCGGTAGCCGTGGACACCCTCGATGGCACCACCATCACCGAGGACGCCGATGAGCCGACCGCCGAGGAGTCGCTCCCTCCCTTGCCGGACGAGAGCGACGACATGGGACTGGTCGCCGATGAAGCATCTCCCGAACCCAGCGACGATACCGCTGTCGATAGCGACAGCGTCGATGCACCGGCGTCTGTCCGCCCCGAAGAAGAGCTCGCCGCTGACGCCCCCGTGGCGCCCACGACCACTGCGCCTGCCGAGCAGGAGCCCGGCGTCGACGATCGCGAGGATCTCGCGGCCGGTACGGAAGCAGTCGAGCCCAGCGCGGATGCGGTGACCGAGGAGGACGCTGCGGCGCCGCCTGCCGATCCGCGAATCCTGGAGCTGACCTTCAACGAGCAGTCCTGGACCGAGATCTTCGACGCCAACGACGAGCGTATCTTCGTCGGCTTGCAGGAAGGCGGTACCCAGGCCACCGCCGAGGGTGACCCGCCCTTCCGCCTGACCATCGGCAACGCCACCGGCGTCGAGTTACGATATCGCGGTGAATCCATCGACCTCGGCGCTCGCGCCGGGTCCAACAATGTTGCCCGTTTCACCCTAGGAGAATGACATAGCCGCCATGCACGCTCAGTCTCCCATCATCAGACGCCGTTCACGCCAGATCCATGTCGGCAGGGTCGCGGTCGGCGGCGACGCACCGATCGCCGTGCAGAGCATGACCAATACCGACACCCTGGACGTGGCGGCCACCGTGGCCCAGATCCGCCAGCTCGAGGCCGCCGGCGCCGATATCGTGCGCGTCTCGGTGCCCGACATGGACGCCGCCGAGGCCTTCGGCCGCATCAAGGCGCAGGTGGACGTTCCGCTGGTCGCCGACATCCACTTCGACTACCGGATCGCCCTGCGCGTCGCCGAGCTCGGCGTCGACTGCCTGCGCATCAACCCCGGCAACATCGGCCGGGAGGACCGGGTGCGGGCGGTGGTCTCCGCGGCCCGCGACAACGGCATCCCGATTCGCATTGGCGTCAACGCCGGCTCGCTAGAGAAGGATCTGCAGAAGAAGTACGGCGAGCCGACGTCCGAGGCGCTGGTGGAATCCGCCATGCGCCACATCGAGCACCTCGATCGTCTGGACTTCCCCGACTTCAAGGTCAGCGTCAAGGCCAGCGACGTGTTCATGGCCGTGGCCGCCTACCGCCAGTTGGCCAAGCTGATCGAGCAGCCGCTGCACCTGGGCATTACCGAGGCCGGGGGCCTGCGCTCGGGTACCGTCAAGTCGTCGATCGGGCTCGGCATGCTGCTGATGGACGGTATCGGCGACACCATCCGCGTCTCGCTGGCTGCCGATCCGGTGGAAGAGATCAAGGTCGGCTACGACATGCTCAAGAGCCTGCGACTGCGCTCCAAGGGCATCAACTTCATCGCCTGCCCGAGCTGCTCGCGCCAGAACTTCGACGTGATCGGCACCATGAATGCCCTGGAGGAGCGCCTCGAGGACATCATGACGCCACTCGACGTTTCCGTGATCGGTTGCGTGGTCAACGGCCCGGGCGAAGCGAAGGAAGCCGAAATCGGCCTGACCGGCGGCAGCCCCAACAATCTGGTCTATATCGACGGCAAACCAGCCAGCAAGTTGCGCAACGACCATCTGGTCGACGACCTCGAAGCCCTGATTCGTGACAAGGTCCGTGAAAAGCAGCAGGCCGAACAGGATGTGATCGCCCGCGAGAATTGAGCCACTCGGGCGATACCTTAAGGAGCACATGTTGAGCAAGAAGATCCAGGCCATTCGTGGCATGAACGACCTGCTGCCCGATCAGTCGCCATTGTGGCAGTACTTCGAGGGACAGGTGCGCTCGCTGATGCAGCGCTACGGATACGCTGAGATCCGCACACCGATCGTCGAGCAGACCGCCCTGTTCGCACGTTCCATCGGCGAAGTCACCGATATCGTCGAAAAGGAGATGTACACCTTCGAGGATCGCAATGGCGATAGCTTGACCCTGCGCCCCGAAGGCACCGCCAGTTGCGTGCGGGCGGCCATGGAGCACGGCCTGCTGCACAACCAGACCCAACGGCTGTGGTACCAGGGTCCGATGTTCCGCCACGAGCGTCCGCAGAAGGGCCGCTATCGACAGTTCCATCAGGTCGGCGTCGAGACCTTCGGCCTCGAGGGTCCGGATATCGATGCCGAGCTGATCCTGCTCTCCGCGCGGCTGTGGAAACAGCTCGGCCTCCATGAGCACGTGACCCTGGAACTCAACTCGTTGGGTTCCAGCGAGGCGCGGGCCGCCTACCGCGATATCCTGGTCGCCTACTTCGAACGTCATTACGAGGTACTGGACGAGGATTCACGACGCAGGCTCACGAGCAACCCACTGCGCATTCTCGATTCCAAGAATCCCGACATGGCGCCGATGCTGGCCGAGGCCCCACAATTGCTGGATCACCTCGATGCCGAATCCCGTGAGCACTTCGAGCGGCTGACCGCCATCCTCGACGCCGCCGGCATCGGCTACACCATCAATCCGCGCCTGGTCCGTGGCCTCGACTACTACGGCCGCACCGTCTTCGAGTGGACTACCTCGGCACTGGGCAGCCAAGGGACCGTCTGTGCCGGAGGGCGCTACGACGGTCTGGTCGAGCAGCTCGGCGGCAAGCCGACTCCTGCGGTCGGCTTCGCCTTGGGCATCGAACGCCTGATCCTGCTGCTCGAAACCCTGGAACTGGTCCCTCAGGAGGCCAGTGCTCCCTTGGACGTGTACCTCCTGGGCATGGACGAGCCGGCCACGCGCGCCGCGCTACTGTTGGGCGAAGAGCTGAGGGAACGTCTTCCCGAGCGACGCATCCAAGTGCACTGCGGCGGCGGCAGCTTCAAGAGCCAGATCAGGAAGGCCGACAAGAGTGGTGCCCGCCTGGCCCTGCTGATCGGCGAGGATGAACTGGCTCATGACCAGGTGACGGTAAAGTTCCTGCGCGAGGAGCGTGAGCAACAGCGACTGGCGCGCGGTGAGCTGGCCACCACCCTGGATACCCTGCTCGCAAGCCCCTGATCGGGCGATAGACGATCCCAGAATCAAAGGAGACCGCCCGTGGCGGAGCTGAGAACCGAAGAAGAGCAGCTTGAAGCCATCAAGCGTTGGTGGAAGGAAAACGGCACGTCGTTGATTGCCGGGGTGGTGATTGCCGCCGCAGGGGTGCTGGGCTGGAATGCCTGGCAGGACTATCAGGCCAGCCAGGCCGAAGCCGCCTCGATGCGTTATCAGCAACTCATCAACCTCGCCAGTCAGGATGAACTGGAAGCGGCCGATCGCAGCCGAGCCCTTGAGCTGATCGATGAAATCGTCGGTGAGCATGACGACACCCTGTATGCCGATCTGGCCGGGCTGATCGAGGCCCGCCTGGCGGTGTCCGATGGCGACCTGGCTGCCGCCCAAGCCGCGCTGGGCGATGTCATCGAGGTCAGTTCCCGCGACTATATCCAGAGCCTGGCTCGCTTGCGCCTGGCCCGCCTGCAGCTTGCCGATGGCGATCCCGACGCAGCGCTGGCGACCCTCGACGAGGAGATCTCGTCGTCGCTTGCCGCTCAACGCGCCGAGATTCGTGGTGACGCCTACGTGGCGCTGGAACGTGACGAGGACGCTCGCGAGGCCTACCAGCAGGCCAAGGCCCTAGCCAGCGAAAATGACCAGCCGCTTTACGGCATCCAGCTCAAGCTCGACGACCTGGGGACCCCGGAGGCCACCCTATGAAGACCCCGATGTTCGTGATCATGGTGGCTACCCTCACCCTGCTGGCCGGTTGCGCCGGCAAGGTCGAGCCTCAGTACCCCCCCAAGGACCTGACGAGCTTCGATGCCACCGTGGAACTCGATAGCGCCTGGAGCCAGCGTATCGGTGAAGGCCTGGGCCGGGCCCGCTATCCGATCAGTGCCGCCTCGGAAGATGGCGTCATCTACGCCGCCGATACGGAGGGTCGTGTCGTGGCTCTGGAGGCCAACAGCGGCGATACGCGCTGGGAGAAGAATCTCGATACCGCCATTTCCAGCGGCCTGACCGCCATCGGCGGGGGGCTCTATCTCGGCACTCGCAACGGCGAGGTGCTGGCCCTGAGTCAGGACGATGGCGAGATCCAGTGGCGTTCCCGGGTTTCCAGCGAGGTACTGGCAGCGCCCCAGGCCAACAGCCGGCTATTGATCGTGCAGAGTGTCGATGGCGCCGTGACGGCCCTCGATCGCGCCACCGGCGATGAACGCTGGGTCTATACCGGTAGTCAACCGGCGCTGACCCTGCGTGGCACTGGCACCCCCCAGGTCATCGAGCCGGTATCCTTCGTCGGTTTCGCCAATGGTCGCCTGGCCACCCTCGACAATCGCAGTGGCCAGTCGCTCTGGGAGATGCGCGTCGCCGTGCCCCAGGGACGCAGCGAAGTCGATCGACTGGTCGACCTGGACGGCCAGCCGGTCCTGACTCCCGACGGGCGTCTCTACGTGACCAGCTATAACGGCCGCCTGGTCGCGCTCGAGGCCACCAGCGGTGAAATGCTCTGGGAGCGTGAGCAATCCAGCTACCTGACCCCGCTGGTGGTCGGCGACCACCTGTTCACCGTCAACGACGCCGGTCATGTGCTGGCCATGGATGCCCTGTCCGGGCGCGAGATATGGCGTTCGACAGACCTGGAGGGGCGCTGGCTGACGTCACCGGCCTTCGCCGACGGCAGGCTGGTATTCGGCGATTTCGAGGGCTACGTGCACTTGCTGGATGCCAGCAGCGGCGATATCGTCGGCCGCACCCAAGTCAACGGTTCGGGCATCAGCCTGCGCCCGCTCACCGAGGGTCGCCGGATCTATGCCCAGGCCAATGACGGGCGCCTCGAAGCCCTGCAAATACGCGAGATCCAATGAATCCTGTTATCGCCCTGGTCGGCCGCCCCAATGTCGGCAAGTCGACGCTGTTCAACCGTCTGACCCGCTCGCGGGATGCCCTGGTGGCCGACTTCCCCGGCCTGACCCGAGACCGCAAGTACGGCAACGGCCAGCTCGGCGACAAGACCTACACGGTCATCGATACCGGTGGCATCAGCGGTGACGAGGAAGGCATCGACGCCGTCATGGCCGAGCAGTCGCTGCTGGCCATCGACGAGGCCGATATCGTGCTGTTCCTGGTCGACGCTCGCGCCGGTCTGCATGTCGCCGACGAGGCCATCGCCAATCACTTGCGCGTCAACCAGAAGAAGACCTGGCTGGTGGTCAACAAGACCGATGGCCTGGAAGAACACTCGGCAATGGCCGACTTCTGGACACTGGGCCTGGGCGATCCCCATCCCATCGCCGCCGCCCATGGCCGCAACGTCACCAGCCTGATCGATGAGGTGCTGGCTCCCTTCCCGGAGCGCGAGGAGAATGCCGTCCCGGCGGATAGCAGCAATGGCATCCGCATCGGCGTGATCGGCCGCCCCAACGTCGGCAAGTCGACCCTGGTCAACCGTCTGCTCGGCGAGGAGCGGGTGGTGGTCTTCGACGAGGCCGGCACCACCCGCGATGCCATCGAGATTCCCTTCGAGCGGCGTGGCAAGCCCTATGTGCTGATCGATACCGCCGGCGTGCGGCGCCGCAAGAACGTCCGCGAAATCGCCGAGAAGTTCTCGATCATCAAGACGCTCGAGGCGATCAAGGAGTGCCAGGTGGCGATCGTGGTGCTCGATGCCCGCAGCGGCCTGGTGGAGCAGGACCTGCACCTGCTCGACTACGTGCTGACCTCGGGGCGCGCGCTGGTGTTGGCGGTCAATAAGTGGGATGGCCTGGAGAGCGAGGCGCGCGACAAGATGCGTGCCGACATCAAGCGCCGCCTGGGCTTTACCGACTATGCCGATCTGCACTTCATCTCCGCGCTGCACGGCACCGCGGTGGGCGATCTCTACCCCTCCATCGAGCGCGCCTTCGCGTCCGCGACCAGCCACTGGTCGACCAACCGCCTGACCACCATCCTGCAGGATGCGGTGAGCGAGCATCAGCCCCCGCTGGTGCATGGCCGGCGCATCAAGCTGCGCATGGCCCACCAGGGCGGCAGCAATCCACCGATCATCGTCGTCCACGGCAACCAGACCGGCGCGCTGCCGGAAGCCTACAAGCGCTATCTGACCAACACCTTCCGCAAGGTGCTCAAGGTCCGCGGCACCCCCATCCGTTTCGAGTTCCGCTCAGGCGAAAACCCTTACGATCCCAATGCCGGCGCCAGCGACCGTGAAAAGGCCAAGAAACGGGAACTGGGCCGCACGCGCGAGGCGCGCAAGAAGCGCCGTTAACGCCGCTTGACGTTCGGTCTTCAGAGGGCGCCCATGGGCGCCCTCGCCGTTGTGCAAGGCTCAAGGCGATGTCGCCGGCATCACGCGCAACACCCGCCCTTTCTCGCTATCGGTCACCAGGTACAGCGCGCCGTCCGGTCCGCCCCTGACGTCACGCATGCGCTCGCCGAGTTCATCGAACAGGACCTCCTGATCCACGATCTCGCCGTCTTCACGAATCAGGCGGCGCACCTGCCGGGCGGCCAGCGCCGCAACGAACAGGTCGCCCTTCCATGCCGGAAAGCGCTCGTCATCGTAGAGCGCCATGCCCGCGGGAGCGATGGATGGTGTCCAATGCAGCAACGGCGACACGTATCCCGGCAACTCGGTGAACGGAGTGACCAGCGCACCGGTGTAGTCAACGCCATGCGTGACCAGCGGCCAGCCATAGTTGGCACCCGGCTCGATGCGATTGAGCTCGTCGCCGCCCCTGGGCCCATGCTCGTGACTGAGCAGCTCATCCCGAGTCGCATCGAAGACGATGCCCTGCACATTGCGATGGCCGAGGCTATAGAGTTCCGGTCGCGCCTCGCGATCGTCGACGAAAGGGTTGTCGTCGGGTACCGAGCCATCGAGGTTCAGGCGCACCAGACTGCCCAGGTGGTTGCCCGGGTTCTGCGCCTGTTCCCGGTAGTCGAAACCATCGCCCAGTCCCAATACCAGGGTGTCATCGGGCAGGAAGGCAAGCCGCCCGCCGAAATGCGAGCGCCCGTGCTTGTCCGGCTCGGCGCGAAACAGCGTCTCGCGCTCGACCAGCCGTTCGCCATCGAAGCGGGCGCGATCCAGGCAGGTCGTATTGGCGGCAAGCGTGCCACAGGCATAGCTCAGATACAGGTGCCGGCTCTCGGCAAAATCCGGCGCCAGCGCCACCTCGAACAGCCCCGCCTGGCCGCCGACGAAGACCTCGGGCACGCCGGGGATCGGCGCTTCACGCAGCGTGCCATCGGCCTCGATCAGGCGCAGACGTCCGGCGCGTTCGGTGACCAGCATGCCACCGCCGGGCAGGAAGGCCAGCGACCAGGGGTGCTCGAGCCCCGTCGCCATAGTCTCGATCCGGTAGTCCGTGGCCAACGCCGTGGCACAGGTCGCCAGACCCGTGATGGCCAGCACGACACAGCCGAGTCGACGCATATGACTTCCTCTTGCCAGGTTACGCTGAAACCCCGTCCCACCGGGAGTGCACCAGGATGGCGTAGCCCCAACCACCCAGGGCGGCGGTCGCCATCATCGCCAGTGTGCCCTCCCCGCTGCGGGTGGCCGCGATCAAGGTCGGCATGGGTGCCAGGGTATCGACGATCCACAGCGTCACCCATAACCCCACCGCCGCCGCTAGCGCGTGAATCGGCCAGGCGCCACCCCCCAGCCGGCGGGTGACCAGGGTGGCCGCCGGCATGGCGCCCAGCATCATGATGGTGACGAGGCTGCCATACAGTGGCGTGAAGCCCACCAGATCGCGGGCCGTCGTCGACAGGCGCGTAGCCCACGAGATCTCGACACCCAGCGCCGTGAGTGCCGCCAGGTTGAACTGGGTCTGCACTATCGACCCGAGCAGTGTGGCATCCAGCACGGCGGCAACATAAGCCACCAGCGGTCGCCATCGGTTCGCCATGATCAACTCTCCCGAGCAAGGGCGAGAATAGCGGTGAAGCGATATGCCAGCCATGTTCGGAGATCGCTGGCGCCAGGAGACAACGAAATCGCTTGGCAGTCGCGCGTGGCGGCCCTAGAATGCGCGCGCCCCGACGCGGCAACACTTCAGGAGTCACTCACCATGCATGCCCCTCGCTTCTCATGTCCACGCCTGGCGCGTTGGCGACTCTTCGCGCCCTGGTGCCTGGCCCTGCTGCTCGGCGGCTGCCTGGCGCTGCCGCAGACCGGCCTGTTCGCCATGCGTCTGGCGGTAACGTCGCTGGGCATCGAGGACGTGCGTATCGGTCCCTACACCATTCGCGCCGGCCTGGATACCAGCGATATCACCTCGCTGATCGCCTCCAGCCTGGGCATGGGCAGCCTGCCGATACAGGCGACCCTGGCCATGGGGCTGGGCCTGCCCAGTGGCATGCCACCGGTGGAGCTCAACGGCTTCGCCTGGACCCTCGACGTTCCCGGCGCCGAGCCGGTCAGTGGCCGCTACGCGGAGCGAGTGGCGCTGACCCCCGGCGACGACGCCAACCTGCGCCTGCCGGTGGCTTTCGACGTTCTCGACGACGGCCAGCGCCTAGCCCCCATGATACAGCTGGCCAGCCAGCTCGCCAGCCGTGGCGAACTGCCCGCCGGCAGCGAACTGGCGATCACCCCCGGCGGCGTGCGTGGCCTGGGCGTGAGCCTCCCGCCGGGCCTGTGGATGCCCACCGTGCGCCTGGCCGTGGGCGAGGACGGCAGCCTCGAGCCCCAGACCTGAGCGCGACAGCCATTACAGCGGTAGTTGTCCCAACAGCCCGCGCAGCACAAAGAACACCATCAGGCCGCCAAGGATGGTAGCCAGCAAGTGTCGACCGAGCGCCGCAATGGCGATGGTGACCAAGCCGGCAAGCAAATAGGCATTGTCCCAGTCTAGCGCCAACCGGCCCTCCGGCATCAGGAGTCCGGGCACCACGATGGCGGTCAGAACGGATACCGGCACATAGGGCAACGCCTGACTTAACCACACCGGAAAGCGCAGGTTCGGCCAGGCGAACAGGCTATAGCGGATCGAGAAGGTGATTGCCAGCATGCCGAGGATCAGCCACCACGGATTCATCGAGCCGCCTCCCCGGTCAGGCGGTTCCCGGCACGCCGCTCCAGCAGGACACCGACGACGATCCCCGCCACTGCCGCCACCAGCATCCCCGACTGGAAAGGCAAGTCGCGGCTTGCCAGCGCCGTGCCACCGGCAACCAGCGCGGCGGCCAGACTCGGCCGATTCCGCAGCGTCGGCACGACGATGCCGATGAATGTCGCCAGCATGGCAAAGTCCAGCCCCCAGGCCGTCAGGTTCGGCACTCGCTGACCGAAGAGCACGCCAACCAGCGTGAACAGTTGCCAGTTGGCATACATGGCCAAGGCCGAGCCCAGGTAGAACCAGTGCTTGCAGGATGAACCGTCATCGCGGGCATAGCGCTGCTGCACGACGGCATAGGCCTCATCCGTCAACCAAAATGCCAGCAGCACGCGCCAGCGAGATGGCAAATGCCGTACGTGGGGTTGCAGTGCCGCACTGTACAACAGGTGGCGCAAATTGATCACCAGCGTCGTCGACAGCACGACAGCGGCGCCGGCACTCCCCGCCAATAGGGTGATGGCGACGAACTGAGCCGCACCGGCGAAGACCAATAGTGACATGCCAAGCGTTTGAGCGGTCGTAAGCCCGGCGTCGATCGCCAGGCTGCCGAAGAGAATGGCAAACGGAATGGCCCCCAGAAGCAGCGGCAGGATATGACGGGCACCGTCTAGAAGCTCCCGGGTGCGGGAATCTCGCGAACAGGACATGGGCAATACCTCCTGTTCGCAGCGTGCCCGGCCTAGGGGGGCAGCGTCTTGAACGATCTTGCGCAGGCCTGGCGGTAGGCGCCCGGGCCGACGCCGTAGGCCTGCTTGAACTGTCGGGAAAGATGGCTCTGGTCGGCGAATCCCGCTTCCGTGGCGACCCAGGCCGGGGCCCAGCCCTGTTTCAACAGGGTGCGGGCCCGCTCCAGGCGCTGCTGCTTGAGCCAGGCATGGGGTGGCAACCCGGTGGCACGCCGAAAGACACGGGCAAAGTGAAAGGGAGAGAGTCCCACCATCACGCCCAACTCCTCCAACGACGGAGGGTCCACCAGGCGGTTGGCGAGGCAATCCCTGGCCAGCTTCACTGCCCTTGGTTCACGGCCCGCGACGGGTGCCCCCGGCAAGCGAGCATGACGCTGAAACAGCATCAGCAGGGCTTCGCGCCATACCGTCTGCTGCTGCAAGACACTGGAGCCCTTCTCCAGCAACCGGTGCAGACGCATGAAGGCCCCTGCCACTTCGACATCGTGCAGCACACTGACAGCGAAGGTCGGCAGTCCTCCCCGCGCCAGTTCCAACTCGTTCAGCACCTCAAGGATGTGCTCGGCTTCCGGGTAACAGGCTCGATAACTCCAGCCCGCTTCATGCGCCTTGGAACCGGTATGCACTTCATCGGGATTGATCAACACCATGCTCCCCACCGACGCGAGATGCTCGCTGCCTCTATGGTGGAAGCGTTGCCCGCCTTGCTCGATGACGTTGATGACGTAGCCGGAATGCACGTGGGGGGAAAACCGCTGCTCGACATAGTGGGCATGCAGCAGTTCAACCCCGCCCAGTTGTGAGGCTTGCCAGAAACGCGTCTGCTCATCGCTTCGCCGCATGATCTCGATGACTCCCGCTTGGCTCAGGAACGGCCGGCCAGCCGCTGGCGGCCGACCCACTGGCAGGCGAACTGCCAGGCGGCGCGACCGCTACGCCCACCGCGCAGGGTGGCGAAGCGAATCGCCTCCTCGTGCGACGCCGCATTCCAGTCTGCGGCATCGCCGAGTTGCCGCACCCAATGCCGGCAAGCCTCCAGATAGGTGGCCTGATTGAACGGATGAAAGGCCAGCCACAGACCAAAACGGTCCGACAGCGAGATCTTTTCCTCCACGGCGTCACCATGATGCAGTTCGTCGCCCACCAGGCGGGTGGCCTCGTTGTCGGCGAGCGATTCGGGCAGCAGGTGGCGGCGGTTGGAAGTGGCATAGAGCAGCACATTCTCCGGCGGCCCGGTCAGCGTGCCGTCCAGGACGCTCTTGAGCGCCTTGTAGGCATCGTCATTGCCCTCGAAGGACAGGTCGTCGCAATAGACCACGAAGCGATGCCTCTCATCGCTAAGCTGCTGCACCAGCACCGGCAGCCCGGCCAGATCGTGGCGATCGACCTGGATCAGACGCAGACCCTGTGGCGCCAGGGAGTTGAGCAAGGCACGCACCATCGACGACTTGCCGCTGCCACGCGCCCCCCACAGCAGGGCGTGGTTGGCGGGAAATCCCTCCAGAAAGGCTCGGGTATTGGCGAGCAACGCCTGTTTCTGGCGCTCCACGCCCAGCAGATCGTCGAGCGTCACCGCATCGCGCACCGCCACCGGTACCAGTCGCCCCCCCAGCGCGTGACGCTGCCACAGGGCGGCGATGTCGCGCCCCCAATCCACCGCCTGGGGCGACGGCGGCAGCCACTGTTCGGCGCGTTCGAGAAGCTCCAGCAAGCGCTGGGATAGCTCGGCATCCATATGTTCCTCCCGTGAACCGCGATGGTTGACCTGTACCGGTTTCGGGGTATCTTGTGGCACATTCATCCGCTTTCGTCCAATCGCTCTTGCGCTGGACACGACGAGGACAACCGCATGCGCTGGATCTCCCGACTCGCCATGGGCGCGCTCTGCATCAGCCTGGCCGCCTGCACCAGTTCACCGACAGGTCGCCAGCAACTGACCCTCTACTCCGACGAGCAGCTCAACCAGATGGGGCAGCAGGCCTTCAATCAGTATCAGCAGGAACTGCCGGCCGTCGGTGGCGCCACGCATCGCTACGCCGAATGCGTGGCCAGTGCCCTGGTAGCGGAACTTCCCCAGCAGCAGCGCGCGCAGAACTGGCAGATTCGGGTCTTCGAGGACGACTCAGCCAACGCCTTCGCCCTCCCCGGCGGCTACATGGGCATCAACACCGGGCTACTCGACATCGCGACCAACCAGGATCAGCTCGCGGCGGTGATCGGCCATGAGATCTCCCATGTGCTGGCCAACCACGCCAACGAACGGGTCTCGACACAGTCGGCCACCCAGTTGGGCCTGTCGGTACTGCAGTCTACCGCCGGCATCCAGAACGAGCAGATGCTCGGCCTGCTCGGTGCCGGCGCCCAGTACGGCATTCTGTTGCCGTTCTCGCGCCGTCACGAGAGCGAGGCCGATATCCTTGGCCTCAACCTGATGGCCGATGCCGGCTTCGATCCCCGCGCCAGCCTCACGCTGTGGGAGAACATGAGCGCGGCCTCGAATGGGCAGCCCCCGGTGTGGATGTCCACCCACCCCAGCCATGGCCAGCGCATCGATGACCTGCAAGCCGGCATGAACGAGGCGTTGGCACGCTATGAGCAGGCGAGTAGCGCCGGCAAGCGCCCCAACTGCTCAAGACCCGGTTAAGGAAAGCGAATGCTACGACTCGGCATGCTACTGCTGTTGGCACCCATCCTGATCCTGATGGGCGTGTATTTCTGGGAGCTCGGCGACGTGCGTGCCTGTACCCTGGCCGGCGGGCACTGGGACTACCTGGAGGGCGTCTGCCGCGACACCCCCCAGCCCTTCGTTTCCTGGCTGGAGCGATTTCCCTGGCTGGTCAACGGCGGCATGCTGCTGTCGGTGCTGGGCCTGGCGCTGTGCACGGTTGGGCTGTACGTCAAGAAGCGCTGACCAGCACCTCCCGCTATAGCGACGCGCGCAGGCTCGCCAGCACCGGTGCGGTATCGGGACGCTTGTGGCGCCATTGGAAGAACGCTTCGGCGGCCTGCTCGACCAGCATGCCCAGGCCGTCGATCGGACGAGCACCACGCTCGAGGGCCCACCGCAGGAAGACCGTGGGCTCGGCCCCGTACATCATGTCATAGGCGGTGGCGGTGGCCGCGAAGAGGTCGTCGGGCAGCGGCGGCAGGTCGCCGGCGAGGCTCGCGCTGGTGCCGTTGATCACCACCTCGAAGGGGCCTTCCACGGCCTCGAAGCCGCCGCCGCGAATCGCACCCAGGTCGCTGAAATCCGCCGCCAGGCTGACGGCTTTTTCAGCGGTACGATTGGCGACCAGCAGACTGGCCGGCTGCGCTGTCAATAACGGCTCGAGCACGCCACGCACCGCCCCGCCGGCCCCCAGCACCAGAATGCGTGCGCCGGCCAGGTTCACGCCATGCTGCGCGAGATCGCGTACCAGGCCCACGCCGTCGGTGGTATCGCCGTAGGTCTGGCCATTGTCGCCCAGTATCAGGGTGTTCACCGCCCCGGCGCGTCGGGCACGGGCGCTCAGGGTATCGCAAAGCCGGAAGGCGTCTTCCTTGAACGGCACGGTGACATTGGCCCCACATCCTCCCGCGGCGACGAAGGCCCGCCAGGCGCCGGCGAAGTCGTCCAGCGGCGCCTCGATGGCGGTGTAGGTGATGGCCTCCCCGCTCTGCTCGGCGAAGGCGGCGTGAATCTGCGGCGACCTGGAATGGCCTACCGGATGGCCGAAGACACAGTAACGATCGGTCATGATGGTTCTCCCGACGAGGATTCGCCCAGCCAGTCACGCGGACGCAAATAATCACGATAGAGGATGTCTTCCGGACTCCCTGGCTCGGGAATCCAGCCATACTGCCAGGTGGCCAGGGGTGGCATCGACATCAGGATCGATTCGGTGCGCCCGCCGCTCTGCAGGCCGAACAGGGTACCGCGGTCCCACACCAGGTTGAACTCCACATAGCGCCCGCGACGATAGAGCTGGAAATCGCGCTCGCGCTGCCCATAGGCCGTATCGCGGCGGCGACGCACGATGGGCAGGTAGGCGTCGAGGAAGCTGTCGCCGACCGAGCGCTGAAAGGCAAAACAGGTCTCGAAGCCGCCCGCATTCAGATCGTCGAAGAACAGCCCGCCCACCCCGCGAGTCTCGTCACGATGCTTGAGATAGAAATACTCGTCGCACCAGGCCTTGTAACGGGCGTAGACGTCGTCACCGAAGGGGTCGCAGGCCTGCTTGGCGACACGATGCCAGTGCACCACATCCTCAAGCACCGGATAGAAGGGGGTCAGGTCATAACCGCCACCGAACCACCAAACCGGCGCCTCCCCTTCCTTCTCGGCGATGAAGAAGCGCACATTGCCGTGGCTGGTCGGCACATGAGGATTGAACGGGTGCAGCACCCAGGACACCCCTACCGCATGGAAGCTGCGTCCGGCAAGCTCCTGGCGTGCAGCGGTGGCCGAGGGAGGGAGTCGATCCCCGTGGACATGCGAGAAGTTGACGCCGCCCTTCTCGAACAGCGCACCGTTCTCGATCACTCGTGAACGTCCTCCGCCCCCCTCCGGACGCTCCCAGGCATCCTCGCGGAAATCGGCGGCGCCGTCCTCGGTGGCAAGCTGTCGGCACAGACGGTCCTGGAGGTCGAGCAAATAGGTCTTGACGGCATCGAGATGAGGATGAGCCACAGGGCCTCCGGCAATCAATCGGTAAATACAGGGGATCAAGCGCGCAGGATACGGCCGCTCCTCAGGTCACGTATGGTGCTGGGGCGCTCATACCCCCCGAGTGGGCCGTCGACGATGGCAGCGAGCTGCGTGCCGAAGCGCTGACGAACCTCATCGGCTGTCATGGCCGGCGGCTCGCCGGCATGGTTGGCCGAAGTCGAGACGATGGGACCGCCGAAAGCGGCACATAACTCGGCCACCAGGGGATGGTCGCTGACCCGCAAGGCCACGCCGTCATGACCGCCGCGCAGCAACGGATGGGTACGACCGTTATCGGGTACCAGCCAGGTAGTGGGCCCCGGCCAGCTCGCCACCAGCGGAGCATGCAGCGCGTACGGCAAGTCGCTCAGCCACGGGCTCAACTGGGCAATATCCCCGGCGATCAGGATCATTCCCTTGGCGGGGTCACGTTGCTTGAGCCGCAACAGCGCCGCCAAGGCCTGATCATTGTCGGGGTCGCAGCCCAGGCCCCACACCGCTTCGGTGGGATAGGCGATCACCCCACCGGCGCGCAAGGCCGTCACTGCGGTCTCGATGGCAGCGGTATCACTCATGGGGACATGCTCCTCGATCAGGCCATTCGTCTCAAAAGACAATAGTTTAACATGGCCCGACGCCTGTCGGGCGCGAGTGATCGTCGCGAAGGAACAGCCATTCACCAACGTCGGGCTCTTCTACCCGGGCAGGCGTATCCACCCGCCTGCCGCCTGGGTCACCCGGCCCTCGAGCTCCAGTTCCAGCAACCGCAACTGACAACTCGTCACATCCTCGCCGGTCAGGGTGACCAGGGCATCCAGTGGCGTCGGGGTGTCGCTGAGCCAGCCCAGCATGGGATCTTCGTCGACCGGCCTGGTGACACCGGGCAGAGTGGCTGACGGCATACTGCCCGCCCAGTGTCCGAGTTCGGCGAGGATCTCGTCGATGCGGGTGACCAGTACCGCCCCCTGGCGAATCAGCCCCAGGCAGCCCCGCGCCTGAGGATTGTGCAGCGAACCGGGCAAGGCGAAGACCTCCCGGTTCTGCTCCATGGCCAGTCGTGCGCTGACCAGCGATCCGCTCTTCTCGGCGGCCTCGACGACCAGCACGCCCAACGCCAGCCCGGTCACGATACGGTTGCGGCGCGGGAAGAAAGCCGGTCGAGCACGCGTCCCCGGCGGATGCTCGGAGAGGATCAGCCCGCCCTCGGCGAGCAGGCGATGATAGAGCTCGCCGTGGCGCGGCGGATAGACGATATCCACCCCGCATCCCAATACCGCCACGCTGCGGCCGTGGGCGTCAAGGGCCGCGCGTTGGGCGCAACCATCGATCCCCAGCGCCAGACCGCTGACCACGCACCAGCCACGCTCGGCCAGCTCACCACCGAAACGGGCGGCATTGCCCAATCCGTCGCGGGTGGGGCGACGCGAACCGACGATGGCCAGTGCCGGCGGTGCCAGCGCCTCCAGATCGCCAGCCGCCCACAGCACGGGAGGTGGATCGGGCAGTTCGCGGAGCAGTGCCGGCCAGGCGGGATGATCGGGATGCAGCAGATCATGCGCCGGACTTGCGGCCAGCCAGGCTTCCAGCGCATCGCTTTCCACCTGCAGCGGACTGCGGCGGGGATGATCGAGCCACAGCCGCAGGGCCTGGCGGGCCTCGTCGGACAACAACGCCAGCCACCCCTGGGGCCAGCTCGGGCAACGCGCCGCCAACTCGGCCAAACGCCGTGGCCCCAGCCCCGGCAGTCGTGAAAGCACCAGCCACTCCTTGGCCGTCATGTCGTCTCCTGAACGCCGCTTTCAGCGCATGAAGGATGTCGTTGTCACGCGACCCGCCGTGTCGGGATCGTACACGCGATCGCCTACCGAGAGAGGGCGGCTGGCGCGCATCACCAGGCCATAACTCATCTTGTCGTAGGCACGAAATACCATGATCTGTCCGGCATCCACGCCCGGCAGACGCAGCGATTCGTCCGTCACTGGGTCGATCACCAGCTCGCCACGCTGCTCCACGGCCAGGACATGCCCCGGAGCCAGGCCATCGCGACTGCCGCGATCCAGGGCCACCACCTGCAGGCGGCCGATGAAGTGGACCCCGTCGGGCACCGCCAGGATGGTCCCGTCCACGCTACGCTGTGGTGCCCGTGGCTGAAACTCGGCGGTCAGCGGGAACGGCTCCAGCGGCATGACCAGGTCGCCGTTGCGCACTTCCTGGCGAGCCGACACGATCTCGAGCCGGGCGATATCGCCCTCGCGACGCACCCAGCGCGCCTGTCCCACGCTTTCGAGTTCCAGGCCCAGAAACTCGCCGCTGGCACTGTCATGGTAGCGCTCGCCCAGGCGATAGAGTCCGAAGCGGCCATGCTCCTCGACATCGCCACGAGCATAGACATGGTCCCCGGCGCCACTGACGATACGTCGGTCGTCACCGGCCACCACATAGGCCAGTTCATCGACGCGCGCGGGGTCATCGACGACACGGTGAGCGCTGAGAAAGTGCTGCACGGTTTCCAGAGGCAACGGGGGTATCGCCTCACGTCGCGGAATATGACGCACTTCCGGGGATAGCCTGACCACCTCCTGCCCCCGCTCGAGACCGAGGCGCGGCCGGCCATTTCGATAATAGAGATAGACGACGTCGCCAGGATAGATCAGGTGCGGATTGCGGATCTGCGGATTGACCTGCCACACCTCGGGCCATTGCCAGGGATGGCGCAGGAAGCGCCCCGCGATATCCCACAGGGTATCGCCGCGCACCACGGTGTAGCGTTCGGGCGCATCGTCACGCAGCCCGACCTGGGTAGGGCCCTGTGCCTGAGCCGATCCACTCGCCAGCCACACCAGCAGGGCCACCAGCACGGCTCCCCGCCAGTGACCGGCCCTGATGTCGCCATAGCCTCGTTTCATTCCCTCATCCCCCGCGCGGTGACCATGGCCTCTCGATGCTCGTCGAATATCGTTGGTTGCCGGGCACCGTGGGGCCCGAAATGGAACCATAGGCATTCGCTATCGGTCTGATGTACAAGCTCGCGGTTCCGTTGTCGGCATCCGCCCACTACAATACGTGCAATATTCTGGCATAACAGCATAACGGTGATTTCAACGCCATGGCCAAATTACCCATCCTCGAATTCCCCGATGAACGCCTGCGCACCAAGGCCGCGCCGGTCGAACGGGTCGACGACGAGGTGCGCCAACTGGTCGACGACATGCTCGAGACCATGTACGACGCCCGCGGCATCGGTCTGGCGGCAACCCAGGTCGACGTGCACCGTCGTGTCATCGTGATGGACGTCAGTGACGACCAGTCCTCCCCGCGGGTGCTGATCAATCCTGAATACCGCATCATCGGTGACGAACGCGAACCGATGCAGGAAGGCTGCCTGTCGATTCCCGAATACTACGCCGAAGTGCCACGTGCCCTGCGTGTGCACCTCAAGGCCCTGGGTCGCGATGGGCAACCCTACGAGCTGGACGCCGAGGGCCTGCTGGCCCACTGTATCCAGCATGAGCACGACCACCTCGAAGGGATCCTGTTCGTCGATTACCTGTCGCCGCTCAAGCGCGACCGCGTGTTGAAGAAAATGCAGAAGCGCCACAAGCAGTTGCAAAGCGCCTGACAACTCTCTTTAGCTCTCTGAAGGCCGGTCCTGACTCGATCGTTAGGCCGGTCTTCGTCGTTGGCCGGCCGTTTCCGTTATCATGTCGCCATCCCATCAGAATCGACGACGCCAAGGCCAAGCTCCATGACCCACCCCCTGCGCGTGATCTTCGCCGGCACTCCGGACTTCGCTGCCGCCAGTCTCTCGGCACTGCTCGACAGTGACCATCAGGTTGTCGCCGTCTATACTCAGCCCGACCGCCCCGCCGGACGCGGCCGCAAACTGACCCCCAGCCCGGTCAAGGCGCTGGCGTTCGAGCATGAGCTGCCAGTCCATCAACCGCGCACGCTCAAGGACACCAGCGCCCAGGCCGAGCTGGCGGCGCTCGATGCCGACATCATGGTGGTGGTGGCCTATGGCCTGTTGCTGCCCCAGGCTGTGCTCGACATCCCACCGCGAGGCTGTCTCAACGTGCATGCCTCGCTGCTGCCACGCTGGCGCGGCGCCGCCCCCATCCAGCGTGCCATCGAGGCCGGCGATACGGAGAGCGGGGTGACCATCATGCAGATGGATGCCGGGCTGGACACCGGCCCCATGCTGCTGACACGCCGCACGCCGATCACTGCCTCGACCACTGGTGGAGAACTGCATGACCGCCTGGCCGCACTGGGCGGCGAAGCCATTGTCGCGGCTCTGGACGCCCTGGCCGGCCCAGGACTGACCGCTATGCCCCAGCCCGAGACGGGGGTCACTTATGCCGCCAAGTTGTCCAAGGCCGAGGCCGAATTGGATTTCACCCAGCCCGCCGCTCGCCTGGCCGCACGGATACGCGCCTTCAATCCCTGGCCGGTGGCCTGGACGCTGCTGGGAACCGAGCCATTGCGCCTGTGGTTGGCTGAACCGGGCAACCGTCGCGATGACGATCCCGCCGCGCCTCCCGGCACCCTGCTCCCCGCCGACGTCGATGCCTTGCGTGTCGCCTGCGGGCCGGGCGGTGGCGATGTATTGCGTGTGACTCAGGCGCAGTTGCCCGGTGGCAGGGCATTGGCGGCACGCGACCTGCTCAATGCGCGGGGCGAACGCTTCGCCGCAGGCACATGCCTGGGCCAGATCGACACCTCAACGGAGGAGACTCGCCCATGAGCCAGGACGGTAAGCCACAGGTCGCCAACGGCCATACGGTTCGCGCGGCAGCGGCGCGGGCACTGGTGCCGGTGATTACCGGCCAGGGTTCACTGGCCAGTCTCGATGACAGCCAGGTGGTGCCGCGCGACCGAGCCTTCCTGCGTGCACTATGCTACGGCGTGTGCCGTACCCTGCCCCGTCTCGAGGCCTTGGCGGCCGAGCTGCTGAGAAGCCCTTTCAAGTCCCGCGACGCCGATGTTCAGGCCTTGTTGCTGGTCGGCATCTACCAGTTGCTCTATCTGCGTGTCCCACCCCACGCTGCCGTGGGCGAGACCGCCGGGGCAGCACGCACACTCGACAAGGCCTGGGCCACCCGAGTGCTCAACGGCTGTCTGCGTCGCCTGCAACGCGAGGCAAGCGCCTTGCAGGACAAGGTCGATCGCGATCCTTGTGTCGCCCTGCTGCATCCGACCTGGCTGCTCAAGTGGCTACGCCGCGCCTGGCCCGACGACTGGCGCGAGATCGCCATCGCCAACAACCAGCCGGGCCCCATGACGCTACGCGTCAATCGCCGTCACTGTGATCGCGAGGCCTATCGCGACCGGCTCATCAGTGCCGGCCTCGATGCCACGCTCTGTCAGCACGCACCGGATGGCCTGACCCTCGTCGAACCTTGTGACGTCGGTGCCCTGCCCGGGTTTCATGAAGGCATCGTCAGCGTCCAGGACGAAGCGGCCCAACTCGCCGTGGAACTGCTGGGACCGGCCTTGGCCCCACGTCCGGGAGCACGCGTCCTGGATGCCTGTTCCGCCCCCGGTGGCAAGACCGCGCACCTGCTGGAAGTCTTCGATCTGGACATGACCGCGCTCGACAGCGACGCGGTACGCCTGGCGCGCGTCGATGCCACCCTGTCGCGACTCGGCCTCTCCGCCCGCCTGCAGCAAGCCGATGCCAGCACGCTTGAATGGTGGGACCGTACCCCCTTCGATGCCGTCCTGCTCGATGCGCCCTGTTCCGGCAGCGGGGTGATCCGTCGCCACCCGGACATCAAGTGTCTGCGTCGACCGGACGATATTCGCGAACTGGCCGCTTTGCAGGCACGGCTGCTCGACAACCTGTGGCAGACTCTCGCCCCAGGCGGCACCCTGGTCTATGCCACCTGCTCCGTGCTGCCCGAGGAGAATGCCGACCAGATCGAGACCTTTCTGGCACGCACCCCCGACGCCATGGCCACCACCCCCGAGCGGATGGCTTGGGGCCGCCCGGCCGGTGCCGGACGCCAGCTGCTGCCGGCGGAACACGGCCACGATGGTTTCTTCTATGCGCGGTTGGTCAAGCAAGCATGAAGGCTTGCCACCCCGCGTTCCCCCTTGCCTATACTGGCGATAGATGCCCCCCGACACGGGCATCGCGAGGTAGCGAGCAAAACACAAGGCAAAGGAGTGACCCATCATGTCCCACGTCTACAAGCATATCGAGCTGACAGGATCGTCTACCGAGAGCATCGAGGATGCCGTCTCTCAAGCCCTCGCCAGGGCCAACCAGACCCTGCACGGCATGCGCTGGTTCGAGGTGGTGGACACTCGCGGCCACATCGAGGACGGCCAAGTGGCTCACTGGCAAGTCACCCTCAAGGTCGGTTTCACTCTCGAGTGACCCCGCCACTCCGGCATACTGCAAAAAGGGTACCCACGACCCGCCCTGTCCTGCCCGGGGCAGGTGATATATGCTAGCCTGCGTTCTTCGACGGCCGACCCGGCACGTCGGGTCAACAGCATGTGGATGGCTGATTCATGAAGATCATCATTCTGGGCGCCGGGCAAGTCGGCGGCACCCTGGCCGAACACCTGGCCCACGAGGAAAACGATATCACCGTGGTGGATACCAGTGGCGAGCGATTGCGCGAGCTGCATAACCGCCTGGATATCCGCACCGTATCGGGCCCGGCCTCCTACCCCATGGTCCTGCGTCAGGCCGGTTGTGAGGATGCCGACATGCTGATCGCGGTGACCAACTCCGATGAAGTCAACATGATCGCCTGCCAGGTGGCACACACCCTGTTTCGCACGCCGACCAAGATCGCGCGGGTGCGCGCCACCGCCTACCTGACCCGCAAGGGTCTGTTCGCCCACGATGCCGTTCCTATCGACGTCCTGATCAGCCCCGAACAGGTCGTCACCGACCATATTCGCCGCCTGATCGAATACCCCGGCGCACTGCAGGTGCTGGAGTTCGCCGGGGGCCAGGCTCAGCTGGTGGCGGTCAAGGCCTTCTATGGCGGCCCCCTGGTGGGGCAGGAGCTTGGCTTCCTGCGTCGCCACATGCCTAATGTGGATACCCGCGTGGCGGCCATCTATCGGCGTAACCGGCCGATCATTCCACGTGGGGATACCGTCATCGAAGCCGACGACGAAGTGTTCTTCATCGCCGCTCGCCGCGATATCCGCACGGTAATGAGCGAGCTGAGGCGCCTGGATCGCGACTTCCGCCGCATCGTGATCGCCGGTGGCGGCAATATCGGCGAACGCCTGGCCGAAAACCTCGAACACAGCCATCAGGTGAAGATCATCGAACACAACCTGGAGCGCTGCACGACGCTCTCCGAGCGCCTCGACCGCACCGTGGTATTGCACGGCAGCGCCACCAGCAAGCGCCTGCTGCTGGAAGAGAACATCGAGGACTGCGATATCTTCTGTGCCCTGACCAACGACGACGAGGTCAACATCATGTCGTCGATGCTGGCCAAGCGCCTGGGAGCCAAGAAGGTACTGACGCTGATCAACAACGCTGCCTATGTCGACCTGGTGCAGGGCGGTGAGATCGATATCGCCATCTCGCCGCAGCAGGCCACCATCGGCAGCCTGCTGACGCACGTGCGTCGCGGCGATATCGTCAATGTGCATTCACTGCGTCGCGGCGCCGCCGAGGCCATCGAGGCCATTGCCCACGGCGACTCGCGCTCGTCCAAGGTGGTGGGACGCGCCATCGACGAGATCGACCTGCCCAGCGGTACCACCATCGGCGCCATCGTGCGCGGCAAGGAGGTCTTGATCGCCCATGGCGACGTGGTGGTGGAATCCGGAGACCACGTCATCCTTTTCGTGATCGACAAGCGCCGCATTCGCGATGTGGAGCGGCTGTTCCAGGTCGGCCTGACGTTCTTCTGACATGAGCCTGCGCGTGATCCTGCGCATTCTCGGTCTGCTGTTGATGCTGTTCAGCCTGACCCTGGTTCCCCCGGTCCTGATCTCGCTGCTGTTTCGCGACGGTGCCTGGGAAGGTTTCGTCATCGCCCAGGGCATCACCCTGCTCACCGGGGCGCTGCTCTACTGGCCGAATCGCCTGGCCCGCAAGGAGTTGCGCACGCGTGACGGGTTCCTGATCGCCGCGCTGTTCTGGACCGTATTGGGGCTATTCGGCGCTCTGCCCTTGATGCTCGAAGAGACCTTCACCCTGTCGCCCACCGATGCGGTGTTCGAATCCTTCTCGGGGCTGACCACCACCGGTGCCACGGTGATCACCGGCATCGACTTCCTGCCCGAGGCGATCCGCTACTACCGACAGCAACTGCAGTGGCTCGGCGGCATGGGAATCGTGGTGCTGGCGGTGGCGATTCTGCCGACGCTGGGGGTCGGTGGCATGCAGCTCTATCGCACCGAGATCCCCGGACCGCTCAAGGATTCCAAGCTCACGCCACGCATCACTGAAACCGCCAAGGCACTGTGGTACATCTATGCCAGCCTTACCCTGGCCTGCATCGTCGCCTACTGGCTGGCGGGCATGGACTGGTTCGACGCCATCGGCCACGCCTTCTCGACCGTGGCCATCGGGGGATTCTCCACCTACGACGCCAGCATCGGCCACTTCGACAGCGCCGCCGTCGAACTGGTCTGCGTGGGCTTCATGATCGTCTCGGCGATGAGCTTCAGCCTGCACTTCGCCGCTTGGCGCGAAAAACGCCTGACCCAGTACCTGAAGGACCCCGAGGCGCGTTTCCTGCTGCTGTTCCTGAGCGGCCTGACCCTGGTCACGGTGACATTGCTGTGGGTCACCGCCACCGCCACCGGCAGCCTGGGCCTGCGCCACGGCCTGTTTCAGGTCGTCTCGATCGCCACCACCTCCGGCTTCGGCGTCGCCGACTTCGCCGCCTGGCCGGGGGCCCTGCCCTTTTTGCTGTTCGCCACCGCCTTCGTCGGCGGCTGTTCCGGCTCCACCGGGGGCGGCATCAAGGTGATCCGCATCATCCTGATCCTCAAGCAGGGCATGCGCGAGGTCATGCGCCTGATTCATCCCAATGCAGTGATCGCGGTCAAGGTCGGCAAGGTCAGTGTTCCCGATGGGGTCGCCCAGGCGGTATGGGGGTTCTTCTCGGTCTATCTGCTGCTGTTCTTCCTGATGCTGCTGGGCGTCATGGCTACCGGGGTGGATCAGATCACCGCCTGGTCGGCAGTGGCCTCGGCACTCAACAACCTGGGGCCGGGTCTCGGCGAAGTCACCAGCCACTATGGCGACCTTCCTTCCCTGGCCAAGTGGATCCTGGTGCTGGCCATGCTGCTTGGGCGCCTGGAGATCTTCACCGTGCTGGTGTTGTTCACCCCCGCTTTCTGGAGAAGATAGCCATGCCGTTTGGCCTGCCGCCCGCCATCGTGGATAATCGGACAATCATTCCGTAGAAGCCGAGCGTCAATGACCGACTCCCAGGACATCACCGCCAGCGAGAGCGAATCTCCGGTCGCTTCGACTGGCCCCATTCGCGTGGTGGAACGAGGCGATACCCGCTATACCCTGCTGGGTACCGCGCATGTTTCCGCCGAAAGTGCTGAGGAGGTCCGCCGCCTGATTCGCTCCGGCGAATTCGATGCCGTGGCCATCGAGCTATGCCCTTCTCGCCACCACAGCCTGGTCGAACCCGATGCCATGGCCGGTCAGGACCTGTTCCAGATCTTCCGTCAGGGCAAGGCCGGGATGGTCGCCGCCAGCCTGGCGCTGGGCGCTTTTCAACAGCGCGTCGCCGAACAATCGGGCATCGAGCCCGGCGCCGAGATGCGTGCCGCCCTGGAGGAAACCCGCGCCGACAAGCTACCGCTGCTGCTGATCGACCGCGATGTCGGCATCACGCTGAAGCGCATCTACCACAACGTGCCCTGGTGGCAGCGTGTTGGTCTACTGTCGGGCCTGCTCGGCAGCGTGCTGTCGCGCCAGGAAGTCTCGGCCGCGGACATCGAGCGCCTCAAGGAAGGCGATGTCCTGGAGTCGACCTTCAGCGAGTTTGCCGAGCAGTCCGAGTCCCTGTATACCCCGCTGATCAGCGAGCGTGACCGTTATATGGCCTTGCGGCTAGGGGAAGAGAACGCGGCGGAACGCTACCGCAACGTCCTGGTGGTGATCGGTGCCGGCCATCTCAAGGGGTTGGCCGAACACCTCGAACGGCCGTTGCCCGACGATCCACGGCCGGAGCGCGAATCACTGGAGCACACGCCGCCCCGCGCTCGCTGGTGGAAAGCCGTTCCCTGGCTGATCACCGCCCTGGTACTGAGCGGTTTCGCCATCGGCTTCTCGCGCAATATCGACCTCGGCTGGCAACTGGTCGGCGACTGGTTCCTGATCAACGGCGTACTCTCGGCACTGGGCAGCGTCATCGCCCTGGCCCATCCGGTGACGGTGATCGCCACCTTCTTCGCCGCGCCGCTGACTTCGCTCAACCCCACCATCGGCGCCGGCTTCGTCGCTGCCGGCGTAGAGCTGTGGATGCGCAAGCCCAAGGTCGGCGACTTCTCCCATCTGCGCCATGATGTCGCCTCGCCACGCGGTTGGTGGCGCAACCGTGTCTCGCGAACCCTGCTGGTGTTCCTGCTCGCTACCCTGGGCTCGGCGGCCGGCACCTGGATCGCCGGTTTCCGCATCGCCGAGAAGCTGCTGGGGGCATGATCGAGCGGCGGTAGCGCAATGCACGGGACGATACTGCTGCGCCCTAGCGGAGCGGAACGCTACTAAAACGCTCGCTCTTTTCTCTGCAACAACCGCTGCATCGCCACGGTCGGGCGCTCCAGCTTGTGGTGGGTGCGGCTGGCGGCGTAACTGTCGTTGAAGGCATCGAAGTAGTCGTCGAGGACGGCGGCTGCGGCATCATCGCCGGTCTGGCGCAACAGCTCGGCAGCGACCTCGGCGGTACACAGGTGCGCCGATGAAGCCGGTTTACGCAGCCGGTAACGGGTCAGACGTTGGGTCGCAAGCGGCAATACCGGCAGGCCGTCCAGGTAGGGGCTCTTGCGAAAGATGCGCCGCGCCTGACGCCAGGTGCCGTCGAGGATGATAAAGACCGGGATTCGGCGTTGTATCTTGGCGTCCTCTACCGCCTCCCTTCCGACTACCCGGTCGGCATAATCCGGCTGGTCGTCGGGAAAAATGATGAAGGGGGCGTAACGTTCATCCTCGAGCAGGGCCAGCAAGCGGGAGTCGGGCACGGTGCGGTACCAGGTGAAGACCTCCGTGGTCCCCAGCACGTCGCCGATCAAGCGCCCGGTATTGGTCGGTTTGTGATGCTCCAGAGGGTGGGTCAGCAGCCAGAAACGCGCCACGCTCCTGGCCGTCACCCGATAGGGACATAGGCAATTGAGCCTCGGCAGGTTGCAGCCGGAGCAGCGCTCGACGAAGCTGCCACGTGCCTTGAACTCCCGCCCAGGCGGCCGCAGATGGCCGGTCGCCGGGTCGTGGTCATGAGTCTTCACGGGGTGGACCGTTTCGGAAAGGATAGCGTCACGCATGGCGTTCAACACGAGCAGAATGGCCAGGCATTCTAGCATGTCCCGTGGCGGCTGCCCTCAGCCCAGTAGCGTCTCCCCTTCCCCGGAAACCCGTTGCCGCAGGGAGGCCGCCGGCATCACCAGGTGAGGTCATGGCTCTTGCGTCATGGTTGCCCGGATCAATAGATCAGCGAATGGCCGTCGGTGACGAAACGCTGCTTGTTGCGATACGGATAGACATCGATGACACGCCCGTCGAGGATGGCCTGCTTCAGCCCCTGCCAGTAGTCGGCATCGAACAGTTCCGGGTGCAGTTCATAGAACAGCTGTCGCAACCTGCGGTCAGCGAACAGGAAGGGGCCGAATTCCTCGGGAAAAATATCATTGGGCCCCACCGAGTACCAGGGTTCGTCGGCCAGTTCCTGCTCGGGATACATGGGTTCGGGAATCTTGCGGAAGTTGCACTCGGTCAGGTAGCAGATCTCGTCATAATCGTAGAACACCACCCGGCCGTGGCGGGTCACGCCGAAGTTCTTGAGCAGCATGTCGCCGGGAAAGATATTGGCAGCGGCGAGCTGCTTGATGGCGTTGCCGTAGTCTTTCAGGACCGCGTGGGTTTCCTGCTCGTCGCACTGCTCGAGATAGAGATTCAGCGGCGTCATCATGCGCTCGGTATAACAGTGCTTGATGATCACCTTGTCATCGCGGAGTTGCACCGTGGAGGGCGCCACCTCGAGCAACTCCTCGAGACACTCGGGCGCGAAGTGATCGGCCCTGGCGATGAAATTGGAAAACTCCTGGGTATCGGCCATACGTCCTACGCGGTCGTGGCGCTTGACCAGATAGTACTTCTCACGCACGTTGTCGCGGCTCATGTCCTTGGTCGGATCGAAGCGATCCTTGATGATCTTGAACACCGTGCGGTAGGACGGCAGCACGAACACCGCCATGACCATGCCACGAACCCCGGGGGCGATGATGAACTTGTCCTCACGCTTGGCCACCTGGCGGTTGAGGCCACGGAAGAACTCGGTCTTGCCGTGCTTGTAGAAACCGATGGCCGAATACAGCTCGCCCTCGGGCTTGTCGGGCATCAGCTCCTGCAGGAAGTCGACGAATTCACCGGGCACCTGAGCGTCCACCTGGAAATAGGCACGGGTGAAGGAGAAGATGATCGAGACCTCCTGCGGTTCGATGATCAGCGTATCCAGGTGCAGGCCCTCGCTGGCTGCCTGGTGCTCGCCGTGTAGCACCGGCAGTACCAGCGGCACCTGCTCCCCCGCGCCGCGAATGCGACCCACCAGATAGGCGCCCTTGTTGCGATAGAACACGCTCTTGAGCAGCTCGACCTCGGCGTCGTCAGCGTCGAGGATCGCCGCCGGCAGGTGATCGTCGAGGAAGTTCGCACCCAAACGGGTATCGCGTTCGAGATCCTCGAAGGGGGTATCCAACGGCGCCTCGGCAAGGGCCCAACGCAGTGCCCCGACCCAGTCGCCCTCCACGCGCCGGGTGCGTGTCAGGGTAATGCCGGAATGATGGGCGGCGGCACTGCGGGAGCTGTAGACGAACACCCAGTCGTTGCGAATATGGCGGTGATGGAAGATCGAGCAGAACAGCGAGTTGAAGAAGGTCTCGGCCAGTTCGTAATCGAGACGCTGGGCGATCAGCTCCGCGTAGTGGGTCTTGGCCTCACGCCAGCATTCACAGTTGGTCAGTTCCTCTTCCTCGAAGGTCCGCTGCAGGCGATCCAGGGTTTCCTCGACCTTCTCGTCATAGAGGTCGATGCGCTCGGCCGAGGCCTGCTGGGCTTCTCGCCAGGCGGCGTCGCGGAAACGGCGCCTGGCATCCGCGGTGATCTGCTTGAAACGCGAGCGATACTCGTCGAAGCCATGCAGGATGGTGGCGGCGAGGCGATAGGCAGCGGACAGTTTCATGGCAAACTCCGGGCGACGTCAGCCTGATAGCATCGACGATTGTGCTGCGCAAGGCGAGGCGACCATGGTGGAGGTGGCTGTAGTGCTACGACAACGCGAGCCGCGGTCATGACTCACTTGCGCCAGAACATCGGCGTCAGCAGCACCAGCACGGTGAGAATTTCCAGGCGCCCCAGCAACATGCCGAGACACAGCAGCCATTTGGCGGCATCGGGCAAGGGCGCGAAATTGCCCGATGGCCCGATGGTGTCACCGAGCCCCGGACCGACATTGGCCACCGCGGTGGCGGCGCCGGACAGCGCCGTGACGATGTCGAGCCCCAATAGCGCCAACCCCAGGGCCAGGCCGGCGATGGTCAGGAAGAAGAAGAACGAGAACGCCACCACACCGCGGGAAATATCATCGGTCAATGGCATGCCATTGTAGCGCGAGGAAAACACGCCACTGGCGTGGATCAGCAGGCGCAACTGGCTCTTGAGCATCTCCGCGGCGACCTGGAAGCGAAAGATCTTCATGCCGCCACTGGTCGAGCCACTGCAGCCACCGACGAAGGTCAGGTAGAAGAAAGCCACCACGGCCAACGGCCCCCACTGGCTGTAATCGTCCGAGGCATAGCCGGTGGTGGTCACCACCGAGACCACGTTGAACGTCGCATGGGTCACCGCCTCGAAGGGCGCGGTGCCCAGCCCGATCCGATAGGCGGCGAGCCCCGCGATCACCACGCCCAGCAGCCCCAGCAGGCCACGCACCTGCTCGTCATGCCACAGCGCCAGGCGAGCGCCGCGCACAAAGCGGATATACAGCACGAAGGGCAAGGCGCCGGCCAACATGAACAGCGAGCCCAGCCACAGCAGATGCGGTTGGTCGGCATAAGCGCCGAACGAGGCATCGCTATTCGCGAAGCCCCCGGTGGCTAGCGAGGTCATGGCATGAACAATGGCATCGAGCAGCGTCATGCCTCCCACCCAGTAGCTCAGCATGGCGATCAGCGTGAAACCGACATAGATCGACAGAGTGGCCTTGGCGATGCCCCCGGTGCGCGGCATGACCTTGTCCGACCAGTCGGAGGATTCGGTATGGAACAGTCGCATCCCCCCCACCTTGAGGAACGGCAGGATGGCGATGCCCATGACGATGATGCCGATGCCGCCCAGCCACTGCATGATGCCACGCCACAGCTTCAGCCCATCGGACAGATCCTCGATTCCCATCAGGATGGTGGAGCCGGTGGTGGTGATCGCCGAGACGGACTCGAAGACCGCATTGGTCAAGGAAAGCTGCGGGGCGCCCAGGGCCAGTGGCAGGCTGGCGAAGCCACTGATGGTGACCCAACTGAAGGTGGTCAGAAGAAACATCTGGCGCGGCTTGAGTTCGAGGGACACACGCCATGTCGTCAACCAGACACTCACCGCGGCCGCCAGTATGATGAGTATCGACAGGCCGAAGGCGAGAGCATCGGGGTCGCGTTCGAACAACAATACCAACAACGGCGCGGCCATGAAGGTGGCCAATACCAGCCACAACACGGACAAGACCTTGAGCACCGCCGCCCATTCCAGCAGATGGCGACGAGCCTGCACCTGTATGACCAAAGACATCGCAAGCTTCCCGACAGGACATAATGGCGCAACACTATAGCCGAAGATATTAGGCGTTGCCGACAATCGAGTGACATCCTTTCCTTGCGAAGCGACAATAGGCGCCCCTTTTCGACGTTGAAGTGCCCATGGCCGAGAGTCTGTCGGAAGCGACCCCCTCGAAAGCGGTCCTACCGATCGTCTATCGCGACGAGGACCTGGTCGCGGTGAACAAGCCTGCCGGGATGCTGGTCCATCGCTCGCCCCTGGCCCACGGCGAGACCCGTTTCGTGGTGCAGACGCTGCGCGACCAGTTGGGTCAGCGCGTGTATCCCGTGCATCGCCTCGACCGGCCGACCTCGGGACTGCTGCTGTTCGCGCTTTCTCCCCAGATCGCCGCCCGCCTGAGCGAGGCCTTTTGCGAACACCGCGTGGAAAAGCGTTACCTGGCGGTGGTGCGCGGCCTGGGACCGGAACGCGACCGCCTGGACTACGCCCTGCGCGAGGAGGACGGCAGCCGCCCCAAGGCCGAGATGCCGGCCATGGCGGCGGTTACCGAGATTCGCCGGCTGGACAGTGTCGAGTTACCGGTGCAGGTGGACCGCTACCCCCAGGCACGCTATTCGTTGATGGAAGCGCGGCCGCTGACCGGTCGCCGCCATCAGATTCGTCGCCACCTGTCGCGTCGCGGCTATCCGATCATCGGCGATGCCAAGCATGGCAAGGGCAACCACAACCGCTTCTTTCGCGAGCGGCTTGACTGCCCTAGGCTATTGCTGGCTGCCGTCGGCCTATCGTTCCATCATCCGGTCAAGCGAGCACGACTGCACCTGAGTGCCACGCTCGACGGCGACATGAGCAAGCTGTTCGAACGTTTCGGCTGGGCGGGTCATGTCCCCTCTGCCGCCATCCGCTGGGAAGACGACGAGGTAGCCTGTGCCCGCACATGACAATGCCCCGGTGGCACAAGACGAGCACGCTCGCGACAGCCACCCGTACGCCGACCTCCCTGACGACGACTACGATTTCCGTTTCGGCGGTATCCGTCGTCTGTATGGCAACCGCGCTGCCGAGGTTTTCCGCCGCGCCCATGTGGTGGTGGTCGGCGTCGGCGGCGTGGGTAGCTGGACGGTGGAGGCCCTGGCCCGTGCCGGGATCGGCAAATTGACCCTGATCGATCTCGACGACGTCTGCGTGTCCAACGTCAATCGCCAACTGCATGCCCTGGAGGGGACCATCGGCCACCCCAAGGTCGAGGTATTGGCCGCACGCTGTCGCGCCATCTACCCAGGCATCGAGGTGATCGCCGATACCGCCTTCGTCACACCGACCAACCTGGCCAACCGCCTCCCGACGGATGCCGATCATGTGGTCGACGCCATCGACAGCGTGGTGGCCAAGGCGGCGCTGATCGCCTGGTGCAAGCGGGCCAAGCTGGCGATCACCGTGACCGGTGCCGCCGGTGGCCAGACCGACCCCACGCGCATCCGCGTCGCCGACCTGGCGCGTACCGAGCACGACCCCCTGCTGGCCAAGGTACGTGCGAAGCTACGGCGGGACTACGGCTTCTCGCGCAACCCCAAGCGCCGCTTCAGCGTCGAGTGCGTCTACTCCGACGAACAACTGGTCTACCCTGGCAACGATGGCGAAGTGTGCCTGCAGAAGCCCGGCAACGGCTCGGTCACCCGCCTCGACTGTGCCAGCGGTTTCGGTGCCGCCACCTTCGTCACCGGCAGTTTCGGCTTCACCGCCGCGGCACGGGTCATGGCGCGCCTGGCCCGGCGAGCCGCATTGCCACCGCCACAGGAGAGCCACGATGAGCCATGAGCCAACCCAGCCGGTACCCGGTATCTATGTGCACTACAAGGGCGCACGTTACGAGGTCCTGGGCGTGGCCCATCACAGCGAGACCGAAGAGGCCATGGTCGTCTACCGTGCGCTGTATGGCGACTACGGCTTGTGGGTCAGGCCTCTGGAGATGTTCTGCGAAACCGTCGAGGTCCTGGGCGAACCGGTGCCACGCTTCGCCCTCGAGAAGGCGTTCTAGCCAGATGCTGCGCCACGACCAAGCCGGCAGGACCTCGACGCTTCAGCGCGCCACCGCTCGTGACAGGTGCTGCAGCAGATCGTCGAGATAGTCGCCGAGAAGTCGCTGCTGCATGGCCACTCCGGCTTCGGCACCGGCCGGGGCGAAGACCCGTTCGCCGCTCCAGCGCCATTGATCGACGACCCGATCGCCATCATGCAGGGTGGTGCGCAGCACGATCCGCGCCCGCGGCTGAGCGGCACGGTAGTCGTGCAGCCATTCCACGACCACCAACTCCAGAAGCCAGTTCGACTCCACGCTCCCATCGTGAACCACTTCCACGGCACCGCTCTGTGACAGGTAGTCCATCAACAGGTCATGCAATTGGGGGGACAGCGAGGCCCTCCACTGCGCTTGCGTGTAAGGCCGCCACTGTCGGTCCCGCTCGCTGTAGAGGATATCGTGCTCGCTGAGGTTGGCGGCCAGCCGCACCTCGGCGATGCCCAAGGCATCGAGCATAAGGGGCTGGTGTGGCGGCCGGGGCGTCTCCAGGTGGAGTGGCGTGGGGGCCTGGCGAACCAGGCCATTGGCACATCCCGCCAGGCTCAGAGCGAGTAGCGTTCCCATCACGAGAACAGGCGCCAGCCTCCTCATGCTCACCTCCTTGTGGTCGTCAACGCTCACCGGGGCCGGGTGGGTGCTGTTCGGGTCCGAACAGCAGTTGGCGAGGATCCTGTTCGAACTCTCGCGCCAGTTCCTCGAGTTGCTCGACCAACTGGTCGAGCTGTGACAATGACTGGCGAGTCTCGCGTTCGGTACGATCGAGCGTTTCACTGGCATCGGCGCTCAGCGAAGACAGCAACTGTTGGATTTGTCTCAGAATGTCCCGCCCCTGGCGGCCCAGGCTCTCGATCTCACCGGTGGCGTTGCCGGTCAGCCGTTCCAGGCGCGCCGTCAAGGCTTCGAGGTTGGCCAGGGTGGCACTGAGGTTGTCGATATTCTCATCATCCAGCAGGCGTTCGACCCGTTCGGCGCTCTCGCTGACGCTGGCCAGCAGCCGGTTGACCGAGTCGCGGTTCTCGTCGTCGAGCATGTCCTCGATGCGGGTACTGATCACCACCACGCGCTCGGCGATCACATCGACGCGATCGAGCACCTCGCCCAGCGCCTGGTCGAGCTGGGCCAGACGGGAGTGTTGATACTCGAGCAGCGGGGGGCGTTCCTCGTCATGGGGCAACACTTTGCCCGTCCCTCCGGAGAGTTCCACGGAGGTGGTACCGGTCAACCCCCGGGTGCGCAGCGTGGCCGTAGTCCCCTCGCGCAACGGGTGATTCGGCGAGATGCGCAGGGTCAGCTCGACACGTTCCAGGTCCTCGCTCAACGCCACCCGCTCGACGAAGCCGACCTCCACGCCCCGATAGGTCACGGTGGCACGCTCCGACAGTCCACCGACCGACTCGCCGACGACATGAACGCGATAGGGCAGGTAGTCGCTTTGCTCCAGGTCGCCGCCAAGCCACACGGCGACCAGCACCAGCAAACCTCCCAGGCCGACCACGAAAACACCCACCAGGGAATAGTTGACTCTCGTCTGCATCACGGCCCTCCCTGAGGGTCGCCCAGGAAGCGTCGGGCCCGGGCATTGCCGAAATAACGCGCGACCATGGGCACCTCGCTGTCGGCGAGTTCACTGGCCGGGGCCACCGCCATCAACCGTCCCTCACCCAGAAAAGCCACACGATCGGTGACCGTGAACAGTGAATCCAGGTCATGGGTCACCAGCAGCATGGTCAACCCCAGCGCCTTGTGCAGGGTATCGAGCAGGCCGTCCACCTCGGCGGCACTGACCGGATCGAGGCCGGCACTAGGCTCGTCGAGCAGCAACAGCTCAGGATCCAGGGCCAGCGCCCGCGCCACGCCCGCTCGCTTCAACATGCCCCCGGAGAGCTCACGCGGATAGCGTCCCGCCGCCTCCACCGGCAGCCCGACCAGGGCGATCTTCAGCCGCGCGAACTCCTCGACCAGCACCAGCGGCAAGCGGGTATGCTCCCGCAAGGGTAGCATCACGTTCTCGAGCACGGTGAGCGAGGAAAACAGCGCCCCATGCTGGAACATCACCCCAATGCGACGTCGCAACGGGATCAGCGAGGTCTCCGTCATGCGCGTATCCACGGGCTCGCCGAAGAGCATCAACTGGCCGGCACTAGGCGTCTTGAGCAGAGCGATCACCGACAGCAATACCGACTTGCCACTGCCGCTACCGCCCACGATGCCCAGTGCCTCGCCCCGGCGCACCTCGAGATCGAGGCCATGGTGTACCCGCTGCTGACCGAAGCGGGTTTCAAGCCCTTCGAGGCGTACCGGCATCGACATATCGTCACCAGCCCATCAGGTTGAAGACGACCGAGAACAGCGCATCGAGCACGATCACCCAGAAGATCGACTGCACCACGCTGGCGGTGGTATTGCGTCCGATGCTCTCGGCATCGCCGCGCGCGCGCATCCCTTCACTGCAACCCACGAGGGCGATGACCACGGCGAACACCAGCGACTTGCCGATGCCGATCCAGAAGTGGTGAGGGGCCACGTTCTCGGGAATCCGCGTGTAGAACGTCTCGAACCCGACATCGAGCAGTGTGTCGGCCACCACCATGCCCCCCAGTAACCCGCTGACATTGGCCAGTACCGTCAGCAGCGGCATGGCCAATACCAGGCCCAGCAACTTGGGCAGCATCAGCCGCTCCACCGGCGACATGCCCAGTGTTATCAGTGCATCGATCTCACGGTTGCCACGCATGGTCGCCAGTTCGGCGGTGAAGGCCGCGCCGGAACGCCCCGCGACGATGATCGCCGTGATCAGCGGACCGAACTCACGGAACAGCGTGATGGTGACCAGTTCGACGATGAAGACATTGACCCCGTAATTGCGCAACTGGATGCCGCCCTGATAGGCCAGCACCGCACCCAACAGGAAGGCCAGCAAGGCGATGATCGGTACCGCCATGGCACCGCTGGCGGTCAGCACGTTGAGGGTTTCACGCAGTCGCAAGCGAGCGGGGCTGGCGAACACGCGCAACCCGGCCAGGGTCAGTTGGCCGAGGGTGGCAAGCAAATGATCGAGCTGACTCAAGGAGGTCACGGCATGGCGTCCGAGGCGCGCCAGCCACGACTCGCGGGGCAGGGCTTGTGACCGCGACGCCTCCAGCGACGCCACCACCAGCTCGAACAATGGCTGCCACTGGGGCGCCAGATGCCGGGGCACCTGGCCATCGCTCAACATCGCCAGCAAGCGTGCGCCATTGCTATCCAGACGCCCCAGTGACCGAGCATCGAGCTGCCAGGGGCCGCGTCCACTCAGCGACAGCACCTCATCCGCCACGCTGGCGAGCTTCAGCGTCGTCCAGTCACCCACTGGATGCAGTTGCGACCGATCGACTTCGAGGCGAGGTAACGGCGCGTCATCCATGAGCGTCCCGGCACGGTCATCAGCCTGGTTCGTGCATCTGCTTCTGCAGGTAGTTCTCGATGCCCACCTTGTCGATCAGGCCCAGCTCGGTCTCGAGATGGTCGATATGCTCTTCTTCGTCGTCGAGGATGCAATTGAAAAGATCGCGGCTGACATAGTCCTTGATCTGCTCGCAGTAGGTAATGGCGTCGATCAGGTCGTTGCGTCCCTGGTGTTCCAGGGCCAGATCGCATTCGAGCATCTCGCGCGTATTCTCACCGATACGCAACTTGCCGAGATCCTGCAGGTTGGGCACGCCCTCGAGGAACAGGATACGCTCGATCAGGACATCGGCGTGTTTCATTTCCTCGATGGATTCGTCGTATTCCCATTTCGCCAGTGCCGCCAGGCCCCAGTCCTTATACATCTTGGCATGCAGGAAATACTGGTTGATGGCCACCAGCTCGTTGCCGAGCACGGTGTTGAGGTGGGTAATGACCTTGGCGTCGCCTTTCATCGAACTTTCCTCCTGGAACCTTTGGCGCGAAGAAGCGGCCGGCACATTCGGATATGCCCAGCCTCCCTCATTCCACGCAGTATTGTCAAAAAAGGAGAAAAAGTCCAATCGCGACAGTATGTTAGCGAGACGTCAGTGCAACTGTGAAAGGTTGACACTTGACCTTGTCTATCAAGTGACCGGCATTCTCACACGGCGTAGGCCAGGTCGGCAGACGGCATGATCTCGCGGGCGATGGTGTCGCGGGTGATGCTCTTGCCCATGCCGGCACACTTGCCACACTGATCGGCACAACCGGTCTGCTCGCGCACTTCACGCCAGCTGCGTGCGCCATCGCTCACGGCTTGCCGGATGGCACGATCGGTCACTCCCTTGCATAGACATACGTACATCGCATCACCTCGCTACAGATTGCGAGGACAAATGTAAATGATTCGCAGAGACTATTGCAACCCTGAATTTTTCCTATCGCTGACTTTTGATTTGGACACCACCACGACGCGCGTGTTCGAGGCGATATCCGACCAACTGCGCTTCTCGGTATCGAACAGGATCCACCAGTATCCCAGGCCAAAGGCCGCCAGAGACACGCAGGCAGCCACGAAGCGCACCAGGCTCTGGACGAGCGTGATGCTCATGCCATCGTTCGTCTGCACTCGCAGTCGCCAGGCCTGCATGCCCAGCGTCATACCGCCACGCATCCAGAAGAAGGCAAAGAAGACAAAGGTCGCCACCAGCAACAGGCTGTGGAACAGCGGAGACTCATTGGCCTCGCCCTGGTTGAGTGCCACGGCGATGAAACCCATCAGCATCCACAGCGCCACGACGAGGAACAGGTCGTAGACCATGGCGGCCAGCCGACGTAGCAGCCCGGCAGGCCAGGTATTATCGAGATCGGTGAAACGTCGTCGCATGTCAACCACTTCGTCGTAACAGGTAGAATCCCACTGCGGCACAGAGGAGGGTCGGCCCCAGCACCGCCCAGGCCGGAGAAAAGCCGAACACCGTGGAAGCCGGCGCCAACAGGTCCTGAAGGTACTTGAACGACAAGCCGGTGATCACGCCATAGAACACCCGGGTGCCGGCGGCCACGCTACGCAGCGGACCGAACACGAAGGACGCGGCCACCAGCACCAGCGACGCCATCGTCAAGGGCATCAGTATCTTCTGCCAGAAGTACAGCAGCGGCTGGGTCGCCTGCAGGCCCTGGCCTTGCAGGTAGCGGGCATAGGCCCACAGCTCGCTGGGTGCCTGGCTATTGACCGGACGCAGCAGGCGGCTCAACTGCTCGGGGGTAAGGCGGGTCTGCCACTCCAGCCGTTCATGTTGCTCGGTTTCCGTGCGCTCGTCGAGAAAGCGGGTGATCCGGACCTCCTCCAGTGTCCAGCGCCCATCCTCCCATACCGCGCGCTCGGCGGCAGTCGCTTCGCGCAGTTCCTGCCCTTCGAACGCGTAACGGGTCAGGTCGAGGACCGTGTTGTCGGCGCGAATGGCCCCGAAACGGTAGAAGGTGTCGCCTTCGCGCTGCCAGCCGCCGCGCTCGGTCACGACGGCACCCTCGCCTTGCAGTTGCTCCAGGCGCCAGGCGTTGGCGAATTGCTCGGTGCGCGGACTCACGTACTCCGCCGTCAACAGTACCACGACGATCACCAGGATGATCGGCTTCATCACTCCCCACAGGATCCGGGCCAAGGATCGCCCGGCGGCACGCATCACCGTCAACTCGTTGCTCGACGCCATGCTGCCCAGACCGATCAATGCACCGATCAACACGCCTACCGGCGCATACTGGTAGAAACGCCAGGGCAAACGCATCAGCAGGTAGAGCAACACCTCGAAGGCCCCGTAGTCGCCTTCGACATCATCCAGGTCGTTGATGTAGGTGATCACCAGGTCGAGCCCCAGCAACACCACCTGCACCACGATGATCGCCCATAGCACGTTACGGGCGATATAGCGGTCGAGACGGTCGGCAATCATCAACGCATCCCCTTCCGCTGCGAATGCCACATCAGCCACACGCCGATCAGCAGGTAGGCACCGTGAATCGGCCACATGCCGACCAGCGGCGACAGCGCACCGCGCCCGATGGCGTCCAATGCCGCCAGCATCAGGCTGAGATAACTGATGTGCAGGAAGATCGCCGGCAACAGCTTGGCGAAACGGCCATGACGGGGGTTGACCCTGGACAGCGGCTGGGCCATCAGGGTCAGGATCAGTACCGTCAACGGCAGCCCGAAGCGCCAATGCAACTGCGCCTTGGCCTCGAGGGAGTCATCGTTGAACAAGGCCAGCGTGGTCGCATACTCGGGCGATTCCAGATCGCGAATCTCATCGGCCCGCGACAGGCGCACGGCATAGGTCCCGAATTCCAGTCGTTCGGCCTCGAAACGCCCGGGGTCGACACTGTAGCGTTCGCCGTCGGCCAGCACCAGGAAGCGGCTGCCGGTGTCTTCATCGACGGTCTGATAACCACTGGAGGCACGGGTGACCACGCTTTCCGGCGTCCCGTCACGCCGCTGCTGACGCTCGCTGATGAACACCTCCTGCATGCGGGTCTGGTTGTCGGTAAAGGCTTCGGTATAAGCCGTACGTCCGTCACCGAAATCCTGGAAACGGCCCGGCGCCAAGGCCGTGAAATCCAGACGGCTCTGCTGCTCGGCGATCAACTCTTCGTTGTACAGCGCGCCGGCCGGCGTCAGCCACAGGCTGCACACCCCGACCAGCACCGCCACCAGCAGCGCCGGCACCAGGCTCACCGTCAACAACCGGTTGGGGCTGGTGCCACAAGCCACCAGCACGGTGATCTCACTGTTGAGATAAAGCTGGCCATAGGCCAGCAGGATACCCAGGAACAGGGACAACGGCAGGATCAATTCGGCGAATCCCGGCAGATGAAACAGCATCAGGGTGCCGAGAATGCTGGCCGGGATCTCGCCCTCGGCAGCATCGGTGAAATAGCGGATGAAGCGGCTGCCCATGATCACCAGCAGCAGCACCCCGGCTACCGCGGACATGGTCAGCAGGATTTCACGCGTCAGATAACGAAATATGATCAACACACTCTCCCGGGGCGACTCCCTGGCACTCCATGCACCATCCTCCATGCAATGACGAAACGCTTTGCGTACACTGGAAGGATTCGGCAGCGGTAATTTGCCGTGCCGGCATTATCCAGAATCCCCCTACACTTGTCTTGTGGAGACGCCATGGAATTCCCTGTTCAGACGACCAACCCGGCCAAGGTCGAAACGGCTTGTGTCGTGGTACCGGTGTTCAAGGATGGAGACCTCCTGCCGGCCGCCGCCAAGCTCGACGATGCCAGCGAGCGGCTGATTGGACAGTTGATCGAGCGCGGCGACTTCAAGGCCGGTCTCGGTAACGTGCAACTCATCCCCTTCGCCCCGGGTTTGAATGCCGAGCGCCTGCTGTTGGTCGGCCTCGGCGAGCGCGACAAGTGTAACGAAGGCAGCTTCCGCAAGGCGGTGGATGCGGCCTTCACCGCCCTGGCGGGACTCCCCATCGACGACGCCGCCGTGGCCATGATCGACGTCCCGGTCCCCGACCGCGATAGCCAATGGAAGGCTCGCATGATCGCCGAGTCGACACTGCGCGCCATCTACCGCTTCAACGAATTCAAGTCCGAACCGTCCCCCGAGCCCAAGCTCGAACGCGTCACGCTGCTGGTCAGTGAGAGCGATGACGACAAGGATGCCAAGGAGGGCGCCCGTCTTGGCGGCGCCATCGGCGAGGGTATCAACTACACCCGCACGCTCGGCAACCTGCCCGCCAACGTGTGCACGCCACGCTACCTGGCCGACCAGGCCGAGCGGCTCGGTAAATCTTCCAAGGGCGCGCTCACCGTCGAGGTGCTTGGCGAGGAGGCGCTGGAGGAACTCGGTGCCAACACGCTGCTCTCGGTGGGTCGCGGCAGTGCCGAGCCCTCGCGGCTGATCGTGATGCGCTATCAGGGCGCCGAGGACCCCGAGGAGGCCCCCCACGTACTGATCGGCAAGGGCATCACCTTCGATACCGGTGGCATTTCGCTCAAGCCTGGCGAAGCCATGGACGAGATGAAGTTCGACATGTGCGGAGCGGCCAGCGTCTTCGGCACCGTCAAGGCGGTGCTCGCCATCCGGCCCAAGATCAACCTGGTCGGCATCGTCGCGGCGGCGGAGAACATGCCCGATGGTCGCGCCACCAAACCCGGCGACATCATCAAGACCCTCAAGGGCCTGTCGGTGGAAGTACTCAATACCGATGCCGAGGGTCGCCTGGTGCTATGCGATGCCCTGACCTATGCCGAACGCTTCGAACCGGCCAGTGTGGTCGACATCGCGACCCTCACCGGCGCCGCCATCATTGCTCTCGGCCACCATGCCACCGGCTTGCTGTCCAACGACGACGACCTGGCGCTGGATATTCTGGAGGCCGGTGAAACCGCCTGGGACCGCGCCTGGCACATGCCGCTGTGGGACGAATATCAGGAACAGCTCGACTCCAACTTCGCCGACCTGGCCAATATCGGCGGCCGTCCGGCAGGGACCATCACCGCTGCCTGCTTTTTGTCACGCTTCGCCGACAAGTTCCCCTGGGCCCACCTCGATATCGCCGGCACTGCCTGGACCTCGGGCAAGCAAAAGGGCGCTACCGGCCGTCCGGTGGGGCTGCTGACCCAGTACCTGCTCGATCGCGCCCAGGATACCCAGGTCACCGAAGGTGAAACAGACTGAGCCAGCCTGGCCACCCGCCGCTGGGCGGGTGGCCCCATCAGCTCGAAGCTCGAAGCTCGAAGCTCGAAGCTCGAAGCTCGAAGCTCGAAGCTCGAAGCTCGAAGCTCGAAGCTCGAAGCTCGAAGCCAGGACCATGACCCAGATCGATTTCTATATCCTCCCCGACACCACCCTCGAGGCACGCCTGGGCTTCGCCTGCCGGCTGGCCGAGACCATCTATCGCAAGGGCTACCGCTTGCACCTGCATGCCGAGGACGAGGCCATGGCCCGTGAACTCGACGACAAGCTATGGACCTTTCGTCCCGACAGCTACCTGCCGCATGCCCTGCAGGGCAGCGACATGGCCGCAGAGGTGCCGGTGACCCTGGGTTGGCAAGGTCCGCCCGAGCCCGGTATCGATGCCATGCTCAACCTTCACCCCGAGATCCCCGAGTGGTTCTCGCGCTTTTCCCGGGTCGTCGAGATCATCAATCAGCACCAGGACGTGCTCACCGTCAAGCGCGAGTGCTGGCAGACCTACAAGCAGCGCGGCTATCCGGTCACCGCCCACAAGCTGCCTGCCCACGGCGACTAACCGTGTCGCCGGGGTTGGAGCCTCATGACGTGGCCCGTGTCTCGGGCTATAATCGGTGCCATTTTTCGCGCCCCTCATGCTGGCCAACCGTCATCGACAGTGTCGCGCCTTGCAAGGCTGTCGCCACGCTACGCATAGTAGTCAACGATGATGGCGAGTCATCGAGCGCAGCCATTTCCGACAAGAGCGATCCATGGACAAGACCTACCAACCCGAACAGATCGAAACCCGCTGGTACGAGCGCTGGGAGGCCGACAACCGCTTCGCGCCGAGCGGCTCGGGCAGCCCCTACTCGATCATGATTCCGCCGCCCAACGTCACCGGCAGCCTGCACATGGGGCATGCCTTCCAGGACACCATCATGGATGCCCTGATCCGCTGGCGGCGCATGCAGGGGCACAACACCCTGTGGCAGGTGGGTACCGACCACGCCGGCATCGCGACGCAGATGCTGGTGGAACGCAAGCTGGCCGCCGAGACCGGCCAGTCGCGCCATGACCTGGGTCGCGAGGCGTTCATCGACAAGGTCTGGGAGTGGAAGCACGAATCCGGCGACCATATCACCCGCCAGTTGCGGCGCATGGGTGCCAGCGTCGACTGGTCCCGCGAACGCTTCACCATGGACGATGGCTTCTACAAGGCGGTGCAGGAAGTCTTCGTGCGCCTGCATGAGGAAGGCCTGATTTACCGCGGCAAGCGCCTGGTCAACTGGGACCCGACCCTGCATACCGCGATCTCCGATCTGGAAGTGGAGAATCGCGAGCAGCAGGGCCAGTTCTGGCATTTCCGCTACCCGCTGGCCGACGGTGTGACCACCGACGCTGGCAAGGACCACCTGGTGGTGGCCACCACCCGCCCCGAGACCCTGCTTGGCGATACCGGTGTAGCCGTCAATCCCGAGGATCCACGCTACGCCTCGCTGATCGGCAAGTTCGTCGAGCTGCCGCTGGTCGGCCGCCGCATCCCCATCGTCGCCGACGAGCACGCCGACATGGAAAAGGGCTCGGGGTGCGTGAAGGTTACCCCGGCGCATGACTTCAACGACTACGAAGTCGGCAAGCGCCAGGGGCATGTGCTGATCAACGTCTTTACCCTGGACGCCAAGGTGCGCGAGAGCGCCGAGGTCTTCGACCTGCAGGGCCGCCCGCGCCCCGACGTCGATCCCACCCTGCCGGCCAAGTACGCCGGCCTGGACCGCTTCGAGGCCAGGACGCTGATCGTTGCCGACATGGACGCTCTGGGCTTGCTCGACCAGGTCGAGACGGTCAGCAATACCCTGCCCTACGGTGACCGCTCGGGTGACGTCATCGAACCGCTGCTGACGGACCAGTGGTTCGTCGCCGTCGAGAGTCTCGCCAAGCCCGCCATCGAAGCGGTCGAGAATGGCGATATCGAGTTCGTGCCCAAGAACTACGAGAACATGTACTTCGCCTGGATGCGCGACCTGCAGGACTGGTGCATCTCGCGTCAGCTATGGTGGGGGCACCGCATCCCGGCCTGGTACGATGCCGATGGCAACGTCTACGTGGCACGCACCGAGAGCGAGGCGCGCGAGAAATATGGCCTGAGCGCCGATCTGGCTCTGACCCAGGACGAAGACGTGCTCGACACCTGGTTCAGCTCGGGACTGTGGACCTTCGGCACCCTCGGCTGGCCGGAGAAGACCGAGGACCTGGCGACCTTCCATCCGACCAGCGTGCTGGTCACCGGCTTCGACATCATCTTCTTCTGGGTCGCGCGCATGATCATGCTGACCCTGAAGTTCACCGGCGAGGTGCCGTTCAAGCAGGTCTACGTGCATGGCCTGGTGCGCGACAGCCACGGCCAGAAGATGTCCAAGTCGAAAGGCAACGTACTCGATCCCATCGACCTGATCGACGGCATCGAGCTGGACTCGCTGGTCGAGAAGCGCATCGGTAACATGATGCAGCCACAGAAGGCCAAGCAGATCGCCAAGGCCACCCGCGACGACTTCCCCGAGGGTATCGAGCCCCACGGCACCGACGCCCTGCGCTACACCTTCCTGTCGCTGGCCACCACCGGGCGCGACATCAAGTTCGACATGGGACGTCTCGACGGCTACCGCAACTTCTGCAACAAGCTGTGGAACGCCTCGCGCTACGTGCTGATGAATACCGAAGGTCAGGACACCGGCACCGGCGACGAACCGGTGGAACTGTCGCTGGCCGACCGCTGGATCGTCTCGCGCCTGCAGCAGACCGAGGCGCAGGTCACCAAGGCACTGGAGGAGTACCGCTTCGACCAGGCCTCCCAGGCGCTCTACGAGTTCGTCTGGAACGAGTACTGCGACTGGTACCTGGAGCTCTCCAAGCCGGTGCTGTGGGACGACAACGCCTCGCCCTCCGCCAAGCGTGGTACCCGTCGCACCCTGGTGCGGGTGCTCGAGGCCATCCTGCGCCTGGCGCACCCGATGATGCCGTTCATCAGCGAAGAGATCTGGCAGCGCGTCGCACCGCTGGCGGGCAAGGCGAGCGGCGGCGAGTCGATCATGAACCAGCCCTGGCCGCAGGCCGAGGCGAGCAGGATCGATGAGCAGGCCACACGCGATATCGAATGGCTCAAGGGCGTGATCGTCGCGGTGCGCAACATTCGCACCGAGATGAACATCGCCCCCGGCCGCAATCTCGACATCCTGCTGACCAAGGGCAGCCACGCCGACCGCGAACGCCTGGAGGCCAATCGCGTGTTTCTGGCCCGTATGGCCAAGCTCGACAGCGCCACCTGGCTCGACGATCCCGAGCAGGCCCCGCTGTCCGCCACCCAACTGGTGGGCGAGATGGAGGTGCTGGTGCCGATGGCCGACCTGATCGACAAGGATGCCGAGCTCGCGCGCCTGACCAAGGAGATCGACAAGCAGGACACCTTGATCGCCGGCATCGAGAAGAAGCTCGGCAATGAGAGCTTCGTCGCCAAGGCCCCGCAGGCGGTGGTGCAGAAGGAGCGCGACAAGTTGGCCGAGTTCCAGACCTCGCGCCGGGCCCTGGTCGAGCAGCGCAACAAGATCGCCGCGCTATAGGTCGCTTGTGATGACTCGCGTCGTCAGCCACTGCCCTCGGTGCACTCTGTGTGGTGATCCTCAGCGCCCCCGGCTACTGGGGCGCATCACATCACCGGCAAGATGCTTCGCATGCAACAGCGGCTCCTCGTCACGAGGCGTTGCTCAACGCGCTGAGGTGCGCTGAAAGCCGCCCAGCACGCGGCTGTCGCGGCCGAAGAACACCAGACGATCGTCATCGATCAGATAGCGATAGGCATTCTCGAGCAGCGCATTGGCCCGCTGTGCCTCCGCCATATTGGGGCAGGCCATCCGCGTCGAGGCCAGATTCTGGATACGGATGCGGTTGCCGTCGTCGAGCTCGACCTGGCCACTGAGCCGATTGCAGCCATCGCTGCCCACCAAACGCAAGGTACCTCCCTCGGGCGCCACCTCGAACCAGGCGGGCTGGTTGCCCGACCAGCGTTCGTCAGTACCCAACAGGATCAGTCGCCAACGCGGGCCGATCACCGGCGAATCCGCCACGTCCATTGCCGCCTGCTCCCGCTGCGGGGCAGGGGGAGAAGAGCCGGCACACCCGGAGAGCAACACCGCCACAAGCCCGATCGCCACCCAAGATCCCTTCATCAATCCGTTCTCCTCTTATGGCATTGCGCGACAGAGTGCCCCATCTTGTCGTGGATCGCTAGAGGAGGGAATCACCGGCGACACGCACCGCCGCACTGCCTCCGGCGTACGCCGTCACCTCTTCCCCGCCTTCGATCACCAGTTGGTCGCGTCCCGATGACTTGGCCAGATACAGCCGCCGATCGGCCAGCTCCACCAGGTCACGCAACGTCGTGGCCTCATGAGACTGCGCCAGCCCCATGGAAAGTGTTACCGGCAGGGCCAGGGCATCGAGTCGACAAGGTTGCTCGGCCAGTTGGTGGCGCAACCGATGCGCCACGGATTGCGACTCATGGCGACTCGTGCCAGGCAACAGCACCAGAAATTCCTCACCTCCGACCCGCCCAATCGAGTCGCCATCGCGCAGCGTGTTGTCCAGCAAACGCGCCAGATGCCGCAGCACCTGGTCACCCGCGCTGTGACCGTGGCTGTCATTGATGCTCTTGAAATGGTCGGCATCGAGCAACAACAGGCTGAAACCGGTGCCCTGCTGCCACAAGGCGTCGGCACGCTCGAAAATGGCCCGGCGATTGAAGACACCGGTCAGGGAGTCATGGCTGGCATCGGTACGAAAGCGCAGCTCGGTACGCTCGGTGATGAAGTGCATCTGCAGAATGATGTAGGCGAAGAGAATTCCGGCGCAGGCCAGGTTCAATGAATGCAGCACGCGCAGGGAGGCCTCGCTGTGCGGCCAATGGCCCCACGTGCCATACAGGGCGTTGACCGATACCAGCGACAATACCAGCAGCGACAGTCCCAGCAGCAGCTTGTAGCGACGGCGCATCTCGCTGATCAGAATCTCGAACAGCACCACGAAGAAGTAGTATTCGAAACCGGTATGCTGCCCCATCAGCATGCCACCCAGAGTGATCAACGTCACGATGGCCAGTATCTTGATCAGCAGAGCCGCACTGAAACGACAGTGGCGGTGCAACGAAATCGCTGTCAGATTGATAGCGATGCAGGCCAGATTGGCGAGCTGCAGCAATAGGCTGTCCAGCCAGACGAGTACCGGCACGAAGGCGATATGTGCCAGGCTGGCAAATAGGTAGATCTGCATGAAGACCTGATAGGTACGCTGACGCTCGACAGCCAGACCGACAGGAGGGCGCAGCAATTTCAACCAGCTACGCTGGATGACGCGATACAACATGAATATCCTCGTCTCACGCCATGACCGAAAATTCCCGTAGGGCAGATAGCCGGTCGACCTCGATTCGACCCGAATCGCCCCACTTCACTAGGTTATCGGCCGCAATTCAGATAACTTTCAGTCATGGTCGTGGAAACCCATGCCCGAGCCCCTCGACCTCAAGGAGAGAGCCCTGATGCTTCATGCCCTGCACAACGATGCCCTGGGAAAACTGATCCTGCGCCTGGCCGTCGGCGGCCTGATACTGTTCCACGGCATCGCCAAGCTGCTCAACCCCGACACTCTCAACTGGATCGGCAGCCAGCTGGCGGACTACGGTCTACCGTCCTTTCTGGCTTACGGGGTACTGGTTGGCGAAGTGCTCGCGCCCTTGATGGCGATCGTCGGCTGGCAGGCGCGCCTCGGAGGTTTATTGATGGCCATCAACATGGTGGTAGCCGTCATATTGGTACACACCGGCGAGCTGTTCACACTGACCGACAGCGGCGGCTGGGCCTTGGAACTGCAAGGCATGTACCTGTTCGGTGCCATTGCCATCGTGTTCCTCGGCAGCGGGCGCATGGCCTATCGTCCTGACTGACCCGCTAGGCACCGCTGTGGCGGGCCAGCATGTCCGCCACACCCAACTGCTCCAGTCTCGCCTGGAGTAGTTCCGGAAAGCGTTTGAACCAGGCCTGGTTGAGTGGGGAGGGATGGGGCAGTGGCGCCAGGCGAAATGTCGCTTCGCGTCCATCCTCCAGGACCAGAGGTGTGGTATGCCGGGCATCGAAGCGATCGTCGCGGCGCCAGAAGTCTTCCAGCGCCTGACGCACCTCGCGCGGCTGGTTGATGCCAAACCACAGGAAGGCCTCACGCCCCAGCGTGATCACCTCGCGGCCCTGCCAATGCTTGACCAGTAGTGCCGCTATCAACGGCTGGAAGCGCCGCTTGGTGGTCATCGACCATGCCTTGTTGCCGACCGGCTTGTAGGGCACGGAATTGGCCCAGAAGACGTGACGCCCCACCTCTCGCGAGGCCTCGAAATCCGGAAGCGGTTCGCCATGCATGGCCAGGTACAGCCCTTCGCGCACCTTCTGCCCACCGCTGCCGATGAACGGTTCCCCCCACTTGACCTCCCGACGCCCCGGATCACGGCCGAAAAAGCCTACCGGTGCATCGCAGGGCCCCAGGCCAATGATCGGTTCGAGCGGATCCTTGTCGAACTGGCGGTAGGTAGCGAGGTCGATGCCCTCCAGCGCTTTCGCCTCACGCCGGAAGGCCTCGTGCAGCGTGTCATCCAGTGGCATGGGCTTCCCTTCCTCAGCCGATACGCTCCGCGCTCATGGTCCCGGTTACCAACTGCCGGTATTCTCCATCGAGGCCCAAGGTTCCTCGGCGGGCAATGGTTCGCCGGCCTGCAGCAGCTCGATGGAGATGCCATCGGGCGAACGCACGAACGCCATGTGCCCATCGCGCGGGGGCCGGTTGATGGTCACACCGTTGCTCTGCAGCCTGTCGCACAGGGCATAGATGTTGTTGACGCGATAGGCCAGGTGACCGAAGTTACGCCCACCGGTGTACTCTTCCGGATCCCAGTTATAGGTCAGCTCGAGCATCGGCGTACGGCTTTCGTGAGCCGAGATCTCGTCCTCCGGCGCAGCGAGAAAGACCAGCGTAAAACGCCCCTTCTCGCTATCCTTGCGATCGATCTCGACCATTCCCAGCAAGTCACAGTAGAAATACAGCGAGTCCTCGAGATCGCTGACGCGAACCATGGTGTGCAGATATTGCATGATGACGGTTCTCCTTCCTGAGCCTATTCCTGAATATAGCGCGGGAAGACTTGCGGCAACCGCATGATGATCTTGGGAGCGGGCGTCGTCATAATGGCATACTCTGTCGCAGCGAAATCCATGCATCATCATGGCAGGCTCTTGCCCGAACGCCAAACCTCGAGGAGACGCATGTGGCCGACTATTGCGATCAGGCCCCCGGCCATCCGTTCCATGGCCCCTACCACGACCGTGAATACGGTTTTCCGGTCAACGACGATGCCGTGCTGTTCGAACGCCTGATCCTGGAAATCAACCAGGCGGGACTCTCGTGGCTCACGGTCTTGAAGAAACGCGCCGCCTTTCAGGCCGCCTTCGATGGCTTCGACATCGACCGTGTCGCCACCTACGGTGGCGTCGAACGCGAACGCCTGTTAAACGATAGCGGGATCATCCGCAACCGCCTGAAAGTCGAGGCCACCATCCACAACGCCGGAATCATCAGGACACTGCAAGCGGAGCACGGCAGCTTCCATGCCTGGCTGGAGCACCATCACCCCTTGCCCCTTGACGACTGGATCAAGCTTTTCAAGCGCACCTTCCGTTTCACCGGGCCGGAAATCGTCAATGAATTCCTGATGAGTACCGGTTATCTGCCCGGGGCCCATCGCGACGATTGCCCGGTACAGGCGCGAATCCTGGCGACCGAGCCGCCGTGGGCACGCTAGCCGCTCGCCCACGGAACCCATTCCGCTCGGCGACGTCGCAATAGCTTGATATCGGGGCCACTTTACAGACGCCCGACGAGGAGGCTTCGGCACGATGGATTCTCTTACCCAGGCAGCCCTCGGTGCCGTGGTCGGTGGTACCGTGCTGGGGCGCCGGCTGGGCCGCAAGGCCGTCTTGATCGGGGCGGTCCTGGGCACGCTACCCGACGCCGATGTGGCGCTCGATTACGGCAACGCCATCGCCGACTACACGGAGCATCGCGGCTTCAGCCATTCGCTGTTCGTGCTCGGAGGGCTCGCCACCCTGCTCGCCTGGCTCTGTACACGCTTCGCGCCGGCACGCGACATATCCTTGCGTCACTGGTGGCTGTTCTTCGGCTTGTGCCTCATGACCCATCCGCTGCTGGATGCCCTGACCACCTACGGCACCCAGCTCTGGTGGCCACTGGGCGCTCGCCCCAGTGCCTGGCCGGTGATATTCATCATCGACCCGCTGTATACCCTGCTGCTGCTGGTCAGTATCCTGGTAGCGCTGGTCACCGGGCACGGTCGACGCGCACCGGCCTGGGGCCTGGCGCTGTCCAGCGCTTACCTGATCTTTGCCATGGGAGCCAAGGCCATCGTCGAGACCCGTCTCGCCCCGGTGCTTGCAGAACATGACCTGAAAAATGCACCACGCCTGGTGCAACCCACCCCCTTCAATACCATGCTGTGGCGGGTCACCATCATCGACGGCGATACCCACCACGAGGCATTGATCGGGTTGTTCGACGGTACCACGTCGCCGATGCTGGAAACCTTTTCCCGCGGTGCCGAACTCGAGGACGATGCCCTGGCTTTGTCCAGCGGAGCCCGACTCGACTGGTTCGCCGGCCCCTTCCTGCGCTACGAGATACGACGCCTCGATGGCGTACCGACCCTGGTTGCCACCGACCTGCGCCTGGGCTTTCCCGGTTTCCATCCCTTCCGCTTCGCCTTGGCACAAGTCGCTCCCGATGGCGACTGGCAGGCCATCCCTCCGTGGCAACTGGACACCCCGACGACGCGACAGCGTGAGGCCCTGGCCAGGCTAGGGCAACGCATTCTCGGCCCCGAACCGGTGCTGTGCACCAGTGACTTCGTCGCCGAACGGTGGCTGATCGCCAAGCCTGACGCCTGCTGATCGCTCCCCCGCTGACCGATAACGACAAGGGGCGGCCATCGCTGGCCACCCCTGACATCGAACAGGCAATCGAGCGTTACAGGCGCTCGATCAGCCCCCCGATGGCCTGCCGCGCTTCCTGCAAGGCGCGCTCACGATGATCGCCTCCCATTGCCAGCCCCTCGGCAAAGACCACATCCACCTCGGTGACTCCGATCAGGCCCAGCATGGCCTTGAGATGGGGCGTCTGGGAATCCAGCGCGGTGCCGGCATACTGCCCGCCACGGGCCGCCAGGATTACCGCCCGCTTGCCTTCGACCAACCCTTGAGGACCCGCCTCGGTATAGCGGAACGTCTCGCCGGCACGTAAGATGCGATCGAACCAAGCCTTGAGTTGCGAAGGAATGCCCAGGTTGTAGAGCGGTACCGCCAGCACCAGCACATCGTGGGCCCGCAGTTCCTCGATCAACGCCTCGGAACGGGTAGCCAGTTGGCGTTGCTCATCATTGCGGGCCGTAGGCTCGACTTGCCAGCTGGCCAGCTCCTCGGCCCCCAGGTGCGGCAGGTCCAGGGCCACCAGGTCGCGTTCGGTGACCTGGATATCGCCGCGCGAGGCAGCCAGCGTCTTGAAATGTTCGGCCAGCGCCAGGGACTGACCATGAGAGCCGAGAATGGACGAGGTAACGACAAGCGCCTTGGTAGTGGAAGCGGTCATGATGTTCTCCTTCGAGAAGTCGGGTTAATCACCATGACCGTCATGATAGATGCGATTTTTCAAACAAAAAGCGCAAAAAACCGCGTCAATCATTCGATAAAAACGAATACAAGGGTATTAGGGCGCAATGCCTTGCCCACATCCCCGATACCTCTGCCCGTCAATGTCCAGCATCACCCGTACCGGGAAGGGCTGGCCGCTCATGTCATCGAAACAGGCGCGCGCCTCCAGTTCCAGACGGAACGGCTGATCTTCCCGGCCACTGGCCAGGGTGACTCGGCCGTTCTCGTTGTCCATTTCGGTGACGCGATAGGGCAACTCCAGCTCACGCTCGCCATAGTCGAGCAACATGGTCACCTGCGGCGCATCGTGAGCCAGGTTGATCACCCAGCCCGGTTCGTTGCCACGCCCGTGGAACATGACTCCGGGCCGCTCCTCGCGGGTCATCGCCTGGCGAGCCACGTCCTGCTTGCACTCCAGACGCCCGTTGTCGCTCTCGACCCGCGCCTCGTCGCCCTTGTTCCAGAAGCTCAGGTCACCCTGTACGTAGCGGGCACCACTGGCGACGACGGCCGGCGCGAGACGGTAGGCGCCATGCGACGACCACAAGCGCAGCTCGCTACCGGGGAAGGCCGACACCAGATCCTGTGCCGGCGTGCAGCGCCAGGCCACGAACCGCTCGGCACCGCCGGCGAAGAAGGTCGACGGCATCAGGGGGGCCGGCTCGTCGAGCCCCTCGTCGGCGTCGGTATCACCGCCTTGCTGGCGGGCAATGGCCGTGGCTGCGGCGCTGTCGACCACGGCGGGCTTGGGGTCCGGCCGCGACGACGGAGGCGTGGCGCACCCCGCCAGCACCAGGCCGGCACCCAGTAGAAGCGGCAGGAAGCGAGAAGGAGAAATGACCGCTGACGACATCTTGGCTCCTTGCGAGACGATGGTGACAGGCATCCAATATAAGAAGTCCCTTGAGGTTCCAAGCATAACAGGCGCCGAGGCGAAATGCCCCGGCGCCTGTCGTCCAGCACGAGATCGTGAACACCTCACGTTATCGTCAGCCTACTGTTTGCCTGCCTTCAAACGCCATGGCTTCGTTCCGCCTACCGTCGGAACGCCGCCCGGGCTGAAGCCGCCCCTACGGCCCTCGCGGGACGCTCCGGCCTTGTGGGTAGCACTTGGCTCAGCCGTGGCGACGGCGCAGCTCCTTGGCGGCTTCCACCATATTCGCCAGCGCCGGCTCGACCTCGGCCCAGCCGCGAGTCTTGAGACCGCAATCCGGGTTGACCCACAGCCGCTTCAGGGGGATGCGCTCGGCGGCCTTCTCCATCAGCCGAACCATCCACTCGACCTCGGGAATGTTCGGCGAGTGGATATCGTAGACTCCCGGACCGATCTCGTTGGGATAGGCGAAGTCCTGGAAGGCATCGAGCAGCTCCATGTCCGAGCGCGAGGTCTCGATGGTGATCACGTCGGCATCCAGCGCGGCGATCGAGGCGATGATGTCGTTGAACTCCGAGTAGCACATATGGGTGTGGATCTGGGTTTCGTCGCGAGCCACCGCCGCTGCCAGCTTGAAGCATTCCACCGCCCAGTCGAGATACGCCTGCCACTGGCCATGGCGCAACGGTAGCCCCTCGCGCAGTGCCGGCTCGTCGATCTGGATGGCCTGGATACCGGCGGCCTCGAGATCGGCCACCTCGTCGCGCAGTGCCAGGGCGATCTGGCGACAAGTGGTGGCACGCGGCTGGTCGTCGCGCACGAACGACCACTGCAGGATGGTTACCGGGCCGGTGAGCATACCCTTCATCGGCTTGTCGGTCAGCGACTGGGCATAGGTGCTCCAGCGCACCGTCATCGCCGCGGGCCGGCTGACGTCACCGAAAATCACCGGCGGCTTGACGCAGCGCGAGCCGTAGCTCTGCACCCAGCCAAACTCGGTGAAGGCAAAACCGTCGAGCAATTCGCCGAAGTACTCGACCATGTCGTTGCGTTCCGGCTCACCGTGTACCGGCATATCCAGCCCCAGGGCCTCCTGACGCGCCACGGCAAAGGCGATTTCCTCGCACATCTTCGCTTCGTAGGCGTCCTGGCTCAGCTCGCCGGTCTTGAAGGCACGCCTTGCCGCACGGATGTCCGCCGTCTGGGGGAAGGAGCCGATGGTGGTGGTCGGAAACAGCGGCAGGTCCAGCTTGCGCCGCTGCACCGTGGCTCGTGGCGCATAGGGACTCGCACGTTCGGTATCGCCAGGCGTGATGGCACCCAAGCGCTCGGCGACGGCAGGCTTGTGAATGCGCGTCGACCGGCGACGGGCGCTCAGGGCGGCAGTGGCCGCTTCCAGGCGTGCCTGGTCGTCCGGGGTGGCTCGCTTGTCGAGCAGCCGCGACAGGGAGACCACCTCATCGAGCTTCTGCCGGGCGAAGGCCAGCCAGCTTCTGAGCTCGGTATCGAGCTTGGTTTCGCTGTCGAGATCGACCGGGACATGCAGCAGCGAGCAGCTCGGTGCCAACCACAGCCGCTCGCCAAGCCGTGCCTTGGCCTCGGCCAGCGACTCATGCAGCGCGGCCAGATCGGCACGCCAGATGTTACGGCCGTCGATGGCCCCCACCGACAGCACCTTGTAGGCCGGCAGGCGATCGATCACCGCGGCGAGCTGTTCCGGGGCACGCACCGCATCGATATGCAAGCCATCCACCGGTAGGCTCGTTGCGAGTTGCAGGTTGTCGCCGAGCGTCCCGAAGTAGGTGGTCAGCAACAGCTTGACCGGTGCCGACTGCAGCTTGTTATAGGTGGCCTCGAATGCCTGTTGCCACTGCGGTGGCAAATCCTGGACCAGGGCCGGCTCGTCGAGCTGTACCCATTCCACTCCCTGATCGGCCAGACGGGTGAGGATTTCACCATAGACCGGCAACACGGCATCCAGCAGCTCGAGGCGTTCGGCGTCATCGCCGCGCGCTCCATCCCCCTTGACCTTGCCCAACCACAACCAGGTCAAGGGCCCCAGCAATACCACCTTGACCGGGTGGCCGGCGACCTTGGCCTCGTCCACTTCCTGGAACAGCCTGTCGGAGGCCAGCCGGAAGGTCTGGCCGGCATGCAGCTCGGGGACCAGGTAGTGGTAGTTGGTATCGAAGTACTTGGTCATCTCGCAGGCGGCCGCCGGCTGGCCGCTGGGAGCGCGACCGCGGGCCATGCGGAAGGTCGTGTCCAGGTCCACCTCGCCATCCGCCTGACTATCGAAGTGTCCAAAGCGCGACGGCACCGCGCCCAGCAGCACCGAGACGTTGAGTACCTGATCGTAGAAGGCGAAGTCGCCCACCGTCACCAGATCGAGGCCGGCATCGCGTTGTGCCTGCCAGTGACGTGCACGCAGTTCCGCACCGACGGCTTCCAGGGCGTGCTGGTCGATCTCGCCCTTCCAATACGCCTCGGTGGCCTTCTTCAATTCCCGTTTCGCGCCGATACGCGGATATCCGAGGGTATGTGCCAGTGTCATGATTGCTATCTTCCCGTCATTGCTCGATAAACTGAGTGGCTAATCGCCATCCTCAACGATACAGACAGTCTCGCTGGCCATTAGGAGTGAATCAAACTAAATTGGTTAATCATCAACATGAAAAGAACTCATTCAATATGCTCGAGCTACGCCACCTCCGCACATTGATTGCCTTGCGCGACGCCGGTTCCCTGGTCGAGGCCGCCGAGCGCGTCCACCTGACCCAATCGGCGCTGTCGCATCAGATCAAGGATCTCGAGGAACGCCTGGGCAGCCCGCTGTTCCTGCGCAAGTCGCGTCCCGTGGAGTTCACCCGCGCCGGTCAGCGTCTGCTGACCCTCGCCGAGCAGGTGCTGCCTCAGGTGCGCATGGCCGAGCGTGATCTGGCCCGCCTGGCCGGTAATGAGCAGGGCCGACTGCACATGGCGATCGAATGCCATAGCTGCTTCCAGTGGCTGATGCCGACCATCGATCACTTCCGCAACCACTGGCCCGAGGTCGAAGTGGATATCCCCAGTGGCCACAACTTCGATCCGCTGCCGGCCCTGGCTCGCGAACAGCTCGATCTGGTGATCACCGCCGATCCCCAGCCGCTGCCCGGCATACACTACGAACCGCTGTTTCGCTACGAGGGACTGCTGGCAGTGGCCAAGCAGCATCGCCTGGCCAGTCGCCCCTGGATCACCCCCTCGGACCTGGCCGAGGAAACCCTGATCACCTATCCGGTGGAACACTCGCGCCTGGATGTGTTCAGCCAGTTCCTCGACCCGGCCGGCATCCGCCCCAAGGAAGTCCGCACCGCCGAGCTGACCATCATGATGATGCAACTCGTCGCCAGCGGCCGCGGCGTCTGTGCCTTGCCCAACTGGGCACTCACCGAGTACCTGGAGCGGGATTACGTACGCGGCGTGGCGCTGGGCGAGGAAGGCATGTGGAGTACGCTGTTCGCGGCGATCCGCGAGGACAGCCGCGAGGCACCGTGGATGGAGGACTTTCTGCGCACCGCGCGCGAGACGTCGTTCGCGGTGCTGGAGGGCATCAAACCCGCCTGAGGTATCGCCGACCTGGTGCTATTGCGAGCGCACCCTGGGGGGCGAGACCGGCAGCAACAGCGAGAAGCGTGCCCCACCGAGGGCTTCGCTGTCATCGACCATCACGCTGCCACCATGCCAAGCCATGATCTTGTGCACGATCGACAGCCCCAGCCCGTAACCACCGGAGCGCCGAGTGCGGCTGTTGTCGAGCCGGGCGAAAGGCTTGAAGATTTCCAGGCGGTCGGCCTCCGGTACGCCGGGGCCGTCGTCTTCCACGTCCAGGCGTATCGCACGCGGCTCACCATGCAGGCGAATCTGGACCCGCGTCTCGGCATGTCGGCAGGCATTGGCCACCAGGTTCTGCAGCGCCCGCTGGAGATAGCGCGGCTCGGCGACCACCTCGACCTCGTCACCGGGAACGATCGACAGTTCGAGATGGCCATGCAATGGCGCCAAGGCATCGACCACCCGTGCCGCCATGGCCCGGCAATCGACCATTTCGGTTTCCAGGACCATGCCGTGGGCCTGGTCTCCCCCCAGCTTGGCGTAGGTGAGAATCTCATCGATCAGACCGTCGAGCTCCTCGATGTCACTGTCGATACCGGACAACTGGCGACGTACCGGCTCGCTGTCGGTCATGTCCTCGACCATCTGCACGGCGAAGCGGATGCGAGCCACCGGCGTGCGCAACTCATGGGACACCGCCCGGATCATTTCCTGCTGCGCACGCAGCAGCGACTGCACCTGGGCCGCCATGCCATTGAAGGCCATTCCCAGGCGCCCCAGGAAGTCGCCGCTCTCGACCTTGACCCGCGTCTCCAGATGCCCCCCGGCGATGCGCGTCGCCGCCAGTTCCAGGCGCGCCATCCGCGCCTCCACGCCGCGTACGATCAGGTAAATGGTGGCAGCCAGCACCAGCAGCATGATCACCAGCAGCAACAACGACAGCGACAGCGGCATGGGTTCGAAAGCCTCGATGGGGCCAACCTGGACCCACTGTGGCGCCCCACTCTCGTGCGGCAACTGCAGATACAGCGAGAGCGCCCAGCTCTCGGGTAACACGCGGATGACCACCCCACCGTTGGCGAGGTGTTCGCGCTGCCCCTCATCCAACCCCTCAGGGGGAACATCGTTGAGCTCCACACCAAGTGCCGTTGCGGTCAGAACCTTCAGACGTTCCTCACGCTGATCGGGATCGACGCGCTCCAACCACTGCCTAAGCCCCTCGGCTAGCCCACGGAGCTGGCGCTCATTGAGGCTGGTCAGGACGACTTCCAGCACCCGCGGCTCGCCGGGCAGACTCTGCTGCAAGCGCCAGCCCTGCTCGTCCAGCGAGTGAATCAGCACACGCCCGGCATCCAGCCGCGAACGTTGGAAATAATTGAGAGGCAAGGACTCACGTTCATACAGGCGCAGGCCGATATCCAGCGCCGCGCTGCGCTGTTCGAGCCACGCCTCGCGCAGCGCGGCCGGCTGTTCCGCCAGTTGATTGACCAGCAACGCCATGGGAGCCTCGGCGAGCCGCTCACGATAGTGTTCGCGACGCACCTGATCGACCATGGCGAAACCGGCCAGTGCCAGGCCGAAAGTCAGCACCAGCGCCAGTGCCAGCAGGACATAGACGCGCAGGAAAGTACTGTCGGCAAGCGGGCGGGCCAGGGAACGCGGCACTGCCATCAGCCGTCCTTGACGAACAGATACCCCTTGCTGCGAACCGTCTTGATACGATGCGGCTGGTTGGGGTCGTCGCCGATCTTGGGACGAATGCGTGACACCCGCACATCGATGGAGCGATCCTGCCCGTCGTATTTGATCCCGCGCAGTTGCGAGAAGATTTCCTCGCGGGTCAGCACGCGGCCGGCATGGCTGGCCAGCAGCCACAACAGGTCGAACTCGGCGCTGGTCAGGTCGATGCGTTCACCCCCTAGCCAGGCTTCGCGAGTGGCGCTATCGATCTCCAGGTTGTTGAAGGTCAGCCGCACCTCGCCGCCGCCCTCGCCCGGGTCACTGCGGCGCATCAAGGCACGCATGCGGGCCAGCAGCACACGAGGCTGCACCGGCTTGGGCACATAGTCGTCGGCGCCCATTTCCAGTCCCAGCACCTGATCCATGTCATCGGTACGCGCCGTCAGCATCAGGATCGGACCCGCGTAATCGGGCCTCGCCCGGCGGCAGATCGACAAGCCATCCTCACCGGGCAGCATCAGATCGAGGATCACCAGATCCGGCTGCAGCTCGACGATGCGCTCGACACCTCGCGCCCCATCGGCTTCCACCGTCACCCGGAATCCATTGGCTTCCAGGTAGTCGCGGGTCAGGCTAGCCAGCCGCTCATCGTCCTCGATGATCAGTACATGATCCAAGTCGTTGCTGTCCAAGCTCTCGTCCATCCCTTTGATATCCCTTCCTGGTGGCCCCTCGTGCTCGGGCCACGCCTGTTTACGGGCGCCCTGCTCCAGGCCGTTACCCCAACCTGACAGGACCTCACTGCCAGTAACCTCCAGTAACCGCTGTCTCATTCGGCTACATCCATGTTAGCGAATGATACCCGAGGATACCTGAAATTCCGCTAGTGAATCTCATTCTCTAGCCATTCCTCGATTGCCCCCACCGCAGGCGCTGCCACGGGGCTCCACGAGGATCTGCCATTCACCCCCAGAAGAGACACAAGATACTCACAACTTATCCACTTGATGAACGGCAAATGGCACACTATCTTGTGTTCGTGACCAGAAAGACTACAAGATAGTGTGCTGCCAGCAAGCAAGGACGCCACTGTCAAATTACATTGTCAAGGCGGTAGCGAGACCAGTTTCCGCCCGGTTCCGGCCGATGTCCAGAACCCAGGCCTTCGCCCAGGCCCGCTTCGTCCATCAACCATCGCTAGGAAAACACGGCGCCATGGATACCACTCTTACTCCCGGCAAGACATCAGTGAACGTGACCGCTCCCCAGCAACTGCGGGTGATCAAGCGCAACGGCGACGTGGTCGCCTTCGATGCCAGCAAGATTGCGGTGGCCATGACCAAGGCCTTCATCGCCGTCGAGGGCGACAACGCCGGGGCTTCATCACGCATCCGCGAGTTCGTCGCCCACTCCTCCGACGCCATCTGCGAGGCGTTCCTGCGCCGCATGCCCGACGGTGGCACCCTGCATATCGAGGATATTCAGGACCAGGTCGAGCTGGCCCTGATGCGTGCCGGCGAGCAGAAGGTGGCGCGCGCTTACGTGCTCTACCGTGAGGAACATGCCCGCGCCCGTGCCGCGTCCGGCGAAGACATCGAGAAGCCGCATCCCACGCTCAACGTCACGCTGCCCGACGGCAACCGCCGCCCGTTGGATCTGGGCCGCGTCGAGACCCTGGTGTTCGATGCCTGCGAGGGCCTGGCCAATGTCGATCCGCAGAAGATCGTCGACGACTCGCTGAAGAACCTCTACGACGGCGTCTCCGTCGACGGCGTGGCCACCGCCCTGACGATGACTGCGCGCACCCTGGTCGAGAAGGACCCCAACTATACCTACGTCACCGCGCGCCTGCTGCAGGACAATCTGCGCCGCGAAGCGCTGTCGTTCCTCGGCGTGGCCGAGGAAGCCACCTTCGGCGAGATGGCCGACCTCTACAAGCCGGCCTTCAAGGCCTACATCGACAAGGGCATCGAGTTCGAGCAGCTCGACGAGCGCCTGCGCGAGTTCGACCTCGAGCGCCTCGGTGACGCCCTGGATCACACCCGTGACAACCAGTTCACCTACCTGGGCCTGCAGACCCTCTACGACCGCTACTTCATCCACCGCGACGACGTACGCTACGAGCTGCCCCAGGTGATGTTCATGCGCGTGGCCATGGGCCTGGCGCTCAACGAGAACGACCGCGAAGCACGGGCCATCGAATTCTACGAGCTGCTCTCCAGCTTCGACTACATGGCTTCCACGCCGACGCTGTTCAACTCCGGCACCCAGCGCAGCCAGCTCTCCAGCTGCTACCTGACCACCGTACCCGACGATCTGGACAGCATCTACAGCGCGATCCGCGACAACGCCATGCTCTCCAAATGGGCCGGTGGCCTGGGCAACGACTGGACCCCGGTGCGCGCGCTCGGTTCCTATATCAAGGGCACCAACGGCAAGTCCCAGGGCGTGGTCCCGTTCCTCAAGGTGGTCAACGACACCGCCGTCGCCGTCAACCAGGGTGGCAAGCGCAAGGGCGCGGTGTGCTCGTACCTCGAGACCTGGCACCTCGACGTCGAGGAATTCCTCGAGCTGCGCAAGAACACCGGCGACGACCGCCGCCGCACCCACGACATGAACACCGCCAACTGGGTACCGGACCTGTTCATGAAGCGGGTGTTCGACGATAAGGAATGGACCCTGTTCTCGCCGTCCACCTGCCCGGATCTCCATGACCTGTACGGTGCGGCCTTCGAGAAGCGTTATCAGGAATATGAGGAGATGACCCGCAATGGCCAGCTCAAGCTGTTCAAGCGGGTCAAGGCCAAGGATCTGTGGCGCAAGATGCTGTCGATGCTGTTCGAGACCGGCCACCCCTGGATCACCTTCAAGGACCCGTGCAACCTGCGCAGCCCGCAACAGCACGCCGGTGTGGTGCATTCCTCGAACCTGTGCACCGAAATCACGCTGAACACCAGCGTCGACGAGATCGCGGTATGCAACCTCGGCTCGGTCAACCTGGCGCAGCACGTGGTCGACGGCAAGCTCGACGGCGACAAGCTGAGAAAGACCGTGCGTACCGCCGTGCGCATGCTCGACAACGTCATCGATATCAACTACTACGCGGTGGACCAGGCGCGCAATTCCAACTTCAAGCACCGCCCGGTGGGGCTAGGCATCATGGGCTTCCAGGACGCTCTCTACGCCCACGGCATCGCCTATGCCAGCCACGAGGCGGTGAAATTCGCCGACCGCTCCATGGAGCTGGTCAGCTACCACGCCATCGAGGCCTCCAGCGACCTGGCGGCCGAACGCGGCCAGTACCGGAGCTACGAAGGCTCGCTGTGGAGCCGTGGCATCCTGCCCATCGACTCCATCGAGAAGCTGGTGCAGGAACGCGGCGAGAAGTACATCGAGGTCGACACCTCGACCACCCAGGACTGGGATAGTCTTCGCGGCAAGGTCGCCGAACAGGGCATGCGCAACTCCAACGTGATGGCGATCGCCCCGACGGCGACGATCTCCAACATCTGTGGCGTCTCGCAGTCCATCGAGCCGACCTACCAGAACCTCTACGTGAAGTCGAACCTGTCCGGCGAATTCACCGTGGTCAACGCCTACATGGTCAACGACCTCAAGGAACGCGGCCTGTGGGACGAGGTGATGATCAACGACCTCAAGTATTACGACGGCAGCGTGCAGCCCATCGATCGCGTCCCCGAGGACCTCAAGGCCAAGTACGCCACCGCCTTCGAGGTCGAGCCCAAGTGGCTGGTCGAGGCCGCCTCGCGGCGCCAGAAGTGGATCGACCAGGCTCAGTCGCTGAACCTCTACATCAAGGGCGTGTCGGGCAAGAAGCTCGATGTGACCTATCGCATGGCCTGGTTCCGTGGCCTCAAGACCACCTATTACCTGCGTGCCCTGGGCGCCACCTCGGTGGAAAAATCCACCGTCGAGCGCGGCAACCTGAATGCCGTGGGCAACGCCGGCGCGCCCAGTGCCCAGCCGGCGCCGGGCGCCGAGACCGCACCTCAGGCCAACAACGAACCACGTGGCATCGAGGACTTCCTGCAGGGCAAGGGTGGCCAGCGCGCCCCGTCGGCCGGGGAGATCGATGACCTGGGCTGCGAGGCCTGCCAGTAACGCCAGCTGCGAGCGACGAGCAGCGAGCCACGGGCGCACCGAAGCTCGAAGCTCGAAGCTCGAAGCTCGAAGCTCGAAGAGTATAGCCACCAGCGAAAGAACAGGACGACTCATGCTTAACTGGGAAGAGTTTCACGAAGACGAGACTGCGGTAGCCACTAGCGCGGCGAAGACGCCCGAGCCCGCCCCCCAACCGGCCGCCCAGGCCGATGAAGTCGAGCACGTGGCGGAAAGCCAGGGACACTACCAAAGCCAGTACCGCCCGGCAGATACCGAGCGCCTGGCTCGCGCCCGGCAATCCCTGGAGGAGCTCGACGTGGCCGCCGGCCTGGAAGAGCTCGAGATGGGTGCCGCGCGCATCGAGGTCGACGACAAGCGCATGATCAATGCGCGTGCCGACCTCAACCAGTTGGTGCCCTTCAAGTACGAATGGGCGTGGCAGAAGTACCTGGACGGCACCGCCAACCACTGGATGCCCCAGGAAGTGAACATGAACGCCGATATCGCGCTGTGGAAGAGCCAGGACGGCCTGACCCCGGACGAACGGCTCATCGTCGAGCGCTCGCTGGGCTACTTCTCCACCGCCGACTCGCTGGTGGCCAACAACCTGGTGCTCGCGGTCTACCGCCTGATCACCAACCCCGAATGCCGCCAGTACCTGCTGCGCCAGGCCTTCGAGGAAGCCATCCACACCCACGCCTACCAGTACTGCGTGGAATCGCTGGGCATGGACGAAGGCGAAGTCTTCAACATGTACCGCGAGGTGCCCTCGGTGGCCGCCAAGTCCGCCTGGAGCCTCAAGCACACCCAGTCGCTGGCACGCCCGGACTTCCATACCGGCACCCCGGAGACCGACCAGGAACTGCTGCGCAACCTGGTGGCCTTCTACTGCGTCACCGAAGGCATCTTCTTCTACTGCGGCTTCAGCCAGATCCTCTCCATGGGCCGGCGCAACAAGATGACCGGCGTCGCCGAGCAGTTCCAGTACATCCTGCGCGACGAGTCCATGCACCTGAACTTCGGCATCGACATGATCAACCAGATCAAGATCGAGAATCCCAACCTGTGGACACCGGAGTTCCAGGACGAAGTGACCCAGATGATCCTCGAAGGCACCGAGCTCGAGATCGCCTATGCACGCGATACCATGCCGCGTGGCGTCCTGGGCATGAACGCCGCCATCATGGAAGAGTACCTGCACTTCATCTGCAACCGCCGCCTGGCCCAGATCGGCCTCAAGGAACAATTCCCCGGCGCGCAGAACCCCTTCCCGTGGATGAGCGAGATCATCGACCTGCGCAAGGAGAAGAACTTCTTCGAGACCCGCGTCACCGAATATCAGGTCGGCGGCGCGCTGAGCTGGGATTGACCGTGGCCAGCAAGAGGAAGATCCTGAATTAGCAAGCACGGAGGAAGTGATATGACGGAATCGAAAAGTGTCATCAAACGCGTCTACGTGCCCACGCACGTTCGCGATCTTCCCAACGGGGAAAAGGTCAAGATCCCCGGCCACTACAAGGCTCCTTCGAGTTGATATGGCGACGCCCCACCCGGCAACGGATGGGGCGTTTTTCATGACCCTGGCAGCGCCCACCGCCCGGGCGAGGCCTCTCTTCAGACGCACCAACCGAGGGCAATCCGATGCATGCAACCCATGAAAGCAGCACACATCGCGACACCCAGGCGTGGCAATCGGCCTTGGACCTCGCCCTGGCGGCCCATGACGACGTGGTCGCCCTGGCCCACTACTCCCATGTGGCCAACGCCTTCCCCTCCTCGTCTCCCAACCCCCACACCCGGGAACACCCCCTGCTCGACTATCGCAAGCTGAAGGCTTGGGCGATTCATCGGGGCTGGTACGTGCGACCGGCACCGGAGCGGGCCTCCCAAGAGGAGAAGTACCGCCCGCCGGTTCGCTTCAGCCGTCAGTCGCGCGGCATGAACCTGCACACACATTGACCCATGACGCCACCGCCGCGCGGCCCTCGTGCGCGCGGCGGTGGCGCGACCGAGCCTGAAGTCAGCGATCATCTCCCTTATCGGGAGGGCGGTGGGCGCTGTCGCCAGGAGAGTATCAGGATCAGGCCGAACAGCATGCCGGCGAGATGAGCGAAATGGGCTACCCCCTGGCGAGTCCCAGCGATCCCGGACCAGAGCTCGACCAGGCCGATGACGATCACGAAGTACTTGGCCTTCATCGGGATCGGCGGGATCAGCAAGAGGATGTACTGGTTGGGGTAGCGCATGCCAAAGGCCAGCAACAGCGCGTAGACGCCCCCCGAGGCCCCCACCGTGGGGGCGAACTGTCCCGCCGAGACCACCAGTAGCTGCACCGCCCCCGCGCCCAGCACGCAGAGGAAATAGTAGAGGGCGAAGCGCTGCGTGCCCCAGGCGCGCTCGAGGGGGCTACCGAACATCCACAGCACGAACATGTTGATGAACAAGTGGAAGACACTGCCGTGCAGGAAGGCATAGCTCAGCAGTTGCCAGAGCCGGAACTCCCCCACCGGCATGTTGGCGGGCAAGGAGGCCCCCTCCGAGCCCCCCAGAGGCCAGAGCGCGAAATGGAAGAACATCAGGCGTGGCATGGCGAGCTCGACCAGGAAGATCAAGCCATTGAGGACCAGCAGCAGGGTGACCAGGGACATACCGCCTCGGCCACCCAGGCCCGATCCTTCGAATCCCCGTCGCATCCGTTCCAGCCCTCCCGATGACGTTCCCTTTCTCAAGGTGGACGGCGACAGGGCCGCGGCGCAACCACCATTTTGGCGTTAGCGCCCGCCGGGTACTCGTGAGCTATTCCGGCCAGGTGGCGTGATCGATGGGAACCGGCACCGTCACTTCGTCTTTCACGAGCTCCATCACGACGAAGGAGTGCGTCTGGTGGACATTCGGCAGCCTGCCGATCTGTTGACCCAGCACCGCACGATAATGCGAGATGTCGTGGGTTCTCACCTTCAGCATGTAATCGAAATTCCCCGCCACCATGTAGCAGCCTTGCACTTCGGGGATAAGACGCACCGCCGCATTGAATCGATCCAGGGCGTCCTCGCTCGTCTTGTCCAGTGTTACCAGCACCACCAGTACGTGGCCCGCACCGAGCTGCTCCGGGTTCAGATCGGCACGATAGCCGCGGATGAAACCGGCCTGTTCGAGTCGACGTACGCGCTGCGCGCAAGGCGTCTTGGTGAGATTCACCCGATTTGCCAATTCCACGATGGGAAGGCGCCCATGTTCCTGAAGTTGCTGCAAAATGCGGCGATCTATGCGGTCTAAGCGCTCCATCTTGTTAGCCATATTGCCTGCTTTTATTTTATTTTGAGGACAAAAGTAAACCATTCTAGTGTTATTTGGAGCCAATTCCTAGCCATTATGACTAACAATGAGCCAAGAGGGCTACGAAGATGAAACAACGATAGTCAGATATGGCAATGCGACCGCCCTCGACACCGGTCACGGTGACATTGCAGCCCTCTGGACGGGGTTCGCGATATCTGACGGCAAAGGGTGAATACGCATGACTGACAACAACTTAGCAAGCAACTCCCGTTATCGCCTTCATCGATCGAGAGTCGATCGATGAATCTCGGAAAGCTGCGTATTGCTTAATCAAGCAAAGCAAAAACAACGCACACCAACCCGAAGGTGATTGACATGACAAATCCAAAAGATCCAATAAGCTATAAGCAGCCAAGTTTGATATTGGCGCTCACCCCCGTCGTTTTGACATTGCTGGTACTGGGGGTGCAACTGTTCTATTTCGGCGATTTCACCCCCCATATTCCCCTGGCCATCGGCCTGGCGATCACAGCACTGGTCGGCGTCAAGCTCGGCTTCCGGTGGAAACAGATCGAAGAAGGCGTCTTTCACGTCATCCACGTGTCCCTGCCCTCCGTCTCGGTGTTGATATGCGTTGGCATGATCATCGGCGTGTGGATTGCCAGTGGCACCGTACCGACACTCATCTATTACGGACTGACGATCCTCTCGCCAACCATCTTCCTGGCGGCGGCCATGCTGCTCTGCTCGATCGTCTCGGTGTCGCTGGGTACCTCCTGGGGCACGGTCGGTACGGTGGGCCTCGCCCTGATGGGCATCGGCGCGGGCTTCGATATCCCGATGTACTGGACCGCCGGCGCGGTGGTGTCAGGCGCCTTCTTCGGCGACAAGATCTCGCCGCTCTCGGATACCACCAACCTCGCTCCGGCGGTCACCGGCACGGACGTCTTCTCGCATATCAAGAACATGATGCCGACGACGATCCCGGCGATGCTGATCGCCTTCGCCATCTACCTGGTGGCCGGTTTCACCCTGATCGACGACGGTGTCGCCTCATTCGACAGGATCGAGGCCATCACCACCGCGCTGCAGGCGAATTTCACCATCTCGGTCTGGCTGCTGCTGCCGGCGCTGCTCGTCATCGTGCTCGCGGTCAAGCGGATGCCGCCCATTCCGTCGCTGTTCGCCGGCGCCCTGGCCGGTGCGGTCACCGCCATGATCGCTCAAGGTGTCGGCGTGCATGACCTGCTCACCTATGCCAACAGCGGTTATTCGATCGAGACCGGCATCGGCGCCATCGACAGCCTGCTCAACCGCGGTGGCATCCAGTCGATGATGTGGACCATTTCACTGATTCTCATCGCACTGGGCTTCGGCGGCGCGCTGGAAAAGACCGGCTGCCTGGAAACGATCATCCGGGCGATCATGACCAAGGTGCACAGCTTCAAGGGGGTGCAGACAGCCGCGGTGCTGACCTCGGTGTCCACCAACCTGGTCGCCGGCGACCCGTACCTCTCCATCGCCCTGCCCGGCCGCATGTACGCCCCCACCTACCGGGGCCTGGGCTACTCGACCCTGAACCTGTCGCGCGCCATCGAGGAAGGTGGCACCCTCATCTCGCCGCTGATTCCGTGGAATGCCGGCGGGGCCTTCGTGATCAGCGCCCTCGGACTCGGCATCGTTGAGGGAAATGTCGAGAACCTGCTGTACATTCCGCTGGCCTTCGCCTGCTGGTTGTCCCCGGTGATCGGCCTGATCTATGCGCAGACCGGCCTGTTCTCACCTCGCGCCAGCGAAGAAGAGCGGCGTCTCTGGCGGGAGCAGGGCGAAGCCGTCGCGACCCAGTCCGAGCTGGGTGCCGCCGGCCAGACCAGCGGAGAGCCCGCTGTAAGCCCGCGGCCGTCGAGCTGACGCCGTATTCGCATGACGCTTGGTCGCGTCATGGTGTCGGGACCCTGATAAGACGCCCCGTCCGGCTTTGCCGGGCGGGGCGTTGTCATGCCCACCATCGAGTGCTCGATCATCAGCGAGTCACGGGGCGGAATTGGCGCGCGACACCTGGCACTCAGAATCTAAGCAGCCAGTATCCGTTATCGGATATCCCCCCTGAGCAGATCCTCGGATTGCTCCTTGCGCACCTTTCAAACGACACGCCTTCCACCAGCTTGCATTTCCCGGGATCTCCTGGCTCCTTGCCCCCGCAGAAATGCACCTCGTCGTAGCCAAGCTCATAGAAGGCCCTTCCCAGCCGGCCTGGACTATTCAAGCTCTCCATGAACTTGTATCTGTCCGGCCGCACATGGGAATAGTCAATTGGCCACCGATCCCATTCGATTTTTTCCGCGTACTCACTGATTTCGACAACCACGCCCTTCAGATTTCGAGAGCTCCCCTCTTCGACTTCTAGTAATGCATTCACGAAATCCGATGTAAAAGCCGTATACCATCTTACATTAATATATGACAAATACATCGGCTTTATCGAAACAAGAAGAACAAAAGCAATGGATGCCGGAAAAATCCATTTCTTATCCAAATCAAGCGAGCTCATTGCCACGTAAAAAGCAATGGCCACCAGGAACAAAGCCACCCCGAATGTGAACGTTGTCCTGTCCGCTATGATCGTCCCCATGGGAGCGGTAAAGACATAGACCGAAAGCAGGAAACATGTCCCCAACACCAACAGCAAGGAAGCAATGACAAGTTCTTGCAGCTTCCGCTTTACGAAAAGAGCCACTCCCAATAAGACAAAAATGGCAACCACCGTCAGCAATAGCCAGGGAGAATAGATAAAGGTCACATGTTCAACAAAGTCAGCCAGGTTGGTCATAACATTGTTGTACAGGTCGAGCGGCGACTTCACTGGGTGAGCACTCCGCCATTCAGGAAGCCCCGGCAAGCTTCCGAAATACACATACTGAGCGAGCTTCGAAATGAGCCAGGAGACGAGGATGGAAAAGCCCCAGAAAATCAAGATACCGAAAAAGGTCATTACCACTTTTACCTTTTTCATATGCAACAGGGTCTTATAGCTTGGAACGGCAAGCAGCACCGCCAAGAAGGCAAACGTTTGGAGGATTCCAAACACAAGAATGGTGGCAATACCACTCAACAGCCAACTTGCCTTGTTTCGAGAGAGCAAGGAGAACAAAAAAAGTAAAAAGATCGCAGCCAGGGTATGAATCGGCCAACCAAGCTGCTCCATGAGTCCCGGTTGAAAAATGACGACGAACGGTACCGCATAGAGGAATGTCTTGCTCTCCAGTTGACTCCCAGCGAGGAACCTGTTCAAGAACACGTATCCATAACCCCATGCCATCGCCATGCACAGCAGCCAGGCCAGGTAATGAGGCATATCTTTCGTGACGGAGTGAAAGATGGGGGCAAGCCACCTGGCGTTTTCAGAAAACTCCAGAAACTCGGACTTCGTGTATCCCCATGCATCGTGACGCCAGAACCCATACTCCCCCACGTGCACGGCCAGGATAATGGCAAAGGCGAGAAAAAAGAGAGCCGGTAAAAATTCCAGCCACCTTGACTTCACGGTGGACAACCTCCCACTGCCTCCAAGCACCAACTTGCTCATTGCAAGCCTCCCTTTTTCCCGACAATCACACAGCAACCCTCGAAGGTAAAATTACAGATACTCAAGTGAGAGCATCAGTCACAATAACTTTTATAAAATACTCATGTTCTTAAAAAGCGATTACTTCTTGCATCGTACCTCCAACCTTCATTAACGCTCTGGAGCATTTGTATGTCGCCTTTGGAATCACCATACGCATACGTCATATCAGGTTTTCGTTTATCCATCCAAGCCTGGATTCTTAGACATTTTTCCCAACCAAAACAATTGGCGGCATTCAAGTGCCCTGTCACCTTGCCATACTCATCCTGTCTCAAGCTTGACGTCAATGCCGCTGTAAAGCCCTGGCACTCCGCCCATTCCTTCAGATACACATCCAGTGATGCGCTCACCAGGACGCAGTCATGGCCTTGGGCCTGATGCCACGCCAGTCGTTCGATACCCTCAGGCCGCAACATGGTGGGGACGATCTCTTCGCTGAATCGCTTGCCGATATCCTGCAGTTCCTTCAGGGGATATCCGGCGAGGTATTGTCTGAGCACAATTTCCTTGGCGATATCGTTACGCAGCAGTTTGGTGGCATAGGCTCCCAATACCGGGCTGAGCAAGGCCAGCTTGGTGTAATAGGTCGGCGCCCCTACCACGTATTTCAGGAAAGGCAGCAGGGTATCGCCGGTGGTCAGAGTGCCATCGAAGTCGAAGAAGGCGACGGGGGTCGTGTTCACAGGGACATCCGCTTGAAGACGAACTCGGGAATATGCCGGATGATCAGCATGATCCAATACCAGAACCAGGGCAGGTAGACTTCCCCCCTGCCCTGGCTCATTGCCTTGACGATACCTTCCGCGATCTGTTCCGGCTTGGCCCACAGCGCGCCCGACTTGTCCATCGCAGCGGTCATGGGGGTATCCACGAAGCCAGGCTTGATGGTCACCACATGCACATTGCTACGTGATAGGCGATTGCGCAGGCCCTGAAGGAAGATCGACAGCATGCCCTTGGCGGCCCCGTAGACGTAGTTACTCTGGCGCCCCCGGTCGCCGGCCACCGAGCTGATCACGGCGATCACCCCCGAACGCTGCTGCTCAAGACGGTTGGCCAGCAGGGTCAGCAGGCTGATGATACTGACGGCATTGGTATCGATCTCTTTGCGGGTCTGCTCGAATGATGCCTCGCATGCCTTCTGATCCGGCAGGGTGCCATGGGCAATCAGCACGGCATCCACACCGCCCAGGAAATGCTCGGCAGCATCGAGCAAATGCCCATGGTCGGCGGTATCCAGCAGGTCCGCCACCTTGCCATCGATGCGCTGGGCGTCCGAGGCTCTGACCCGCAGATCACAGACCATGGCATCGAGTTTGGTGGCATTGCGCCCGATGCAGTAGACCGAGGCTCCTCTGGCCACCAGTCGCCGGGCGGACTGTTCCGCGATGGCCGAGGTGGCGCCAAAGATGATAACGCGCTTGAGTGAATTCATGAGGTGACTCTACGCCAGAAACGTGATGAGAAAGCAGGGTCGACATAATCAGCAAAGCGTTCCCACTCGGGGAAGCCGGACTGGAACAGATCGGCCGGCATGCGGGCATCCTTGGCCGGGTACAGGGCACCACCGGTGTCTCGCAGGATGGAATCGAGGGAGGCCAGCAGACGCAAGGTCTTTTCTCCTCGGTTGGAGAAATCCAGTGCCAGCGTGGTGCCGGGCCGGGGAAACGACAGCATGCCCAGTGACGGTTTTTCACCAAAGGTCTTCAGTACGGCCAGAAATGACCCCTGACCACTGGCAGCAATGGTATTCAGCAGTTCCGCTATGCCTTCCTGTGCCTGGTGGGGTGGCAATACGCATTGGTACTGGAAGAACCCCCTCCGCCCATAGATCCGGTTCCAATCCTGGATCGCATCCAGCGGGTAGAAGTACGGCACGTAATGCTGCAGTGTTCCTTGAGGCTTGACCCGCTGACGGTAGTACAGGGCATTGAAAACACGCAGGCTCAGGTTATTGATCAGCGAAACGGGAGGATCGAGCGCGATGCGCCTGCTACGTTCCTGGAAGGCGGGTAGCGTGGCCTGGGGAGGAGCATGCTGGGCTGCCAGAAAGATTCCACGCCCCCTGGCCTTGCCGCTGGCCAGACAGTCGATCCATGCCACCGTATAAGGCCACTGGCTCTCGGCCTGACGATTGAGCGACCAGAATTCGTCGAGATTGCCAAAGCGCTGGGATGCTACCCACATCCAGGGACTCTGGATGGGCAGCAGTTGAAACTCGACCCAGCTGATCAGTCCCGTCAGTCCCAGGCCACCGATGGTGGCGCGGAAATAGTCTTCATGCTGGTCAGGCGTGCATTCCAACCGCTCCCCGCTGGAACGCACCAACTCGAAGCGGCGGACATGATGCCCGAAGGTGCCGGCAACGTGATGGTTCTTGCCATGCACGTCATTGGCCAATGCCCCACCCACGGTGGCATAGCGGGTACCGGGCGTGCTGGGCAGAAACCAACCCTGAGGAACCACCAGGGAAAGAATCTCGGCCAGGGTGACGCCTGACTCACAACGCAGAACACCAGAATTCGGATCGAACGCCATGAAGCGATCCAGCCTTCGCGTCAACAGCAGCGTTCCCGACTCGGTCAGACATACATCGCCATAACTACGTCCATTGCCATAGGCCAGTAGTGGCCAGTCCACTTCTGGCAACGCCGTCTTGCAGTGCCCAAGATGATGCACCTTGTCAGGCTGGACACGAGGAAAGCGATTCCAGGACAGTGGCGCCTTCATGATGCGACGGCCTCCCCATGACGACTGCTGTACAGGGCAACCAGCCCGATCACGACAGCGAACCACAGTGTGGCCAGGCGTATAAAAACCGTCGCAGCAATGGCGGCCGGCATCGTCATGCCTTTTACCACCAGAAGCGACACCATGACGGCTTCAGCGCCACCGAGACCACCGGGCAGGAAGCTCAGGGCCCCGGCCAGCATCGACAGAGCATAGACGAAGACAGCGAAGGACAGCGAGACGTCGGCGCCCAGCCACATGAGCACCCAATAGAATGCCAGCGCTTCGGCACCCCAAGCCATCACACTGAGGAAGGTAGCCAGCACCAGTAGCCGGGGTCCATGGCAACGCCGAGCATCCTGAAGCATGTCGGTGAGGTGCACGACCAGCCCGCCCACCTTGCCGGTCCGACTCTTCGCCCAAGTGTTGAGATGGGAAAGCAGGCGCTGACTGGAAAGACAGGCCAGTACCATCACGATACCGGCTAGCCCCGCCAGCACCAGCCCCCGTGCCTGAGGGTACTGGGCCAATCCCAGCAGGGTCAGCAACACCACCGCTACCAAGTCGGAAAGCCGTTCACTGAGGAACGCGGCGAATGTCGAGGGAAAGGGAATCCCTCTTTGCTTGAGCAATATGCCTCGGAAGGCCTCGCCTGCCTTGCCCGGGGTAGTGGTCAGGGCAAAACCACTCAGGTAGATACGCAGACTAGGGGACCACGGCACCATGTACCCAAGTTGTGATAGATAGAACTGCCAGCGTATAAAGCGCAAACTATAGTTGACCAACGACATGCCAAGAGCGATGACGGTGCCGATCACGCCAATGCGAATAAAGGCAGCGACCACCTCCTGCCAGCCTCCCCACAGCGAGAAAGCCAGATACCCGGCGGTAGCGATCATGATCGAAAGGATCAACGCCCGCAGGCGCCATCCGTTGAATTGTCGCTGCGTCATGCCAGCACCCACAGGGTGGCCATCACCCATCCCAGCACCGTGATCAATAGATGCTTGTCGGTTAACAGCTCTTTCGCCGTATCGTCACCTTTTTCCCGATGGTGTAACAGAAACAGGTAGCGAAAGATGCCATACACCACGAATGGCAAGGTATAAATCAAATCCGTGCTGCCATGCAGGGCCACAGTGGTTGACGATACGGTGTACAAACCATAACTGATGATCGTGCAAGCCGCCGTGACTGCAATGAACTGCTCCAGCATAGCGGGGCTGTAATCATCCAATACGCGTCGAGCCAAGCTCTCATTGGCCTTTGTCGATTCCAGCATGAGTAGTTCGGCACGCCGTTTGGTAAAGCCCAGGAACAGGGTCACCATCAACCCGCAGAGCAAAAGCCATTCGGACGGTGTAATCCCCAGTCCCACGGTACCGGCAAGAATTCTCAGCATGAATCCTGCCGAAATGATAAACACATCCAGGATCACGATATGCTTCAATTTCCAGGAGTACACAATGTTCATGAAGAAATAGGTGGCGACAAAGATAAGCACCCAATGGCTGACAGAAAGAGACAACAGCAGTGCAGCGATGACCAATATGGCCAGCAGCCACTTAGCGGAGGTCAGCGAAATTTCTCTACTGGGCAAGGGGCGATAGCGTTTTACCGGATGCTCCCTATCGGCTTCAATATCGACAATGTCGTTCAGCACATAGACGGCACTGGCGATACAGCAAAATGCCAAGAAAGCCAGCAGTGCCTGGGACAAGGTCATCAATGTCCATTGGTGGGAAAACAAGGGACCGATCAATACGAATCCGTTTTTGATATATTGATGCGGCCTTAATATTTTCACGATTGGCATCAGGCGCTCCTTCCTAGAAAGCCTTGATTGTCGATGCTTGAATATTGCCAACAACAGACTCGCCTCCTCCCTTAGCATGGACGGGCTCCCGGCCTCACCATGTCGAGCGAGAAGGTATCAAAGTGTTGGTCAATTATTCTTTCCCAAAGTACCTGTTCCCATGTGGATAACGATCCACTCTGAAATAACTCGGGCTTTTCCGCCGACCCGTCCTTCGGCATCCCGCTCGACGATCCATGCCTCGATGCCTTCCATGTGTCGACCACACCCTTCACAAGGGGTTCAACATCCCGCACGATACCTCCACGCAGGGTCCATAGAGCGACCGCTTGTGGCGCTTATCGTCCTTCATCCGTGACAGGTGCAAGGCGAAGCTCCCACCTGAGCCGATGAGCACCCGAGCGCCATCCTGCCGGAGAGCCGCCGAGCAGAATTTGACCTCTGCACGGAGATGGCAGCAGCCTATTCGGAAGCAAAGAGGAACGTTTTTTCACGGCGCCGGGGCTAGATGAAGCACGGCCCGGGGCTCCCGCAGGCAACCTTCCGACCGTCATGAAACAACCCATCATCAGCTATCATCAGGACGACGAGAACCACTGGGTGGCAGAGTTGGCATGTGGCCATTTCCAGCATGTCCGCCACCAGCCTCCCTTTATCGAGCGCTCTTGGGTCATGAGCGAGGAAGGCCGAACGACCATGCTCGGGCTCCTGCTGGAGTGCAAGAAGTGCGATGAAGGCGCACCCAAGGACAAACCATGACCGAGAGCAGTTACGACCCCTGATAGCCCAAGTGACTCAACACCGCCGGCGCACGTTGATCCGAGTGGAGAAAGGGCAAGCCGATGGGCCTGCCCTTTTCTGCACGTCGGAGGACACGCCTTGGCTACCCCTTGGGCCCCAGTAACAGCCAGATGATCAGACCCACCAAGGGAAAGAACAGCAGAATCAGGATCCATAGCAGCTTGGCGATGGGACCGGCCGAACTCTTGGCAGTCTTGACGATGGCCCAGATAACGATGACCAGCCAGATCAGGCCCAACAGGCCGCCCACTTCGATACCCATATGCATGCTCCTTTGCCGTTTGGCGAACTCCTTCGGGTGCCAGAAGTAGCATGATTCGACGATTCGGCACAATCGCAACAGCCGGCCACCAGACTCCCCCAGTGCCGTCACGCCCCTTCCAGGACAATGGCGAATCGACCTTCGAACCCCTCTCCGCTTTCGGTCAAGGCCAGCACCAACTCGTCTCCGCCACTGCGCCGGTAGATCCCGTCCCTGGCATTACGCACGTCGCGCTGCCCCTTCTCCGCGTAGGGAGGCTGGGCATGGACCCGGTCCGTAAGGACATCGTCGAAATACAACTGCGAGGTGAATTCCAGGCCGCGCGCGGCGTCCGGGTCGGTACGGATCTTGAAGTGGATATGCACCGTGCGCCCCGGATACCAGCCGGGATAGATCGTCACGAAGCGCGCACGTCCTGCGCTATCGCTCACCTGATAGCCGCGCAGGAATGCCTGTCCGCGGCTATCGAAGCGCCCGGCGAAGTCACGCACCCCGGAGTAGACGCCCAGGGCATCGCACTGCCAGAGATCGATCACGGCGCCCGGTAACGGGGTGCAAGTTCCGTCCTCCCACCGAGAGACATGGAAGCTCAGCGTCACCGGTACGCCCGGCTTGCGGGGGCCACCACCGGGTTCCGAACGAATATCGCTACGCTTGAGCCGGGTATCCACAAAATAGGGCCCCTCCGTCTGGCGAGGCCTGGCTACGCAAGTACTCGTATCGTCGGCGGCCACCGTGTCGGCCGTTCCTACCCCGCCACTCCACCATGCGATAACGGCAGCCGCCCCGGCCAGACGCAGCATCTGGCGACGGTTCAGGCTTGACGACAGGGGATGAGATTTCACGATGTTGCGACCCATTGCCCGACCTCCCGTGACACGCTGTTTTGCGCTAAGCGTATTCCTGCTCAGCGGTGACCATGGCCAGGGACGGAAAATGAAACTTGCGTCGATACTGGCCGGGTGTGAGCCGGGTGATCCGTTTGAAGAGGCGGCGAAAGAAAGCCGGCTCCTCGTAGCCCACGGCCCAGCAGGTCTGGTCGATCGGCATGTCGGTACGTTCCAGAAGCGTCTTGGCCTCTTCCACGCGCAGGTGTTGCACATAGTGCAAGGGTGAGTAACCGGTGGCATTACGGAAACGGCGCTTGAAGCTGCTCTCGGGCAATCCCGAACGCTGCACCATCTCATCCACCGGCGAGATGATCGCATAGTGCTCGCGCAACCAGGCCTGCAGTGCACGGATGACGGCATCGCCATGGTCATCGGATGGCGTGAAGGAGATATCGGGGGCCTGGGTAGCCTCGTGCCAGGGAAACAGCAGGAACTTGCTGATGGCCTGGGCCGTGGTCGGACCGGAATGACGAGCGATCAGATAGAGGATCAGATCCTGCCACGAGCTGGCGGCACCGGACATCACGAACTCATGGCGAGGGCCCGCGGTGACGAGTACCTCCTCGATACGCAGCCGAACCGTCGGAAAATTCCTGCGGAAGGTCGGGGCAAAGGCCCAGTGGGTAGTGGCCTCCCGGCCATCGAGCAGTCCGGTTTCCGCCAGCAGCAGAGCCCCTGCACAGGCCGAGCACAAGCTCGCACCACGATCGTGCATATCCTTGAGCCAGGCCACGATCTCCGGATGACGCCCGATGATCCATTCGTCATCGAAGAACATCGAGGTGATGATCACGATATCGGTCCGGCGAACATCGGATATCGCACGATGGACATCGAGAGGCAGCCCACAGGCGCCACGCAGAATGCCGGGAGCGGGCCCGACAACCTCGATCTCGAACAGGCGTGTCCCATCCTCGGACACATTGCGATCCACTGCCTCGAGCATCATCAGCGTCTCATACAACCCGTGAATCGGCGTTGCCATCGACTCCGGTAGGGCAACGATACTGATGTGCGTGGTCCCGGGCTTGATCCCCATCTGTCCGGCCTCCCTGAGCTGAATGGACCGGTCATGGTCAGTTTGGCTCTTACCCTATACCCCAGCAAGTCGCAGACTCGTCAGTGGCAACAAGGACGCAAGCCACGGCGGAAACATGTGCCAGCGCGCCGATGGATGGCTGCAACTGGTTCCTGTTCCTGTAGGCATCAGCGACACTTCCGTCGCATTGCCAAGCGCCTAGCGGCGCAGGAGGACGAGATGTCACCCGTGGACTGGAAGATCGAAGCGACCGACTTCACGACCTGTAACTGCGATTTCAGTTGTCCTTGCCAGTTCAATGCCCTGCCGACCCACGGCGATTGCCGGGCAGCGGTCGGAATGCGCATTGACCGAGGCCACTTCGGTACCACATCGCTAGACGGGGCGGTGTTCGTTGGCTTGCTCGCTTGGCCGGGCGCTATTCATGAAGGCCGAGGACAGGCGCAGCTGATTCTGGACGACCGCACGACAGAGGATCAGCGCCAGGCGCTGACGGCGCTCTTCAGGGGCGAGGAAACCGAGCCCGGCGCCACGGTATTCAATGTGTTCAGCAATGTGATCGACACCTACTTCGACCCCATCGTGAGCCCCATCGATTTTCAGGCGGACGTGGACGCGCGCACCGGCCGTATTGCCGTACCCGGCATCGTCGAGGGCAGGGGTGAACCGATCCGCAACCCCGTAACCGGCGAACTCCACCGCGCTCGGGTCACTCTGCCGGAGGGCTTCGAGTATCACGAGGCAGAGTATGGCAGCAGTACGGTCAAGACCGAGGAGGCGTCCATCCCGCTCGAGTGGAACGATGGCCATGCCCACTTCGCTCGTGTCACCTGGACGCCGCAGGGCGTCGTGCATGCCTGAAGTCGGCTGAAACCCGCGCCGCGTCGACCGACCTGCCTAAGCCGGCCGAGCGCGGCGCCGACCTGGTGAAAGGGCTCAACCGGGCATCAGGTGGCCGCTCTTCACATAGACCAGCGCCCCGTCTTCTTCAGTAAAAGGAGTATGCGTGCTCTGGTGCGGGTTGCGCAGCCAGCTTCCCTTGGGGTAGGCGCCATGCTCATCATGGTAGGTGCCTTCCAGCACCAGAATTTCCTCTCCGCCCCGGTGGATATGCAGCTCGCAAAGAGTGTCGGGAGCATACTTCACCAAGGCCACATGCTCCCCGTCGAAGTCGTGCAGCGGCATCGTCATCAGGCCTTCCTCCGGCCCGGACTGCCAAGGTCGAGCCTGGGTATCGATGACCTTGCGTGCGGTGTCCCGGGGGGAGAACTGGTGCAGTTTGACGAAGAGAAGGGTGCCCTGCCGGCCCGCCCTGGGCGCGTGCGAGGTGCCGATGGGGTTGCGCAGGTAGGTGCCCGCCGGGTAGATGCCATGTTCGTCGGCGAACTCGCCTTCCAGCACCAGAAGCTCCTCGCCACCGCCGTGCTCATGAGCCGGGAAACGGCTGTCGGGCGCATAGCGTACCAGTGATGTGGCGCGGGCCACTTCCTCACCGATACGATCCAGCATCATTCGCTGCACGCCCAGCGTCGGTGAGTCCACCCAGTGGTACGCATCGGGGGTCATCACCACGCGTTCGGAGAAATCGGCGTTGAGTCGCATCGTGCTATCTCCCTCCGGGTGTCCCGGCGTTGCAGTCGCAAGACAACCTTTACATGAACATTTTCGACGACTCGGCGGCATACGTCATCATCGACACAAGCGCCGTCCATTGGCTCGACTTTTGCTTTATCAATAAGAAAGGCCATGGCGTCATGTAGAATCGACGCGATGAAACTGGCTCCTGCCGGGGCCCCAAGGAGCGCCAAGTGGCAATTGAACTACTGCTCAATGCGTCAATCTTCCTCGCTGCAGCGGTACTGATCGTACCGGTCTTCAAGTGGCTGGGGCTCGGCGAGGTGTTGGGTTACCTGGCCGCCGGCGTGGTGATCGGCCCGTCGGTGCTGGGGCTGGTGCCGGATGCCGAAGGGGTGCTGCAGTTCTCGCAGGTGGGCATCGTGTTCCTGCTGTTCGTGATTGGCCTGGAACTGAAACCGGCACGCCTGAAGATCATGCGCAAAGCGGTATTCGGTTTCGGCAGCCTGCAGGTCGTCGTGACCACCGTGGTACTTGCCTTTGGTGCCTGGTGGCTTGGCCTTTCCCTTGTTGCGGCGCTGGTGGTGGGCTTCAGCCTGGGGCTGTGCTCCACACCGCTGGTACTGCACCTGCTTGGTGAGCGCAAGGAACTGCAAACGCGTCATGGGCGCAACGCCTTCGCGCTGCTGCTGTTTCAGGACATGGCGGCGATCCCGGTCCTGGCGATCATTCCCATTCTCGCCGCCGGCTCGCTGATGGCCGATGGCATGACCCCGCTGTTGAGTGAGGTCGCCCTCGGGACGGGGGCTTTCGCCGGTTTGATCGTCGGCGGCCGCTACCTGCTGCGCCCGCTGTTCCGCCTGGCGGCAAGCACCCGCAGTCGCGAAGTCTTCGCCGGCACCACCCTGCTGGTGGTGATCGGCGCCGCGCTGTTGATGGAACTCGCCGGGCTGTCGATGGCCATGGGCGCCTTCATCGCCGGGATCCTGCTCGCCGACTCGGAATACCGCCATAACATCGAGGCGGACATCGAACCCTTCCGCGGTCTACTTCTGGGGCTATTCTTCATGGCCGTGGGCATGACCGCCCAACTCGGGCTGCTGGCCCAACAACCGTTGATGATCCTCGTCCTGACTCTCGGCCTGGTGGCCAGCAAGGGGCTAAGCATGGTGCTGGCGGCGCGACTGTTCGGCACCAGCTGGAAGGAGGCGAGCAATCTCGGCGTGCTGCTCTCCCAAGGCGGTGAGTTCGGCTTCGTGGTCCTCACCGCAGCGGGTGGTGCCGCTTTGCTGGATCAGGGGCTGGTGAGCCTGCTGGTACTGGTGATCTCGTTGTCGATGGCTACCACCCCGGTGCTGTTGTTGATCCATGTGCGCTGGATTCGACCGCTGTTCGGGACCTCAAAACCCAAGCCGGTCTATGACCACCCCGTGGACGACTCCCCCCAGATCATCATCGCCGGTTTCGGGCGTTTCGGGCAGATCATGGGGCGAGCGCTGCAGGGATTGAAGATCCCCTATACGGTGCTCGACATCAATGCCGATCACGTGGAATTCGTGCGCCGCTACGGCAACAAGGTCTATTTCGGCGATGCCTCGCGCGTCGATCTGCTACGTGCCGCCGGCGCCGATCAAGCCCGCGTACTGGTGGTGGCAGTGGGCGACATCGAGGCCTCGATGCCCATCGTCGAACAGGCCAAGCGCCAGTTTCCGCATCTGCGTATCTTCGCCCGAGCCCGCAATCGCTACCATGCCCATCTGCTGATGCGTGCCGGCATCCATAACATCGTACGCGAACTGCTCCCCGCTAGCCTGGAGCTGACCCGCGACGTGCTGATCGAGCTGGGCATCCCGCGCGAACAGGCGCAGCACACCATCGACACCTTCCGCCCCCATGACGAGCAAGCGCTGATGCGTCAGCTCGAGGTCTTCGGCAACGAGAAGAAGCTGATCCAGACCGTTCAGGAAGCCGCCCGCGAACTCGAAGCCCTGTACGAAGCGGACGAAGAAGTCGCCACCACGACACCACGGCACGGCAACGTCCCCCAGGAACGGCAAGATACCTGAGGGCCCCGACTCAGTCCCCATCATCGGCTACGGCTGCCAACGCCGTGGGGCGTAAGTACCATCATGGAACTTTTCATCGGCCGCACGGAGGCCAATACTGAGAAGGTGGCAATCACGCTGAGAAACACCGCTGTCAATCCCGCCAATTAGAAGAGGGAATACAAGATGGCAACCATAGAAGAAGGCGTGGCCCAGCATTGGAGCCACGGTTCACTGGAGCGTACGATCCTCGACGGATTGGCCGCCATGGGACGCGACCTGGACAACGTGCAGATCGAGGACCTGGCTGCTGTCGATGAATTCCACATGGGTGGCCATGAGGCCACTGTACACCTCGCCTCGCAGATGGGACTCAGGCCGGGCATGTCGCTCGTCGAAATCGGCTGCGGAATCGGCGGGCCAGCACGATTCTTCGCCCACCAATACCACTGCACGGTGTCGGGGATCGACCTGACGCCCGAGTACGTCGCCGTTGCCGAGACACTGACCCGGATGGTAGGCCTGGCGGACCGTGTGACGTTCCGTGTAGGCAGCGCGATGGACCTGCCTTTCGATGACGCGAGCTTCGATGCCGCCACACTGCTGCATGTGGGGATGAACGTACCGGACAAGGACCGCCTCTGCACCGAAGCGGCGCGGGTGGTCAAGCAGGACGGCGTTTTCGGCGTCTACGAGGTCATGCGTACCGGGGAGAGCGACCTGTCATTTCCGGTTGCCTGGGCCGATACCCCGGAGATGTCGTTTCTCGCCTCCCTGGCCGCCTACCGGCAGGCACTGGAGGCAGCCGGTTTCGAGGTGACGGCGGAAGAAGACCGACGCGACCCGGCTCTCGAGTTCTTCCATCGCATCAGGACGCGCATTGCGGAAAGCGGACCTCCCCCACTCGGGCTTCACGTTCATCTGGGACCGCAAGCGCCACAGAAGATAGCGAACATGATTGCGAACCTGGAGCGGGGAATCATTGCCCCGATCCAGATGATCTGCCGTCGCCGCTGATCCGGGGATGCCTCCGGCCATCCCCCGGGATCCGGTTCAAAGGTTCCACCACCCCGGCAACAGCGACTTCACCTCCGCCCTGGTGAAGCGATCGTCCATCAGCACCACCACCCCGCGATCCTCTGGGTCGCGGATCACCCGGCCAGCGGCCTGCACCACCTTGGTGAGCCCGGGATAGTGATAGGTGTAGTCGTAACCACAACCGAAGCGGACCTCCATGCGCGCCCTGAGCTGCTCATTGACCGCATTGAAAGGCGGCATGCCCAGGGTGGCGATGAAAGCACCGATCAGTCGCTCACCAGGCAGGTCGATCCCCTCGGCGAAAGCGCCACCCAGCACGGCAAAGCCAATCCCCCGGCCACCCGGAACGAAGCCGTCGATGAATGCCTGGCGCTCGGCTTCACGCATGCCACGGGTCTGGGTCCAGGTAACGATGTCCGGATGTTCGGTTCGGAAATGCTCAAGAACCGCCTCCAGATAGGCGAGGCTGCTGAAGAAGGCCAGGTAGTTGCCTGGTCGGCGGCGATATTGCTCGGCCAGAGTGGCAACGATGGGAGCGATCGACGCATCGCGATCCCGGAAACGCGTGGAGATCGCCCGTTGAGTTCTGACGTCGAGTTGATGACTGACGAATGGCGATTCGACCTCGAGCCAGAGAGCTTCCAGCGGTAAACCCAGCAGATCGCGATAATAATGACTCGGGCTCAGGGTCGCAGAGAACAGCACTGTGGAACGACTGGCTGCCAGCCGCGGAGCCAGGAAGTCTGCCGGAATGACATTGCGCAGCGTGAGTACCGCCCGTCCGCGACCATGGCGATTAATGTCGAACAGCGAATGTTCGCCGAAATGCTCTGTCAGGCGACAGAAGTGCAGGGCCTCGAACAGGAACTCCTGCAAGCCGGTATCCACGCCGGTAGGATGCTCACTCAGGTAATCGGTAATCGCCGAGCTGGCCTGCTGCAAGGTGTTGAGCATGCCCTGGGGCGGCGCCTCCAGCACTCGATATTCCGGAGCCTCTCGCGATTTCAGCTCACTGAGACCAACATCCTTGAGCAGCTCGCTCCAGCGCCTGGCGACCCGCCCCAGGGGCTTGCTTAACGCCGGCGGCACCTGACGGCGCAGCGCATTGACGCGTTGCTGGTCGAGCGTGGCGCTGTACATGCCGCGGGCGCGCTCCACCAGGTTGTGGGCCTCGTCCACCAGAACTCCGACTCGCCACTGGTTGAGCTGGACCAGGCCATGCAGCATGGCGTTCAGGTCGAAGTAGTGATTGACATCACCCACCACCAGGTCGCACCAGCGCGCCAGCTCCTGCCCCAGGTAGTAGGGACAGACATCATGCTCGAGCGCCACCTCGCGCAACGCCATCCGATCAAGAAGCCCACCCCTGTCGATGGCCGCCTGTCGCGCCATCGGCAGTCGGTCATAGAAGCCGCGGGCCAGCGGGCAGGCCTCGCCATGGCAGGCCTTGTCCGGGTGCTCGCAAGCCTTGTCGCGGGCGATGAGTTCCAGTACCCGCAACGGCAGTGCCCCCTCCTCGTCCTCGCGGACCACGCCCAGGGTCGTCAGCGCTTCCAGCGCCAGACGTCGCCCCGGTGTCTTCATGGTCAGGAAGAACACACGGTCGAGCGCCTGGCGCGGCATCGCGGTGAGCACGGGAAACAACGTGCCGAGCGTCTTACCGATCCCGGTGGGCGCCTGGACCAGCAGGTGGCGCCCGGTGCTCACCACCTTGTAGACCGCTTCGGCCAGGGCTCGTTGCCCATGGCGAAACTCGCAGTGGGGGAAGCGTATCTCAAGCAGCGCGCCGTCGCGCCGCTCACGGTGTGCGACTTCCTGCTCGGCCCAGGCCAAGAAGCGCTGGCACTGCGCGACGAAGAAGGCCTGCAGCTCCTCCGCCGTGGCTTGCTGGGTGAGCCGTGTCTCGCGGCCGGTGGCGATATCCAGATAGACCAGCGCCAGGGTCACTTCCGACAGTTCGCGCTCCTGGCACAGCAATGCCCCATAGACCTTGACCTGCGCCCAATGCAGCGCTCGCTGATTGTCGCCCAGACGCTCCAGACTACCCCGGTAGGTCTTGATCTCCTCCAGGCAGTTGATTGCAGGATCGAAACCGTCGGCACGACCGTTGACGCTCAGCGTCCTGTACTCGCCGGACAACGCCACCTCGGATTGGTAACCGTCACCACGCCGTTCGGCCACCAGGGCATGACCGGCGATCCCTTCCCGAGCGGAGGGCGACGGTGTGAAGCGATGATCCAGATCGCCGCTCCGGGCGGTGAACTCACACAGCGCCCGCACCGCGACCCGGTATCCCCTCGGCTTGCTCACCTCGCGCCGTCCTGCCAAGTGACGTGACACACCGTCACCGGCATCTGGTGCCGATGGAAGAAGGCCAGCCAGCGGCGCTGGTTGTCCTGCAGGCGGTCGCCCGGCCCCTTGACCTCGATCATCCGGTAACACCCCGGTTCCCCTTTCTCCGGCGGCCACAGCTGGATCAGATCCGGCAGCCCGGCACGATTGGCCTTGAGATCGCACAGCAGGCGTTCGAAGAGTCGTTTCAGATGGGTCGCGGGCAGGCTGACCAGAGCCTGTTCCAGCAGCGTTTCGCTGAGCAGCGGCCAGTGCACGAATGGCGAGGCCACTCCCTGTTTGGCTCGGTAGGTCTGGCGGATACTGTCCCGGTAGCGGCCATCGTCCAGCTCTCCCAGGCAGGCGTCGAACACTTCGCGACGCCGCGCCACGAAATCCTCGCGGTCGAGATCCGCCGGGCCGGTATGGAACGGATGGAAGAAGGCGCCCGGCAACGGGGCGAAGATTGCCCGCCAGCACAGCAGGCCGAAGAGACCGCCGATCAAGGTATTCTCCACGTAGTGGACCGGGGCACGCTCACTGCTCAGATGCTCGCACACCGCCGCCTCGACGCCTGCGGCTGACGGCGGCAAACACAATTCGAGACGCTCGATGCGGGGCTCCGGCGGCCGGGGGGCAGGTGGCAGCCCCAGGCGGCGACGCAGGCGCGGCAACAGGCGTTCGAGGGCCTGCGACTCGGCCTCGCTGCGCGGGGCTTTCCCGGCCCGTTCGGCCAGAGTGTGGGCGGTGACGAACTCGCCGCGACGCTCGAGCAGGCGCAGGTGCCGCACCCGAGCTTCGGGATGGCCGCAGTCGGGATAGATCGTCAGCGCCAGAACGTGTTCCTGGCGGCGTTCGGCCTCGCGCGCCAACTGGAACAGCAATTTGGCGCGGCGTGCTTCGAGCCAGGGATTGGCAGGCGTCGTCGGCATCTCCTGCCACAGCGCCTGCGGTGACTCGCCCTCTTCCAGATGCTCGCGCAGCCGATGCAGCTCCAGGTAAGCGTCCACCTCCTCCCGCGTCTGGAAGGCGCGGGACTCACGCGACAGCTCGACCGTCTCGAAGCGCTGCCGACCAAGCTCGGCGAGTACGAACTCCGCCCAGTCCTGGCGCAGATTGCCGAAGAACATCAGACGCAGCCGATCGCAGATCGCCATCTGGGTCAATTCCACTACCCGGTCCGGGGCCTGCGACCACCAGGAGGAGAGCGGGCGCGGTGAAAGCCGAAGCGCCTCCAACGCCTCGCGCAGCACCGCCTTGCCGCTGCTGGCAGGCAATCCGGCCGCGGCAATCTCGTGCCTCAGGGCCTGAACGATTTCGGCCTTGGTCAGCAGTGCGAACAGCGCCTCGAGGTCGAGTTCGGGATCGACTTCTACCCAACCGCCTTCGTTCAGCGGCGCCAGGGCGGCCTCGGGATCGCCGATCTCGGCATAACGCAGCTTGCCGGTGCGAAAGCAGGTGCCCTTGCGCATCACCATCCGCACCAGTAGTGCCTGCGAGGGACGCGGCAGGCGCGCAAAGTCCGCCAGGAAGGCACGCTCGGCATCGCTCAACAGGTCGCCGTAACGCTCGGCGACCCAAGCCAGCACGAAACGGAAGTTCGCCAGATAGTAGAAGGGATCGTCGAGGGAGGCCGTTACCGGTCCAGCATGCGAGATACTGTTCATTTATCCATGATAGCAAGACGGCCCATTGTCAGACCAGCGTCTACCTCTGGAGTCCGGCAGCCAATGTCCGAGGCAATGGCAGCAGTGGCCAATACCACCTCACTGAGGGGAGACCCCGTTCAAGGGCGCTTTTCGCCGACGGCATCCACGGCATGAGCGCTGCGCCGCCCCACCGACCGCGGTGTGCCGGTCGTGGTATTCCGTCGGGCCTGACGCTCCATCGCGGTGTTGAGTTCGGCGCCCAGCAGGACCATGAAGGCGGACAACCAGAACCACAGCAACAATACCACCACGGCCCCCAGGGAACCGTAGATCTCGCTCAGATTCGAGAAGTAGCGCACATACAGCGACAGACCGAGCGAGCCAAGCAGCCACAGCAAGGTGGCGGTGACGGTCCCGACACTGATCCACTCCCAGTGTGGATGGGAGCGATAGGGGCCATAACGATAGAGCACCGCAATGGCGAACATCATCACCAGCACCAGAATCGGCCAGCGCAACAGGCCGATCACCCTCAGCGGGGTACTGTCGATCCCGAGCATGCCGATGGCCAGGGGAAACAGCGTGATGAACGGGATAGTGACCAGCGTCAGCACGATCATGCCCAGCGTCAGCAGCGAGACGGTCAGCGCCTTGTGGAGAAAGCCGCGGCGCTCCTGCTCGCCATAGACGACATTCAACCCCACGATCACGCCCCTGATGCCCTTGGAGGCGATGTACATCGCCACCAGCAAACTGGCAATGGCCGTCACACTGAGACCCGCTCGGGTGTTGGAACTGATCTCGTTGGCCTGTTCCTCGATGATGGAAGCAGCACCCGGCGGAATGAAGCGGCTCAGCTCGGCGATCTGGCGGGCCATGTCCAATGGGTCGAGGACCAACGCCCAGAGCGAGATGATCGCGGCAATGGCGGGAAACACGGCCAGGAAGGCGTAGAACGCCGCGCCGGCGGCGAGCATGGTGATGTTGTCATCGGCCATCTCCCGCCTCACGCGCCACAGGATATCCAGCCAGCCCAGGCGCGAAATCTCGCTCGGCCGCACGGCCCGGCGGCTGCGGAATATGTTTCGCATGACCTTACCACCCTGTCCGGTTACCGAACCGACGGTCTCACTGTCGCGCCGGCGGGCGCAACACCATTTGGCTGCCGCGGATCTCGATATCGAAACGGTTGAGGAAGCTCATGCCCAGCAATGCGGTCTCACCACTCATGCCGGGATTGATCGAGCCACGTACGTTCTGGACCGAAAGGCCACCCAGGCTGACCCGGTCGAGATGGGTCAGGTAACCCTCGACGCGGCCATTGGCGGTATGGAAATAGGCGGGGCGACCACGCTCCAGCCCCAGCCGCTCGGCGAGATCGGTGGACACGGCGAGATAGGTCGCCCCGGTGTCGAGCAGGAACTCCACGGGCTCGCCGTTGATCCGCCCGGTGGCCACGAAGTGGCCCGCGGCATTGCGTTGCAGGAGGACGTCTTCGCTCCCCTCCACTGCGTGCACCAGATGGGCATTGGGGTTACGGCGCTGCTCGAGGTAGCCATGGAACCACCAGGAACCGATAGACAGCATCAACAGCCAGAACAGCAACATCATGCCCAGGCCGGTTCGCCGCACCCCTTTCGCGTCGTCGTCCACCGCACCTCCTCGCTACCCGCGGTCCCCGTCACCGATATCTTGCCCCTATCGGTCGCCGCCGCCAACACCGGACAGGTTCGGGGCGAATAACAACGGCCCAAGGCGCGTGACTAGTCGCTGCGCCAGGCCTCCCACGTGCCGCCGTCATCGCTGGAGCGCTCGAGGCCCCAGGTACCATCGAGTCGCTGGCCATCGGGGCTGGCCTCGAACACACCCTGTCCCTGATCCGCGCCCAGCGTCCAGCCGTAGTGCAGACGACCATCGCGTACTTCGCCCCGCAGCTGTCCCAGGCCGAGCCCGTAGGTAAAAAAGCCCTGCACCAGATCGCCATGGCGTTCCAGAGCCAGCAGCACCGGTAACTCCCCGCTACTGTCGCGGAGCACTCCCTCGAACTCGCCCTCGAAGGGCCGCCCTGCCGCGCTCACGGAATGCTCGATAGCCAGTTCTCCGACCTTTCGCGGCTTCAGCATCGCCTCGCCGGTGGCACGGCCGGTCCGCACGATGCCCTCCTGGATATCGCGGTCGTCCATGAAGCCCGCCAAGCGGTCGATCTCCGTCGCCACGGCCGCGACCCTGGCCCGAGCCGCGGCGAAGTCCGGCTCGGCCCGGGCGAAATCGTCGTCACGTTCGGCGAGGGCCGCGGCCAGTTGACGCAGACGCTCGGCGGTCAGGGGATGGGTGGCCGCCTCCAGATACGCCCGATGGCTCGCTTCATCGGTAAAGTGCCAGCGATTGGGCTCCCAGTGGGCCATCAGGGTAAAGAAGACACTCATGCCCAAGGGCGGATAGGCGAGCCGTGCCATCACCTCCAGCGCGAAGGCGTCGGCCTCCGCCTCGTTGTGGCGCGTCTGCTCCCGCGAAACTTCGGGTCCGTAGCCGGGGTGGCGATGCAAGGCATGCCCGAGTTCGTGCAGCAACACGAAGACCAGCGAGGAGGTGTAGATCTTGCCGTACAGCGCCATGACCTCCGGTTGTTCGCGTACGTCCTCGGGAATGCCCAGCACCGCTAGCGGCGCCGGATAACGTCCGCCGGGGAACTCCTCCGCCCGGCGATGACGCAGCATGGCCAGATATTGACTGGGAGTATCGATGGCATGGTCGGTCAGCTGCAGCCAGGCCATCGCCAGAGCGAGATCGCCGAAGGCGCGCAGCGACGCCACCGACATCACCACACGCCGCTGTCCTTCGCTTGAGGTCACCAGGTAGTAGCAGAAGGGCTCGCTGGCAATCAGGGGACAGCGCAGGGGAAAGGCCAGCTCGACGTCGTCCAGCCGGCGGCGCTCCTCGGCACTCAGGGCCGGGCGGATATCCTCGGCGTAGAGCGCGCGAATATCCGCCGGGGTGATCGCCGCCCAGTGATTCAGAAGATCATCATCATACAGTCGCAACTGGGCGGCGGCCGGGAACGCCATCAGCAGCAACCATGCCCCCAGCATGAGACCCGCCCGGCACCGCATCACGGCAGCCGCCCTTGATGAAACAGCGCAGCCGGCTCGGTATAGCGCGAGTCGGGCGGTTCGCCGCGGGCGTCCTGGCCGTTGGCCCAGGCGGCAAACCCACGAAAGTCCCCCCAGCCCTCGTCCCACACCGTCTGCAGCAGGCGTACCTTGGTCTGACGCAGGTCGCGCCCCTGACGTGCGGCGGCGCTGTCCTCCGCCACGGAGGTGTCGGCCAGTTCGTTGAGGGTGAAGAACAGCGCCCGCAATCGGGTCTGTTCACCTGCAGGATCGACTTCGACCCGGGTCGGGGTCAGGCCGACGTAACCTCGTTCCACGGTCAGTTCCTGGGACGACATCGTCAGCGGCGTCACCTCCACCCGGTAGAACAGCGACATCCCCAGGGCGATGGTGCCGAACAGGGCGAAGAAGGCGCCGGGACCGACGCGGCTCAGCACCACCTCGGTGCCGCCGGGCAGTACTACCTTGCCATCGGCATCCTGCTGGGTCGGCACCGCCAGGAACAGCCGGTACCCCAGATAGATGGCCATGCCGGCGAACAGCACCACGAGGATACGCTCGACGGCGCGCAGGATAACGGGATCCATGGCAGGAGTCTCATGGCTGGCGGGATTCTTCCAGCGTAGCCCAATATCCCCTGCCCGATGGTGCTCCGGCTCAGGCCGAAGTCCCACCCTCCCGCTGTTTGCTCGCCGCCCGCGCCTCCCACTCTTCGGCCACGCGCTGACCCCGCGCCTGGTTGACGGCCAGGCAGATCAGGATGGCGATGATGAACAGCGCCGCGCATAATAGGATCGAGGCCTGCAGGCCGACCACCGACTGCAGCAGGCCCAGGCCGATGATGCCGCCGACGCCGGCCAGCTTGTTGGCCAGGCCCCAGAAACCGAAGAACTCCGCCGACTTCTCCAGTGGCGAGAACAGCCCCACCAGCGCTCGGCTGGCGGACTGGCTGGAGCCCAGGCTGAGACCGGCCAGGCAGCCCACCACCAGGAACAGATGCTGGGCCTGCCAGTCGAGGTTCAAGTGAGTGTTGAGAAACGCCGTGACCTCCGGAGTGGCCCAGATCGCGATGATCGCCGCCACCCACAACAACAGGGTGCCGATGTAGGTGATCTTGGCGCCGATGCGATCCTGGATGAAGCCGAAGCCCAAGGCTCCCGCCGCGGCGGTGATCTGCACGATGATGAACATGATGTTGCGGATATTCTCGTCCCAGCCGATCACCTGGGCGCCGTAGATGAAGGCGAAGGCGATGATGATGTAGATTCCGGCCATCGAGAACAGCAGCGACACCAGGAAAATTCCCAGATCGCGGAAACGCCTCAGCTCATGCAGGGTCGTGGCGACCCGCTCGCGGGCGATGCTGACGTAGGTGTGACCGGGCGGCAGGGGATGCGGCGTACCGCGCTCCTTGAGCCACAGGAAGGTCGGAATCGCGGTGAGCAGAAAGAAGCCTCCGGCGAAGGGTCCCACCCAGCGCACGCGCTCGAAATTCGCCGCCGTGGCCTCACCCAGCACCACTAGGGTGAAACCGGCGGCGAACAGTCCACCGACATAGCCCAGCGCCCAGCCGAAGCCGGAGATCTTGCCCAGATCCCGGGGTGGCCCCAGGTCGGGCAGGAAGGCGGCGATGAACGACTCGCCCATCGAGTAGGCATAGTTGGACAACACGATCAAGGCGAGCCCCAATACCACGTAGCCCGGCGCCACGAAATACAGCATGGCGGTGGTGGCGACGGTGGCCAGATAACTGATGAACAGGAAGCGCTTCTTGGCCGCCGAGAAGTCCATCATCGCGCCGCAGATGGGGCCGGTGACGACCACCAGCAGATAGCTTACCGCCAGCGCCAGGCTCCACAGCAGATTGGCCAGGCGATAGTTGTCGCCGCGGTCGCCGACGATCACCGTGGTGAACAATTCGCCGAACACCACGGTGATGATCAGCAGCGTATAGGCCTGGTTGGCGAAGTCGAACATCGCCCAGCCGAAGATTTCCTTCCTCGAGGCGCGTTGCCGAGGGGCGCGCTCGAGGGGAACGGAGATGGCACTCATCGATGGCGTTCCTTGCATGAATGGCGGTCATGGGGACCAGGGTGGCCCCTTCAACTCGACCGTATTGCCTTCCGGGTCGGCGAGATACAGCGATGGGCCCTCCCCTTCGGCACCATAGCGCGAGGCCACTTCGCCCACGGCGATCCCCAGCGGCTCCAGAGACTCGCGAATGGCGTCCTCGTTGAAGGGCTCGACGCGCAGGCAGAAGTGATCCAGGTTGCGCCCTTCGTGCTGCGGCGCCGCGCCGCCCTGGCGCCCCAGCTTGCCGCTGACCGGCACCAGGTCGATCAGCGCGGCCCCGGCACGCAACTGGATCAGGCCGAGCTCGTCGTTGCGACGCTCGACCGTACACCCCAAGGCATCGACATAGAAGTGCAGCATGGCGTCGAGGTTCACGACCCTCAGCACCAGATGATCGAGACCGCGCAAGGGAATCATGGCGTCTTGTCCTGTAGCTGGTTGCCATGTTCGAGTCGCTCGATGGCTTCACTGCCCTGACGCGACAGCGCCGCCAGGCGATCGATCTGTTCATCGAGCTTGGGCAGGGCTTCCTGGCGATAGCGCGCCAGATCGTCGATGGCACCCATCACTTCCCCGAAGGCTTCTTCCAGGGCCTGCATGTCGAGCATCGCCGACGATGCCCGGGTCTGGATATCCACGCCCTGATGACGCAACGCCTTGGCCGTACCGGAGATCATCTCCGACGTGGTGGCATTGAGCGACTCGACACGATCCAGCACCAGGCGCTGATTGGCCAGTGCCATCGCCACGGTGACGGCAACCGTCAGCGCCGAAACGGTGACATGGATGGCCCGGTCGACGCCACGAATCAGTTCACGATTGTTGCGGATGATCACTTCCAGCGCCAACACGCCCTGCTGGCTGACCGCCAGTTGCTGTTGCAGATCGACGATGCGCTGGCGCAGGGGAAAGAGCAGTTCCTCCTCGACGAAGGCGCGGTGGGGATCGTCGGCAGCGCGCTCGGCGACGGCCTTGCCCAGGCGGCGGTCGATCAGCCGGCCCAAATCGATCTGACGACGCAATTGGCCGAGAATCTCGCGCAGCGCCTCCTGGTCGTCGGCCAGAGTCAGGTTGTCGCGGCGCAGCATGTCGCGCCCGCTTTCCAGATCGGCGATGATGGCGTCCAGGGCATCCTGGGCATTCTCGAACTTGCGGAAATAGCGCTGCAGGCGATTGCTGACACCGGGAATGACGGCCAGAATCCGGTCGAGCCCCCCCTGCGACAGGCGATGCTGGTTGGGATCGAGTTCCTGCATGCGTCCGCGCAGATTGACCAGCGCCTGGGCCACCGGGCCACCTTCGTCACCCTGATGCGCCAGCTTGCGCAGCGGCGTCTGCAGCATGGCGCTGTGATGGGCCGCCTGACGCTGGATCTCGATGCCCATCTCGTCCACCGCCCGACGCTGGCGCTCGGCTGTGGTCTCGGCCTCGTCTCGCGCCAGCACCTCCTCGACGAAGGCATCGGCCATGGCCACCAGTTCCGGGTCGTGCTCTAGCTCCGTATCGGCCGCTTCGCGCTCGGCCGGAATCTCCTCGGCCAGGCGATCGGCGATCTCCTCCACCGGCGGCAAGGACAGACGGCCGCCACTGTCATTGTCACGCTTGTCACTCATCGGCTCGGCCTCTCTTGCGGGTGGTGTTGGCTATAGGGTGGCACAAGCGCTCAAGAGCTGCGTCCATAGCGCTCGGCCCGATCGATGAAGCGGCGCAGGTCGGCCAGTGCCTGGTCGGCGGCCACCGTGGCCTGGGGCCGTCCGGTCTCGATTCTCGCCATGGCCACGGCGGTATCGTCAAGGGCGGTGAGCGCCGATTCGTTGCGCGCAGAGAGATCGCGCAGGTGACGCTCGGTGTCCTCGACCAGCTCCAGACGGCGCTTGAGGGCGACGCGTTCGGCCACCGTCAGCCGCTGTCCCTCGCGCTCCAGACGGCGGCGTACGAAGGCGCTGTCCACCCCGGCCACGCCGCGCGCCTGCGAGGCCATGGCGGTAAAGTTGTCCACCGCCCCCAGACAGACCTCGGTGATCAGGGTGCGCGAGCGTTCGAAGGCCAATTCGCTGCTGTCGAATCTGGCCTTCAAGACCTCCAGCACATGGGCATAGCGACTATAGAGCCGGTCGACCTGGGTGGCGAGATCGGGGCGCTGGGCCTCCAACAAGCCCTGCTTGGCCTGGCACAGTGCCAGCACCACCTCGTCGGCATCCACCGGTGGTCTGGCGGGGTCGAGCTCGGCCACCCCCGCTTCGCGGGCCTCGCGTTCGCGTTCCGCCCGGCGGCGTGCGTCCTCGGCGGCACGTTGAGCCTCCAGCCGACGCTGGCGTCGTTCGGCGCGCCAACGCCGCCAACGCCGCTCCAGCGGGAGCTCCACGGCGATGGCGCAAAGCCCTCCCAACCAGCCCCACAGGCTGGGTCCGAAACCGCCCCACAGTGACGTCAGCCACAACAGGAAGGCAACGAAGGGCACCAGCAGCCAGTAACGCAGCACGACCTGCAGGCGGTTTGGCGCCTCTGTGGGTATCACCAGCGCCGGGTTGACCATGCCGACGAGAAACCACGGCAGACAGGTGAGAAACAGCCCGTAGGCAAACCCCTGAAGAAATCCAAGCATAGGCCGCGACGTCCGCCGTTCCCGAAAAGAAAGCCTGAGTGTAGAAGAACATGAATCGCGCCATAAAGACCACTGGCTCAACGGCAGGTTCTCCGAAGAGCCGTCGGCGACCAGCGATGGCAAGTCTTGCCGAATTTACACCAGATCGCGGGGAATCGTCTCATCCCAAGACTTGGCGAAGACCCGGGTCTCGCCCTCGTAGGCGTCGAGGGTGGCGCGCAGGCGGAAATGATCGGCGTCGCAGGTCATCAGCGTGCGGGTCAGGGTACGCACCTGCCAGTCGCCACGGCGGAAGCTGCGCTCCCATTCGGTCCAGCCGCTGAGGCTGTCGTAGTTGCCGTAAGCATAGCGATAGCGTTCACTGACCCGGGCCCAGATCTCCAGGTCGATCTCGTCCAGACGATAGCATCCTTCGTCATTGATCACTTCCAGAGTCGTCTGATCGCTGGCCAGGTCGCGAATCACCCGCCAGGTTTCCTGGCTCGGCTGGATCAGCGTCTTGGCCAGCGGCCGGGCCCCTTCCGGCTCAACGAAGACCGGCAGGGCCGCCTCTTCCTCGGGGCGGGGCGCCCGCACCGGCAGAATCAGCCGGCTCTTGCCGGGGCAGACCGTAAGCTTGACCGGCCGGGGTGCCGGCCAGGCCAGCGGCCAATAGCTGGTCGATATTGCCAAGCGGATGGCATGGCCGGCCGGGAACTGTTGAGCGATATGCTTCAGCAGGACACGGACTCGGTAACGTTTGCCCGGCATCAACGCTTCGGGATGTTCGTCGCTGTCGCGATGGGTCAGGTTCAACAAGCCATAGGAGATCCGAGTGGCCTTGTCGTCCGAGGCGATATCGGAGAGACGCAGGGCGACCATGGCCACCGGTTGGTCGGCCGCGAGCTCCAGCTCGACCACCGGCTGACCGCAGATCTCCAATGGGCTTTCGAGCCTGGGGGTCTGGAAGATCAACGCCCCGCCATCCTCGTCGCGCTGGTCGTGAGGCAGGTCGGGAGGCGCATTGTAGGAGCACCACTTGCCGGCGTAGAGCCCCACCGACAAGGGAGAGCGGATCTCCAGCATCGCGGCGTCGTCTTCGCCCACCTCTTCGGGCACCAGGTCATGCCCCACGGTCAAGCGGAACGACGTCGGCACGATACTCGGCGACGGCCAGGTTGGCTCGGCCACCCAGCGACCGGGACGGGTCTCGTAGCGCGCCGACGGCGGCATGGACTCCTGCATCCACACCCGCAGCATGGGCTCATCCATGATGCCGGTGTCCTCGCCCTTGAGCCAGTAATCCCACCAGCGCAGCGCTTCCTGAAGAAAGCCGATCGCCGGCCCTGGCACCCCTAGGTGGGGATACTTGTGCGCCCAGGGACCCACCAGCCCCTTGCGCGGCACCGTCAATCCCTCGAGCAGACGGAACACGGCATTGCAGTAGCCATCGGCCCAGCCACTGATGGCATACACCGGGCACTCGATACGCGAGAAGTCCTCGCACACCGAGCCGTGTTTCCAGTAGGCGTCGCGGCGCTGGTGCCGCAGCCAGGTGGCCAGCCACATGCCACTGCCATCGAGTCGCTCGTGCCACATCTCGCGCCAACGCTCGCCCACCAGCGCGGGATCCGGCGGACAGGCATTGCCGTCGAACATGGTCGAGGCCCAGGACAGGTTATCGCCCAGCAGGCAGCCCCCCATGTGATGGATATCGTCGGCATAGCGATCATCGGTGGAGCACAGCGTGATCACTGCCTTGAGCTGCGGCGGGCGCAGCGCGGCAATCTGCAAGCCGTTGAAACCGCCCCAGGAAATGCCCACCATACCGACGTCGCCGGTGCACCAGGGCTGCGCGGCCAGCCACGCCAGAACGGCCATACCATCATCGAGTTCCTCCTGCAGGTACTCGTCGGTCAACACGCCATCGGACTCGCCAGTGCCGCGAATATCGACCCGTATCCCGGCATAGCCATGACCGGCCCAGTACGGATGTGTCTGGGCATCGCGCTCGGCGGTCAGGTCACGCTTGCGATAAGGCAGGTATTCGAGGATCGCCGGTACCGGATGACGCTCGGCATCCAGCGGCCGCCAGATTCGTGCCGCCAGTCGCGTGCCGTCGGGCAGGGGGATCCAGGTTTCCTCTTCCATCACTTGGCGAGGAAAGGTTTCGATGATGCGCATGTGCCGGGTCTCCTTTTGCCCTCATGACTCCTCACCACGACTCACGCTTCAACCGAGGATGTCGCCGAATTCGAAATGCAGCCGTGACGCCAGGCTCTCGTAGTTGGCCAGCAACTCGTCTTCATTCCGGGCGCCCATCCACACATGGGCCAGGGCGAAGCTGTAGCTATCCTGCTCGGGCAATGTCGACAGTCGCTGTCCCTCATGGACCTGCAAGTCGATCATGGTGCCGGGAAACTCCCTCGTCAGGTCCTCGAGCTCCTCCGCCGTGGGCACCCGGGTCACCACCGCATCGGTGAAGAATACCCGGTAAAAGAACTTGGCCGCCATCGAGAACTTGCCTTGACGCGACGGCATGTCGGGACGCTTGCCAAGCGCCAGGTCGATGGTGACCTGCTGATGGCTGACGCCGTCGACCTTCTCGAACAGGTCGCAATGAGACTGGGAAATTCGCGTATTGATCTCCAGCAGCCAGATACGATCCTGCACCTCATCCCAATAATACTCGATGTTGAAGGCCGCATTGTCGTAGCCGATGTGGCTCATCACCGTACGGGTCAACTCGACCATCTTGTCCTGAATATAGTCGGGCAGTCCCGATGGGTAACGATAGTGGAAGAAGCTCAATACTTGAGGATAGCGCAGCGAGTCGACGATGCCGTAGCTCACCACCTCGCCCTGGTAGACATAACCTTCCACCGTGCATTGCCAGCCACCGATGATCTCCTCGGCCATGCAGAAATGGCCATCGACAGCCGCAATCTCGGGCGGCAGACGCGCATGCTCGAGCACCGCATTGAAGGGATCGGCAATCAGACCGATCTGAGTGCGAAACTGCTCGATGGCCAGATAGAAGGTCTCGAGACTGGCAATATGGAAGCCCAGTCGCGAGCCCGAGGACTTGATCGGCTTGGCGAAGAAGGGGATATACAGCCCTGCCTCGCCGATGCGGATCATGGCATCGTCATCGAAGGGATCGAAGGCGGTAAAGGTGGGAATGAAGTCGGGGATCACCTCACGCTGGACCCGCCGGCTCCAGTACTTGTGTTCGCATTTCAACAGGCTTTCCAACGACGTGGTGCGAGTCCCGAAGCGCTCGCACAGGATCGGCAGCATGGTCGATACCGGAAAATCCATATACCCAACGATGGCATCGATGGACCCATCGAACGCCTCCAGCTGTTTCGTCGCCCTGTCGATCATGTCGGCAATGGGAAAGACTTCGGTATCATAGACCTCTTCGGGTTCGATCACGCCATGGAAATGATATCGCTCGGCTCCGCGCAGTTGCTGCAGACGCTGGCGATTGAAGTCGTTGAGCCCTACCACGAAGATATTCTTGTCGTCGTTCATGGTTGTCACCCTTGGGCTGACAACGGGGGTCTCCACTCACTATCCGTGTCTACGACAATATGGCGATCCCCATTGTCAGCCGCGCAGACAGACCGAAACATTTCGGTCGCACCATCAGCATAGTTCAGGCGATCTCGCCCCAACCCGGTCCACGGCGAAACGCTTTCCCCTTCCGTTGGTTGAACGAAAGAGCCGAATACGATACAAGCTCCTATCATGGCTTGCGTTTTTCAGCCTGATCAGGAACTTAGCTTACCCTCTCTCATCGCACCCCGAGCAAGTGAACAAGGACGCTCTCAATGCCCACGACCTCCACCCCTCGTGTACTCTTTCCGCTGGCCACCCTGTCGGTCGGCCTGGTGATCGGCTGGTTCGCTGCCGACCGACTGGGCAATGCCGCCCCGACCGACACCTCGTCCGTCGAATCCGAGCCTTTGACGCTGGAAGACACCTATCGCGGCGAGATCACCTCGGCGAGCGGCCTCAACGCCAACGATGGCAGTCGCTTCGAACGCCTTACGCTGGCGCTGGAGGCGGATACCCTGGTCGAGCTGGAGCTTGGCGGCGTCCTCAACGGTACCCTGGCCCTCTACGATGACGAGGGTAGCTTTCTGACCGCCTCGCCGGATGACGGCATGTCGGCTCGCCTGCACCAGCGTATCGCTCACGACGGCAACTATATCCTCGCCGTCAGTGGGCGCGACCGGCACAGTTACGGCCCCTTCCGCATCACCGGCCGCCCCCTGGAAACCCGGGATTCCGGTCCTCTGACACTGGACGACCCCGTCCATGGCTGGCTACAGGACGACGCCAATGCCTACGATATCGAGATCCAGCAGGCCGGGCTCTATCGCATCGAAATGCGCTCCGACGACCTCGACGCCTACCTTGCCCTCTCCGGCCCCGGGGGAATGACCCTGGAAGACGACGACAGCGGCGGCGACCTCGATGCCCAGCTTTCCGGCTATCTCGAAGCGGGCCATTACCAACTCGAGGCACGCACCGTCCAGAGCCAGGGCCGCGGGCTCTACACCCTGGCGCTGACCACTCGCGACTTGCCTGGCGGTATCGAGCTGCAGCATGGCGGTGACCTGTTGTTCGACCAGCCACTGCATGGCTGGTACAGCGGTGAAAGTCTCGAGTACCGCCTGGACATCGCCGAACCGACATTGGTCAACATCGATATGTTGTCGGACGATCTCGATGCCTATCTCGAAGTGAGTGGCAACAACATCACGCTCGATAACGACGACGGCGGTGACGGCTATAACGCACGCATTCACAGCCTGCTCTCACCAGGCACCTATACCGTCAAGGCCAAGGGGTATGGCGGCTCGGACACCGGCCTGTTCACCTTGCAGGCGGCCGCTTCCGACCTCGCCGACACCGACAATGGCGTCATCGAAATCGGTTCCACGGTCGCCGGGCAGTTGAACGGCGGCAGCCACGATTATTACCGCTTCCGCGTGGAGCAAGCCGGCCAGTACACCATCGAGATGACGTCCAGTACCGTGGATGCCTATCTGGTACTGCAAGGCAATGGGTTGTTCGTCGAAGACGACGATGGTGGTGGCGACTATGATGCCCGTATCCAGACCTATCTGGAGCCCGGCGACTACCACGTGATCGCCCGCTCCTTCGACACCTCGGAGGGTGGCCCCTATCGCCTGGGCATCCGCCCGGCGGGAGCGATGCTATGACCCGAAGCCCATGCTGACCACCGACCTGCTCGCCAATCCTGCCAGCCGCGACTGGCACCAGCGCCTGGCCCGGCTGGTCCGCGGCGCCGGCTCGATCGACTTTCCCAAGGCCCTCGAGCAGACCCTGCGCGAGCTAGTGACCTATGACTCCATCCTGATCAACACCTACAAGGGGCGCCATCGCCCCTTGCTGATTCACGACGACTATCCACCACATCGCCGCAAGCAGGGTATCGAGCGCTACTTGAGCGAGGCCTATCTGCTCGACCCGTTCTTCAGTGCCGTACGCGATGGTCTCGACCATGGTACCCATCGCTTGCGCGAACTGGCCCCGGACCGCTTCGAAGCCAGCGACTACTATCACCATTACTACCGTGCCCTGGGCCTGAGCGATGAAGTCGGAATCTTTGCCCGCGTGGCAGCGGACGTCGTGATGGTGGTATCGCTGGGGTTTCGCCATGAAGCCGCGCCCCTGACCCGGCGCGGGCTGCAAGCATTGCGCCACATTTCACCGATCGTGGAAGTGCTGCTCGCGGAATACTGGAGATGGCAGGGGGGACAGTTTCAGGAACATCTGGAATCCCGGGCACCGGTGGAAGCGGCCTTCGAAAGCTTCGGTCGCGAGCGCCTGACCGCTCGCGAGCAGGAAATCGTGCGTCTGCTGCTGGCCGGGCACTCCACCAAGTCGGCGGCCCGCGAGCTCGGCATCAGTGATGGCACCGTCAAGGTCCACCGCAAGCACATCTACCAGCGCCTGGATGTCTCCAGCCAGTCGCAGTTATTCCGCTCCTTCCTCGATCATGTGGCACTGGTATCTCGGCAGCATCAACAGCAGCACTGAGCAGGCCCTGCTCCCGGCCGGGCTCGGCTTACCAGAGACGATTCATCATGTCAGTGATGGCCTGCGGCAACTCACGGGATTGGGTCGATTTTCGTCACAAGCATGTCGCACCCGCCACCGTCTCATTCGATACTGAATTTCAGGGATGACAGCAGGAAAGCCCTGATTTATGTTGAAACGGTACTCATCAAAAAGGAGGCCAAGCTGAGAGCGTGGCTCTCTACATACATCAACCATAACTAATAAGCCTGGGCGGGAAAGGGAATGAAAAAGTCTTCATGGCTCGCATGCTGCCTGATGGTCGCAACGGCCGCATCCGCAGATTTGAACGGTCTAACCTATATCACGGAAGAATATCCTCCCTATAACTTCAAGAGAAATGGGGAAGTGCAAGGCATTTCCGTTGATGTACTGACTGCCATCTTCGAAGCAACCGACTCCGACCTGACCCATGATGACATTCGCATCCTGCCTTGGGCCCGGGGATACGATACGGCCCTTAACGAGCCCAACACGGTGCTGTTTTCCACCACACGCACGACATCACGCGAGACACTGTTCAAGTGGGTAGGCCCCATTGCCCGGGACCGGGTGACATTGCTCGCACGCCGGGACCGAAATATCGACATTGCTTCCATCGAAGACCTCAACCGGTCGAACTATCAAGTGGCGGTCATTCGCGAAGATATTGGCGCCCAACGCCTGCTCGAATCGGGTGTCGATCAAGAAAGGATCCTTGGTGCGATATCCAATGTCAGCGCCATGAAAATGCTCAACCGAGGCCGGGTCGATTTATGGGCCTACAGCGAAGACGTCGCCTTCTGGCTCATCGAGGAAAGTGGGCTAAAGAAAGATGACTTCGAGTCGATATATACCCTGAGTGAATCGTATCTCTACTTCGCACTGCACCGGGACACCGAGGACCGTCTGGTTGACGCCATGCAGGCGGCTCTGGACAGTCTGCGTGAGCAGGGTGTCATCGACGTCATCTCGGAGCACCGATGAAGAAAAAGACGGCAAGGATCGGTCAACGACTGGCACCGCTCATGGTCATCCCCCTGCTTCTGCTATCCCCTTTCTCCCAAGCCGGGACACTGATCTTCAATACCGAAGAGTACCCGCCATTCAATTTCGTCAACTCGGCCGGCAATATCGACGGCTTTTCCACGCGCCTCCTCGAAGCGGCATTGGACGAGGCAAACCTCTCGGCCACCTTTCGTCTCTTGCCTTGGGCAAGGGCCTATACCGAAGCGCAGCTTCGTGAGCACCACTGCGTTTTTTCCACGGCCCGAACACCGGAGCGCGAATCCCTTTTTCAGTGGGTCGGACCACTTGTCGTGACCGACTGGGCCGCCTTTGCCTTGACCGACAGCGATATCCAGGCAAGCCGTCTAAGCGAACTGGAAAACCTGCGCGTCGGCAGCTTCCGGGAAGATGCCGTGGGTCGTTTCGTCGAGGATAGCGGTGTGCCGATATTGGTCACCGCCGCCGACCGGGAGAATATCTCACGCCTGGAGGCCGGTCTGATCGACGTCTGGGTCAGCAGTGAAACGGTTGCCCGTCACATCGCCACCGAGGCCGGGGTATCGATAGAGCGACTATTCACTTTCAACCACGCGGAAATGTACCTCGCCTGCCACCTCTCAGTGCCTGAATCCATATTGTCGCGTCTTCAAACATCGCTGGATACGCTACGTAGCGAAGGCCAGTACGAACGCATTCGCGAGCGTGTGCTGAAGCAGTGGGAGCGGGAGCCATGAGCGATTTCGTTCCGACGGGCCGGCGCAAGGGTATCTCGCGCTGGCGAGGCATTACCGCCAAACAGGCAGTGTTGACCCTGATCATCGCCGTGCTGCTGAGCATTCTCGCCGGCATGGCCGAGCTGACGACAGACGTGCGCATCATGCGAGAAGAAGTGCAGGTGCAGACGCGAAAGCTGCTCGAGCTGGTGGACGGTACCGCGGCCGAAGCAGCCTTTCAGCTCAATCCGGACCTGGCGCAGCAAGTGGCGGATGGTCTGTTCGAAGGCGGTGACGTGAAGCGGGTAGAACTGCGCGATGATTTCGGCCGCACCATGGCCCGACGCGAACTGCAGCGTGACACTGGGGCCGGCTGGCTCTCGAACGCGTTATTCGGCGATATCATCCACTATGCCGGCACTCTCGAGTACGAGATGGGCAGCGGCATACCTCCCGAGCCAGTGGGGGAAATCGAGCTGACACTAGCACTCGACAGTCTTGGCCGCTCCTTCCTCGAACGGGGCCTGCTCATCTTCACGCTGAGTGTGGTGAAAGCCCTGGCGATTGCCGCCCTGGTCGTGATGGTGTTCTATTTCCTGATAACGCGCCCCTTGCTCAAGGTGCATGCGGCCATCTCGGAGGTCGACCCACAACGGCCGGGAAGCTGGCCAAAGCCCCGACTCAAACACCATGCCAACGATGAACTGGGCCATCTGGTGGAGGGTCTGGACGATCTGTTGAATGCCTTCCAGCGAGGCCTGAACCAACGTGACCACCTGCACCAGATATCCACCATCGACGGGCTGACGGGCATTGCCAACCGGCGCCGCTTCGATGCCTTTCTTGCCGAGGAGTGGTGCCGCGCCCGACGCTCGGGTCAAGAACTGTCGATCCTGTTCATGGACATCGATAACTTCAAGGCCTTCAACGACAACTATGGTCACGTCATGGGAGACGATTGTCTGCGCGATGTGGCCCGAGCCCTCACTCAGACGGTATCTCGGGCTTCCGATCTGGTGGCGCGTTACGGCGGCGAAGAATTCGTCTGTGTTTTGCCCGATACCGACCTCCATGGCGCACTAGCCGTGGCACGCAGAATCCACGCAGCCGTTCTGGATCTGGCTATACCCCATGCCTTTTCCGACACACACGATTGCATCAGCCTGAGCATCGGCGTAGCCAGTGCGACGCCAAACAAGCAAGGCGCCACCCCCGACCAGTTGCTGGAAACCGCGGATCGGCGCCTTTACCAGGCCAAGAGTGACGGTCGCAACTGCGTGATCTGTCAGCCATAGAGCCTCGGGGTCTCACCAGGGGAGCGCCACCGTCAGCGTGGCAATACCCCAGCCAATCAACACCATCCCCATGCCGCGTCCCAGCCAATGTCCGGCTGGGGCCAGCTTTTCGACCAGCACCCACAGGGCCAGGCCGGCGATCCACAGCAGGTTCATGACACCACCGACGAACAGCAGCAGCATCAATACCCAGCAACAACCGACGCAGTACACACCGTGTCGAAGCCCCATCATGAAAGCGCCCCAGCGCCCTTCGCGCCAATGCGTCAACACGAAATCCAGAGGCGAGCGACAGTGTCGTAGGCAAGCATCTTTCAGTGGCGTCCATTGATAGATTCCCGCGCCTATCAACACCACGCCAGCCGCCACCAAGCTGGTCATCGTCATCATCGGCGAGAGCAACGCGGCTCGCTCCAGACCGTACTGCAGCACCACAGCCAGCAGACTGAAGGCCAACCACACCACGAGATAGCCCGATGCGAAGATCCCCGAGGCCACGGCCCGCTGCCCCCGCGCCTGTCGATTGCGCGAGATGGTGGTATGAAGCAGGATCATCGGGGTGGCGCTGGGCAGCATCATCGCCGTCATCATCACCACCCACATGACCAGCACCAGGCTCGCTTCGCCCAGTGTCCAGGGATCCGAGCTCATGGGCTTCAGCATGGCGCCCATCTGCGCCATCGACGCCGCTTCCACGAACAGATAACCCCAGCACAAGGCAATGACGGCGACCAGCCCACCCATCACGAGTTGCCGGTCGCGTCGCAGCAAGTCTTCCATCGTCGCGGAGTTCATTACGAGGACATGGTTCTCTTACGCGGCCACCCCCTGCGGTGTCTGCACCACATGCGCCAAGGTGCTGTGCGAGCCTGTGGTGGAGAACGAGATGGCACCGCTACTCTGGATATTCGCCGCGGCGACTTCGCCTTCGTTATGCTCGAACCCTTCGGGCATCACGACCCGTATCCGGTGCGGCGCACCGGTCACCGGGTTCTTGATCGGCTCCACATCGCTTTGAAGTGCCCCGGGAATATCCAGACGTGCCGTCCTCGCCTCCTGGTCGAACTCGACCGTGATCGGGGCGAAGATGGGATCGTGCATCTTGGTCACGATCAGGCTGAAGATGTTGAACAGCGTGCCCTCGTCCGAGTGTTCCCCCGACATGATGGCGAACAACGCTTCACGTTGTTCGGGGCTGGCCCCCTCATCGATGAGCGGCTGCGCCTCGCCATTGCCTTCGTGAAGCGGCCCCGGGAAATGCACGACGACATAGAATCCCAGACCATCCAGGCGGGTATCCTCGAAAAACCCGGAGTCGATCTGCATGCCCAGAAATCCCCAACATTCTCCGTGGCTCGGGGGGGCATTGAAATCGCAAGGACAACCAAATGCGCAGTTACAGTTCTTGAGCCAACGACCTTCAAGACGCCAGTTTGCCTGTGCCATGACCGCAGTCCCCCTTATTATTGTCGGCAGAGGAATACCTTCCCTGGACGATGCCTTGTTCCCTTCTCACCATCGTAGTCTAGCGGGCATGGACTTGACCGGAAGCGTCTCGGAAACCTATTCATCATTAAACCAAGGCTGTTTTTTCTCATCATTTCGAACGATAGCGCGGCTCATCGAATCGAATGAACGCATGAGAGCGTCATGTCCTGGCCACGCCGGCTTTCTCGAGCATGGCCTCCAGCAATACCTGACAACCCAGGGCACAGTGCTCCGGCGTGGCGTATTCGGCTTCGTTGTGGCTGATGCCATCACGGCAGGGGATGAAGATCATCGCGGTCGGGGCGACGCGCGAGACATAAACGGCGTCATGGCCGGCACCGCTCATCATCCTGCGATAGGTCACGCCTTGGGCGCGGACTGCGGTTTCCACCGCCTCGATGCAGCCGTTGTTGAAATGCACCACCGGCGATTTCCAGATCCGCTTATGGGAAGTCTCGACATTGAAGGCCTCACCGGCGGCGGCCAGCTCGCGTTCGAACCGGCCTTCCAGCGCATCGAGTTCGCTTTCCACCACATGGCGCAGGTCGACGGTGAGGCGGACCTCACCGGGAACCACGTTGCGCGAGGCACTTTCGATCTCCAGGCAACTGCAGGTGACCTTGGTCGCGCCACTCTCGTCCGCCAGGGCATGCGCCTGCAGCCGGTCGATCAGGCGTGAACAGGCCGCCAGGGCGTCGTGGCGATAACGCATCGGCGTGGGGCCGGCGTGAGCGGCCTGTCCGCGGAAGATCACGTCGAACCAACGCATGCCCTGCACTCCGGTGACCACGCCGATGCTCTCGCCTTCCTCTTCCAGTACCGGGCCCTGCTCGATATGCAACTCGAAGAAGCTGGAAAAGCGCGGCTCCCCCACCGGCAGCTCCCCGGCGAAGCCGGTCGCTTCCAGCGCCTGGCCCAAGGTCACGCCATCACGGTCGCGACGTGCCAGGGTCGACTCGACGCTGAATTCGCCGGCATAGGTGCCCGAGGCGACCATCGCCGGAGTGAAGCGGCAACCTTCCTCGTTGGTCCACACCACCAGCTCCAGGGGCCGCTCGGTGACGATACCCCGATCATGCAGGGTGCGGAACACTTCGAGGCCGGCCAGCACGCCGAGAATGCCGTCGAAGCGGCCGCCCCGGGGCTGGGTATCCAGATGGCTGCCGGTCGCCACCGGATCCAGGTCATCGAGCGTGCCGGGGCGGCGAATAAACAGGTTGCCGACCCGGTCCACCCTCACCGAACAACCGATCGCCTCGCACCAGTCAATCAATAGCCGCCGACCGGCGGCATCCTCCTCGCTCAACGCCAGGCGGCAACTGCCGCCGTTCTCGGTAGGGCCGATCTCGGCCATGGCCATCAGCGATTCCCACAACCGCTGACCGTCGATGGTCACTGTCATTGTTGTTCCTCCCGTCGCTCACTCATGAGACGAGCTTAGACACGGCATTCATGCGGCGATATACCCCAATCGGGATATGTTACCGGTCACTCGGGTCTCGCTAGCCTGCTTCCCATCCACACAACAAGAGGCCGAGCAGATGACCACCCTCAACGATACCCTCGAGCAGTCCCGGGCCTACGACCCACAAGACCTGTGGCGGAAGGACAAGGATCACTTCATCCATCCCTTCACCGACTTCAGCGTCTTCCACGATCAGGGCTGCGACCTGATCACCGACAGTGAGGGAATTTACGTAACAGACTCGCACGGGAATCGCTTCATCGACGGCATCGCCGGGCTGTGGTGCGTCAACGTCGGCCACGGTCGAGCGGAGATCGGCGCGGCCATGGCCGAGCAGGCCACGCGCATGGCCTACTTCTCGACCTTCAACAACCTCTCCAACGCGCCGGCCGCCGAACTCGCCGCCAAGCTCGCCGAGCTGGCACCGGCACACCTCAACCATGTGTTCTACAGCTGCGGTGGCTCGGCCGCCAACGATGCTACCGTCCGCCTGGTGCACTACTACTTCAACCGCCTGGGCAAGCCGACCAAGAAGCGTATCCTGTCGCGCAAGAATGCCTACCACGGCACCACCTATCTGGCCGCCAGCCTGACCGGTATCGAGAGCAACAACTGGGACTTCGACACCCTCGATCACCTGGTCACCCACCTCAGCGAGGCCAACTGCTATCGCCGCCCCGAGGGCGTGAGCGAAGCCGAATACTGTGACCGCCTGGTCGAAGAGTTGGAGGAGACCATCGGGCGACTCGGCGCCGACAATATCGCCGCCTTCATCGCCGAACCGATCATGGGGGCCGGTGGCGTGTTGATGGCACCCAAGGGCTATCATGCCCGCATGCAGGCCGTGTGCCGCGCCCACGACATCCTGTATATCGCCGACGAGGTGGTCACCGGCTTCGGCCGCCTGGGGCACTTCTTCGCCTCCGACGCGGTGTTCGACACCCAGCCGGACATCATCAACGTCGCCAAGGGGCTGTCGTCGGGCTATGCGCCCCTGGGCGCCACGCTGCTCTCCGACGAACTCTATGAGGTGCTGTCCACCCCCCAGGGGCCAGGCGGCGTGCTGAGCACTGGCTTCACCTACTCCGGGCATCCGGTGAGCTGTGCCGCGGCCTTGAAGAACATCGAGATCATCGAACGCGAGGCGATCTGCGCCAACGTCCGCGAGGTGGGGCCCTACCTGGAAAGCCAGCTCAAGACCCTGGCGCACCACGCGACCATCGGCGATATCCGTGGCAGCCATTTCATGCTGTGCATCGAGAACGTCGCCGACAAGACGACCCGGGAGCTGCTGCCGGTGGAGGCCCGAGTCGGCGACCGAGTGGCCTTCGAGGCGCAGCAGCGCGGCCTGATCATCCGCCCGGTGGGTCACCTGAACATCGTCTCGCCGCCGCTGATCTGGGACCGCGCCGTGGTCGACCGCGTGGTCGCGATTCTCGACCGGGCCTTCACCGCCGCCACCGCCTCGCTCGAGGCCGACGGCTACCTGTAACCCCGCAATCCGCCGTCATCACAACGACAAAAGAGACGCTCAATGGAAACCTTCGGACTCTGGAGCCTGTTCCCCACCCTGGTGGTGCTGGGCATGGCGATCATCACCCGCCGCACCATCGAATCCCTGCTGGCCGGCACCCTGGTCGGCCTGCTGATGATCGACCCCACCACGGTGGTGACCCAAGGCTCCAATATCCTGCTCGATGTCCTCGGCGACGACACCGTGACCTGGATCGTCCTGGTCTGTGGCCTGTTCGGCAGCCTGATCGCCCTGCTGGTCAAGACCGGCGGCGTGCTGACCTTCGGCGATGTGGTAACCCGGCGCGTGCATAGCCGGGCCCAAAGCCTGCTGACCACCTGGCTGCTGGGCCTGGTGATCTTCGTCGACGACTACCTCAATGCGCTGACCATCAGCGCCTCGATGAAGAAGATCACCGACCGCTTCAAGGTCTCGCGCGAGATGCTCGCCTACGTGGTCGACTCCACCGCGGCACCGATCTGCATCCTGGTGCCCTTCTCCACCTGGGCGGTGTTCTTCGCCGGTCTGCTGGAGGACAACGACGTCGCCGCCAGCGGCATGAGCCTGTATATCGAAGCGATTCCCTTCATGTTCTACGCCTGGATCGCTGCCGCCATCGTGCCGCTGGTGGCGCTGGGCGTGATTCCGGCCATCGGACCGATGAAGAGCGCCGAGCGGCGCGCCGCGAACGGCCAACTGATGCCCGCAGGCGTCGACGACAATGCCCTGGAGGTCGAGGAGTCCGGCAAGCGCCGACCGCACCTGCTCAACTTCCTGTTACCCATCGCCACGCTGATCTTCTTCACCTGGTACTTCGAGATCGACATCCTGCGCGGGGTGATCGTGGCACTCGGCGTGACCCTGGTGCTGATCTTCGCCCAGCGCCTGCTGAGCTTCCACGACACCTTCGACACCGCGCTGGAAGGCTTCAAGGCGATGATCATGCCGCTGGGCACCCTGGTCGCCGGCTTCACCCTCAAGGAAGTCAACGACGTACTGGGCCTGACCGACTATGTGATCGCGACCGTGCAGCCGCTGATGACCGCCGGCATGCTGCCGGCGGTGGTGTTCATCACCATGGCCTTCCTGGCCTTCGCTACCGGCTCGTTCTGGGGGCTGTTCGCCGTGGCCATGCCCATCGTGCTGCCGCTGGCCGCCAGCGTCGACGCCCACATGCCGCTGGTGATCGGTGCGCTGATCTCGGCCAGCTCCTTCGGCAGCCACGCCTGCTTCTACGGCGACTCCACCGTGCTTTCCGCCCAGGGCAGCGGCTGCACGCCGATGGCCCATGCCCTGACCCAACTCCCCTATGTGCTGATTGCCGCCACCCTCGCCACTGGTGTATTTCTGGTGGTGGGCCACCTGTGAGAATCGCCATGACCCAGATGCCAACCACTCCCGACAAGACCGCAGCGACGCCGATCCTCCCCGCGGGCCTGGGCTTTCGCATGCCCGCCGAGTTCGCCCCCCATGAGGCCTGCTGGATGCTGTGGCCGCAACGCCCGGACACTTGGCGCTATGGCGCCAAACCGGCCCAGCAGGCGTTTGTGGCGGTGGCCACTGCCATCGCCGAGAGCGAGACCGTCTTCGTCGGCGTCAACGATGAGCAGTACGAGAATGCCCGCAACCAGTTGCCCGCCCATGTGCGCGTGGTGGAACTCTCCAGCAACGATGCCTGGATGCGCGATGTTGGCCCGACCTTCCTCACCCACCCGGATGGCCGTCTGGCCCTGGTCGACTGGGAGTTCAACGCCTGGGGCGGACTCAAGGGCGGGCTCTACTTTCCCTGGGACAAGGACCGGCGCATCCGCACCAAGATCGCCGAAATGCTCGGCATTCCTCGTTTCGAGGCTCCGGTGGTGCTGGAGGGTGGTGCCATCCACGTCGACGGCGAAGGCACCCTGCTCACCACCGAGGAGTGCCTGCTCAACCCCAACCGCAACCCGGAGTTGTCGAAGACCGAGATGGAAGGCGTGCTCGCCGACTACCTAGGGGTGGAGAAGGTGATCTGGCTGCCACGGGGCTGCCATCTCGACGAGACCGATGGCCATGTGGACAACCTGTGCTGCTTCGTCGCCCCGGGCGAGGTCGCCTTGAGTTGGTGCGACGACGAGGCGGATCCGCAGCATGCCATCTCCCGCGAGGCCCTCGACGTGCTGCAAAACGCTACCGATGCCCGCGGCCGGACGTTCAAGGTGCACAAGCTGCCCCAGCCTGGGCCGCTGTGTATCGCCGAGGAGGAAGCCAGCGGCATCGACCGCCTGAGCAGCTCGCACCCACGCCAGCCCGGCGACCGCATGGCCGGCTCCTACGTCAACTTCTATATCGGCAACGCGGTGGTGGTGATGCCTCTCCTCGACCCCACCCGCGACGACCAGGCCCGCGAGATCCTCCAGCGGCTGTTCCCCGAGAAGCAGGTGATCGGCGTGCCGGCACGGGAGATCCTGCTCGGCGGCGGCAATATCCATTGCATCACGCAGCAACAACCGCAGCCTTAGCGGCACAAGCGAAAGCCGCGCATGCCGAAGTGGAAATGATCGGCATGCGCGGCGTTGTACTCCGGCCCCAGCACACTGCCGAAGACGTCACAGGCGCCATCGCGCACCTCGCGCAGGAACGCGCCTGCGTCATCCTCGTCGCCCCAGTCGTCGCGCAAAGTGATACGCCGGCCATCGACCAAGCGAAAGGCCGCCACGTCCAGCGCCTCGGCAGTCGCATGCTCGCTGCGCCGATCGTCCTCACGCCCATAGACATTGCGGCAAGCGAAGCTGCCATAGTGCTCGACCCGAGTCACTGGAGAGTCGAAAACCGCTTCCGCGGCAGGCTGCAGCCGCTGGCGCTCGAACATCACCCAGGCTAACGCCAGCGGACAGGTGGCGACGAAACTGGCATTGAACTCCACGCCGCTTTCTCGCAGGCGTACCACATTCGACAGTGGACAGCCTCCCACCGGAGTATGGTCATCGAGCGGCGCATAGCGTAGCGCAGCATCTGGCACACGCTCCAGTGTCGCCAGGCAAGCTTCGCGATCTCCCGACAGGCGCTTGAGCTTCCACTTGGTCACCGGCGTCAGCGGATCGTCCACTGTCAGCGGCTGCCAGGGATTCCAATGGCGTGGAATCGACCACCAGCCCCTCTCGAAGCCCATGCCGATCACGATCAATATCAGGATGATGATGAGGATACGCATGCGGTCCTGCCTGAGGGATACCGGATGCACTTCAGCCTACGCACAGACACTCGCCATAACAAAAAACCCCGCCGCAGCGGGGTTCGTCAATAGTGAGACATCACGAGAGGGTCAGGCCGTCTTGTTACGCTTGCGCTGACGGTATTGGTCGACGATGACCGCGATGACGATGATCGCGCCCTTGACGATGTCCTGGTAATAGGCGTCGACGCCGAGGAAGGTGAAGCCACTGAGCATCACACCCAGGATCAAGGCTCCGATGACGGTACCGGTGACACGGCCGACGCCACCTGCCAGGCTGGTACCACCGATGACGGCGGCAGCGATGGCATCGAGCTCATACATGATGCCCATGCCCGCCTGGCCGGTGCCGGCACGTGCCGAAGCAACAACCCCAGCCAGGCCAGCGAGCAAGCCGGCGATGGCATAGACCACGACCAGGTGGCGACGCACATTGATGCCGGAGACACGGGCCGCCTGGGGATTGGCACCAATGGCGTAGGTGTACTTGCCATAGCGGGTGTACTTGAGGGCGATGTGGAAGAATGCCGCCACGGCCAGGAAGATGATCACCGGGTTGGCGCCCGAACCGATCCAGGTGAACTGATCGGTGAGCATGCTGACCGGCTGGCCATCGGTATAGGCTCGTGCCACGCCACGGGCGCTGACCATCATACCCAGAGTGGCGATGAACGGCGGAATCACGGCGAAGGAAATCAGCGCGCCGTTGATCACGCCGGCCAGGGCCCCGACCAGCAAGCCAGCCAATAAGGGAACCATCCATGGCATATCGGTGAGCGCGGGGAATACCGCACGTGCGTAGTCGGAAGATTGCGCCAGACTGGCAGTGACCATGGCGGTCAGGGCCAGTACCGACCCCGACGACAGGTCGATACCACCGGTGATGATCACCTGGGTCACCCCGATGGCGATGATGCCGATGATCGACACCTGCAGGATCATGATCAGCAGACGCTGAGGGTTCATCAGAAAGGAGTCGCCGCGCACGATCCAGCCCAGGATCTCGAACAGCACCGCGATGCCGACCAACACGAGAAAGATGCTGACTTCGGTAGGTACGCGCCGCTTGCGCTTCTTGGCGACTTCCAGATGTTGAGTGGTGGTTTCGCTTGAATTAGCCATGGTTTTATACCTTGTTGATACCTTGGAATCCCTCAATCATCTGTCGCCGGCAATTCCACCGGTGACGACGCGAGTTCCATGATGTTCACCTGATTGGCTTCACCGCGGTCGAGGAAGCCGGTGACCTTGCCCTCGTGCATGACCATGATGCGATCGCTCATGCCCAGCACTTCCGGTAGTTCCGAGGAGATCATGATCACTGCCACCCCCTCGCCAGCAAGCTTGGAGATCAGCTTGTGGATCTCGGCCTTGGCCCCCACATCGATACCCCGGGTCGGCTCGTCGAGGATCAGGATGCGAGGCTTGGTCAGTAGCCAGCGACCGATCAGCACTTTCTGCTGGTTGCCACCGGAAAGGTTGCCAATGCGCTCCTCCATATCCGGGGTCTTGACCCGCAGCATTGCCTTCATCCCGTCGCACTCGTGATCAATGCGTCCCTGTTCGACGAAGGCCCCCTTGGTGTATCCATCACGCAACACGGCGATTTCCATGTTTTCCAGCACGGAGAGGTTCAGGAACAGGCCGGTTTCCTTGCGGTCCTCGGTGAGCAAAGCCAACCCGCGTAGCATGGCTTGATGCGGTGAAGTGATGGCGACTTCCTCGCCATGGATCGAAATCGTTCCGGAAGTGGCCGGCGTTACACCGAACAGGGTCTCGGCAACGTTGGTACGCCCCGAGCCCACCAAGCCGGCGATGCCGAGAATTTCTCCAGCACGCACATCGAAACTGATGTTCTCGAACACACCATCGAGGGCCAAGCTCTTGACCGACAGCACGACCCCGCCGATCGGCACCTCTTCCTTGGGGAACATCTGATTGACTTCACGGCCGACCATCAGCTTGATGATCTCGTTGGAGGTCAGCTCACTGGCCGGGGCGGTGTGGATGAACTGGCCATCGCGGAATACCGAGATGTCATCGGCAATCTCGAAGACCTCATCCATCTTGTGGGTGATATAGATGATGCCCTTACCCTGGGCCTTGAGGTCGGCGATGATGCGGAACAGATGCGCCACTTCGCGATCGGTCAGCGCCGAGGTCGGCTCGTCCATGATCAACACATCGGATTCGTAGGATACCGCCTTGGCGATCTCGACCATCTGCCGGCCGGCCACGGTCAGGTGCCGTACTTCCATGTCCGGGTCGAGCTCGATGCCGAGACGATCGAACAGCGCTTGTGTCTTGTCATATAGGGCGTTGTGATCGACCAAGCCGAATGCCGTCAGCGGCTCGCGACGAATCCAGATGTTTTCGGCAATGGTCATGTACGGCATCAGGTTGAGTTCCTGATGGATCATCGCGATGCCGGCTTCCAGGGCATCCAGTGGCCCATTGAGCTGCAAGGGCTCGCCATGCAGGCGAACCTCGCCCAGGTCGGGAATGTAGATGCCGGCGATGATCTTCATCAGGGTCGACTTGCCCGCGCCGTTCTCGCCCATCAGCGCATGCACGGTGCCCGGCCGAATCTTGAGTTGAACGTTGTCCAGCGCCACTACTCCGGGAAATGTCTTGCGGGCATCGACGACTTCCAGCAGGTATTCGGACGTCGCGGTGGAAAGTTTTTCAGCGGTCATGGTTGCCATAACGAGCACTCCTGCGCATCTCGGCGGGATGGCCTGCCCACACGCGGGCAGGCCGCGCGGCTATCAGTTGAGGAAGTCGTCGAGGTTGTCGGAGGTCACCAGCTTGAACGGCACCATGTTGATCTTCTCGACCGGCTCACCATTGATCATGTCGATAGCGACCTTGACGGCACCGCCACCCTGCCCGACCGGATCCTGGAAGACGGTAACGGCCAGTTCACCGCGCTGCATGGCGTCGAGGGCGTCGCGGGTGGCATCGATGCCGGCGACCTTGATGTCCTTGGGGGAGATACCCGACTGGCGCATGGCAATCAACGCACCGAGGGCCATCTCGTCGTTGTTGGCGGCAATAGCGTCAATTTGCTGGCCACCCACGATCCAGTTATTCATCAGGTCGATGGCTTCGCTACGCTGATAGTTGGCTTCCTGCTCCTCGACGATCTCGATGTCGGGGAACGTGGCAGCCACCTCCTTGACCCCTTCGGTGCGCTGATGGGTCGCCCCCGACGAGAGCTCGCCGAGCATGATCGCGACCTTGCCCTCGCCGCCGAGCTGCTCGGCCAGGGCTTCCATCTGCATCACACCGGATACCTTCTGGTCGGAGCCCACGAAGGCGACACCGTCATTATCGAGGTCGTTACCCTCCGGCTCACGGTTGACGTAAACCAGAGGAATACCATTGCTGACCGCAGTTTCGGTCATCTTGCCGGTAGCAGCGGTATCCACCGGATTGATGATGATGGCATCGACGCCTTGAGCGGCGAGGGTCTGGGTCTGGCTGAGCTGACGGCCGATATCGCCCTGGGCATCGAGGAACTGGATTTCGTGGCCCTGTGCTTCTGCCTCGGCCTGCATGGCGTTACGCATCGTGGTGAGGAAGTTATCGTCGAAGTAGGCAACGGATACCCCGATGCTTGCGGCCAGGGCGGAAGAGGTGCAGGTAGCGAATATGGCGGCGCCGAGAAGTAGGCGTTTCATGAGAGCAGACTCCTGAACACGAGTGTTGTTGTGTTTGTCGAGCCAACCAGGCCGCCGAGGCGGTGGGAAGGCACTGGCGGATCGGAAGCATTCTTTCCGAGTCGCACTTTATGGAATATAGGTTCTATTTTTATTTTTTACAAAAAAATCATTCTATACTTTGGTATAGTTGAAACGTACATTCCATGATGTTTCTTGCGCTTTGCACTCGACCTGGACCAGTGCACCAAGTGGAGGCCATCACAAAAAAGCCCCGCCGCAAGGGCAGGGCAAAGCAAGACAGCCACACACTGCCTGGAGAGAGTCTCAACCAGCGAGCGTGGCGATCACTGCTTGACGATCCATTCATGATCCGGGTCGTTCTGGAACTTCCATTCGCGCTTCGGCCCGGCCATCACGTTCAGATAATAGAGTTCATAGCCGTGGGGCACGCCCGCGGGGTGATAGCCCCGTGGCACCATCACGCAACAGCCGTTCTCCACCGCCATGGTCTCGTCCAGCGAGCGGTCGTCGGTATAGACCCGCTGGAAGGCGAACCCTTGGGACGGATTCAGGCGATGGTAATAGGTCTCCTCGAGGATCGACTCCTCGGGCAGGTTGTCGACGTCGTGCTTGTGCGGCGGGTAGCTCGACCAGTTGCCCGCGGGCGTATAGACCTCCACCACCAGCAGGCTGTCGGCCGGTTCCGAGTCGGGCAGGATGTCCTGGATATGGCGGGTATTGCTGCCGGTCCCGCGGGTACTGCGCTTGACCTGTTCCGGTGCGATCAAGCGCGCGGGATAGCTACCCTTGCCCGGCGCACTGCACACCGCCAATTCCATGTCGGTGGTCGCCTCGATGCGGAAACTCGCGTCGTTGGGTAAATAGATGGCGTAGGGGGGCACCTTCTCAAAGATGTCCATGCGCTCGCCGATATCCTCCCAGCGATTGTCGCCGCTGGCCACGGTGGCACGGCCGGCCAGCAGTACCAGGCAATGCTCGCGATCGCCGGTATGACTCTCGAGGCTCTGCCCCTTCTTCAGTTTGTGCACCCGGAAGCCGACATAGTCCCAACCGGCGGATTCCGGCGTGACCTCGAGCACCTTGCCCTGGGCATCGGGTTCCTGGGGGCGTACCAGAAGTGATGTCATCTTTGCCCTCCTAACAATCTAATGCGTAGTAACGGTGTATATGTCTTCCCGGCCGATGCGACGCCCTTTTCGTGCAACAAGCGCGCAGCGGCGAGCTAATGCCGCCCATCGACGGCATGCCGCGGGTACCACTATTGGCTTTGTCAGCGATCGAGCTTGGCGTCACCCCTGACCACTGGCCGAGGTATCGTCCTTGCCGGCGGCGTCACGGGTCTTGTCCTGGCGCACGCCGAGAGCAATCGCCAATGTCTGGGTCAGGCACAGCGAGGCTGTCAGGCCACGGAAACTCTTGACCTCCGCCTCGTGCACCACGAGAGAAACATCGGCCAGTCGCGCCAAGGGGCTGAGGTTGGAATCGGTGATCACGACCAGCGGAACACCACGCTCCTTGGCCTCGGCAGCAATCTCGCGTGACTCCTGGGCATAGGGCGAGAAACTGATCACCAGTACGGCATCCCGCTTGCCGACGGATTTCATCTGCTCGCCGTGCATGCCTCCCAGCCCATTGACCAAAAAGGCCCGCTTGTCGATATGATGCAGCGCGTAGGTGAAATAGCTAGCAACCACGAAGCTGCGCCGGGCCCCCATTACATGCACGATCTCCGCCTTCTCGAAGATATCCAGCACCTGCTCCAGATCGTGTGGATCGATACGTCCCGGAAGCTGCTCCAGGACATCTCTATTGGCCTCGGCGAATTCCCACAGCAGTTGCGTGCTGTCGGGGGTCTCTCCCGTGGCGGTGCGCACCGCACGGATACGCTCGGCATAGTTGGGCAACTCATCCACCAGGCGCGAGCGGAACAGCCGTTGCATCTCCGAGAACCCCTTGAAGCCGAAGCTGTTGGCGAAACGGATCAATGTCGAAGGCGTTACGCCCGCCTCTTCGGCCAGCTTGGCGACGGTGGCAAATGCTACTTCCTGGGGATGATCAAGCAGGAACCGCGCCGTCTGCTGGAGCCGACGGCTCAAGGAGGGGTATTCCTCGGTAATGCGTTCTTCGAGTTCGGCGAAGTCCTGTGGGGTCTGGATCATGGTTCAGCCTTCCTTCCGAAGCCGCGACACCTGGAGGGTTCACGGGGATGACATGGTCGCAGGTGCAGTCTAGGCGACACGGAATGTATATTCCACCTATACCATAGTATAGAACAAACGATTTTCATGGTACAGGGAGCGGTTGCCCAGATTACCAGCTCGATGCCCTGCTGAGGTGATATCCCATGGCGCTGTCATTACCCCTCAATGTCTGCTCCTTTAGTAGCAGAGAAGGCGCAGCTTCCCTACCACCTTTCCAGGACACCCCACGCCACTCACCATATAACCAATTGAATAATATAAATTTAATCCCCTCCTGTCGCGCCCCTCCATCTCAAGAGAAATAAAAATTTCCCATGTTGATTTTTTGGAATGCTTGTTCTAGCCTTCAGCTCATTCAGCACGCCTCAGGGCCGTGGTAGCCACGAATGCCAGCCCCCGATCGGCCATGGCACGACCGCAACGCACCAACACAACATACACACAAGGGTGGATCCAATGTCCGCACAATCACTCAAGTTTTCCCTGAATCACATGGTGTGCCCTCGCCTGAGCGCGGAGCAGTTGATCGAAGCCGCCAAGGAGATGGGCCTGGGCGCGGTCGAGCTGCGTAATGATGTGCAAGCCAACAGCATCACTGAACTCGGCCAGGCCAGGGCGGCAGGCAAGTACGCCCGTGAATTCGGGATCGAGGTGCTCAGCATCAATGCCCTTTATCCCTTCAATATCTGGAACGACGAACGCGCCACCCAGGCCGAGAAGTTGGCACAGCTGGTCGATGCCGCCGGCGGCCGGGGCCTGGTGCTGTGCCCCTTGGTCGATGGTGACTACCGCGCCTCCGAAGAAGAGAAGCACGCCGGTCTCAAGCAGGCGCTGACGGCATTGGACGGCATTCTTGGCCGCTACGATCTGCAAGGCTTCGTCGAACCGCTGGGCTTCCCCATCTCCTCGCTGCGCACCAAGGAGAAGGCGGTCAGGGCGATTCAGGAACTGGGACTCGAGCAGCGTTTCGGCCTGGTCCATGACACCTTCCATCATCAAGGCGCCGGCGAAACCGCCTTCTTCGCCGAGCGTACCGGCCTGGTACACATTTCCGGCGTCGAGGACCCGGAAATCGGTTTCGACGACATGCTCGACGCCCATCGTCTCTTGGTGGGAGATCGCGACCGCCTGGACAACGTCGGCCAGATCAAGGAACTGCTGGCTGCCGGTTACCGTGGCTACTTCTCCTTCGAGCCCTTCGCCGAACAAGTACATGGACTGCAGGATCCGCTTGGTGCCGTAAGGGAAAGCATCGACTACATCCGCCAGCAATTGGCCGCGTAACGGACCCGTCGAATTCTCCAACGCCCAACCAGCAACCGCTGGAGACCAAGAGAGGACTCAATCATGAAAATCGCCCTCGATCCCTTCATGCATCGGCATGTGCCGCTCAACGATCTACCAAGACTGGCGGCCGACCTGGGTTACGAATACATCGAACTATCGCCGCGGGCCGACTTCCTGGATTGGTTCGTCCATCCCCGCGTCTATCCCGAGCGCTTACAGGCATTCAAGAAGGCGCTGAAGGCTCATGACGTCAAGTTGTCTTCCCTGCTGCCCATGTATCGCTGGGCCAGCCCTCATGAAGAGGAGCGCCAGGCGGCGGTCAAGTACTGGAAGAAGGCCATCGAGATCGCGGTGGAACTGGAAGTCGACACCATGAATTCCGAGTTCGGTCGCGGCCCGCATCCCGAGCGCGGCAGCTGTTCCAGCTGCTGCCAGGGGGGTGCTACCACAGAGTCGAGCGAGGCCTCCTGGTGGCGATCCATGGAAGAATTGGTGCCGATCTTCGAGCGCGAAGGCATTCAGCTCAACATCGAGCCGCACCCCGATGACTTCGTCGAGACGCTGCATCCGGCCGTGGATATGATACGTACCATCAACTCGCCCAATGTGAAGTTCCTCTACTGCGCTCCCCATACCTTCCATTTCGGCGACGATATGGAACAGATGATCCGCGACAGCGCACCGGTGCTGGCCCATGTGCACGTAGCCGATACCTTCAACCACAAGGCGTCCTCGGGGCTGCGCTACATCATCAATCCGCCCGGCTCCACCGCACGCATCCACCAGCACCTGGACATCGGCCAGGGCGAGGTCGACTGGGACCTGTTCTTCAAGACACTCGCCGATGTCGGCTTCGACGGCATCATGACCGCCTGCGTCTTTGCCTGGGAAGAGCGCGCCGAGGAATCCTCGCGCTTCATGCGCGAAGAGATCCAGCGCTACGTCGACAAGTACTGGAATAATAAATGAGGACGCAACAATGACCGTCAGAATCGGAGTCATCGGTACCGGGATGATCGGCGAGGAGCACTCGCGGCGCATCACCCAGACACTCACCGGTGGAGAAATCGTCGCCGTCACCGATGTCAATGCCGAGCAGTCGCAGCGCATGGTCGACAACCTGGGGCTCAGGGCCAAGGTCTACGACAATGGCCACGACCTGATCGAGGCCGACGATGTCGATGCCGTGTTGGTCACTTCCTGGGGCCCGACCCACGAGGAGTACGTTCTGGCGGCCATCGAAGCCGGCAAGTACGTGTTTTGCGAGAAGCCACTGGCCACCACCGCACAAGGCTGTCGCAACATCATCGATGCCGAGATCCAGGCCGGTAAGCGCTTGGTACAGGTTGGTTTCATGCGTCGCTACGATAGCGGCTACAAGATGATGAAGAACGCCATCGACACCAATAAGCTCGGTGAGCCGTTGATGATCCATGCGGCGCACCGCAATCCCGAGGTGCCGGAGCGTTACGTCACGCCGATGGCGATCCACGACACCCTGATCCACGAGCTGGATACCTTCCGCTGGCTGCTCGACGATGACTACAAGAGCGCCCAGGTCATCTTCCCCCGCAAGACCCGCCACGCTCACAGCAAGGTGGAAGACCCACAGATGGTACTGCTGGAAACCGTCAAGGGCGTACGCATCGATGTGGAAGTCTTCGTCAACTGCCAATACGGCTACGACATCCAATGCTCCGTCGTCGGCGAGGATGGCATCGCCAACCTGCCCGAGCCGCAAAGCCTGCAGTACCGCCAGGCCGGCAAACTCTCCAGCGACATCCTTCAGGATTGGAAGAAACGTTTCAACGACGCCTTCGATGTCGAGCTCCAGGCCTTCATCGACGGCGTGGCAAGCGGTGAAATCGGCGGACCGTCGTCTTGGGATGGCTATGCCGCGGCCATCGCCGGCGATGTCTGTGTCAAGGCCCAGGAAAGCGGCCAGATCGAGTCGATCGAGATGCCGGAGCGCCCCGGGTTCTACGCCTGACCCGGGCATGCCCTGGCCTGACGACTGATCCTGCCCAAAAGCCCTGAGCCTGCCACGACCGGCCGGTCAGGGCTTTTTTCTGCCAATCAGGCCAACCTGCGACCAATGGCTAATGAATCATCTCTTCCATTTGTTGAGATTTTGGAATTTATATTCTAATCTGAACGAAACTTGAAAAACGCTACCGATATACGGCAACCCGGCCGACAGAGTCCTCCCTGACAGGCAGCTACGCAGGAGCTCGGGATACGGCCCCAAGTAGGATACGACCGCTATGAACGACACGAAGACCTTGGACCTGATCTGCCTAGGACGCGTCGCCGTCGACCTCTATTCCGAACAGATCGGCAGCCGCCTCGAAGACGTCTCGAGCTTTGCCAAGTATCTGGGCGGTAGTTCAGGCAACATGGCCTACGGCACCGCTCGCCTGGGGCTGAAGTCGGCCATGCTGTCGCGCGTCGGCGACGAGCAGATGGGCAACTTCGTGCGCGAAGAGCTCGAGCGCGTGGGTGTCGACACCACGGCCCTGCAGACCGACCCGGAACGTCACACCGGCCTGGTACTGCTGGCCCTCAAGGATCGCGACAGTTTCCCGTTGCTGTTCTATCGCCGCGACTGTGCCGACATGGCCATCGACGCCGAGGCCATCGACCCAGCCTTCATTGGCCGCGCCCAGGCGCTGGCCATCACCGGCACGCACCTTTCTACCGAAACCACCGGCAAAGCCTGCCGTAAGACCTTGGACGCTGCCGCCGAACATAGTGTCAAACGCGTGCTGGACATCGACTACCGTCCGGTATTGTGGGGGCTGACCACGCCAGGCGACGGTGAAACCCGCTTCATCGCCGACGACAAGGTCACCCGTGACCTGCAGGCCTGGTTGCCCGACTTCGACCTGATCGTCGGTACCGAGGAAGAATTCCATATCGCCGGGGGTAGCACCGACACCTTGGAAGCCCTGCGCGCGGTGCGCAAGATCAGCGATGCCACCCTGGTCTGCAAGCTTGGGCCCCAGGGCTGCGTGGTCTTCGAGGGTGGAATTCCCGAACGCATCGAAGACGGCATCCTGGTCGAGGGCGTCAAGGTCGAAGTGCTCAACGTGCTGGGCGCCGGCGACGCCTTCATGAGCGGTCTGCTGCGTGGCTGGCTGCGTGGAGCAGACTGGGCCACCAGCGCCAGCTACGCCAATGCCTGCGGCGCGCTGGTGGTTTCGCGCCACGGCTGTGCCCCGGCCATGCCCACCGAGGAAGAACTGTTCGACTACCTGAGCCGTCGCGAGTCGGTGAAGCGCCCCGACAAGGATATCCAACTCAACCACCTGCACCGGGCCACCACACGGACACCGGTGGAGTGGCCGGAGGTCTGCGGCCTGGCCTTCGATCACCGACGCCAGCTCACCGACATGGCCCGCGAGGTCAAGGCCGATCCCGCTCGCATCCCGGCACTCAAGCGCCTGCTGGTCGCGGCTGCCGAAGAAGGCGCGCGCCGCACAGGACTCGAGAGACCGGCGATTCTGGTCGATGACGTCTTCGGCCAGGACGCGCTCAACGACGCCACCGGCAAGGGGTGGTGGATCGGCCGTCCCGTGGAACTGCCCAGCTCACGCCCGTTGCGCTTCCAGCATGGTGATGACCTGGGGAGCTGCCTGCGTCACTGGCCCAAGGAGCACATCATCAAATGTCTGGTGTTCTACCACCCGGACGACCCGGTATCGCTGCGGCTCGACCAGGAGGCCCACCTGCGCCAGCTTTACCAGGCAGCGTGCAGCAACGGCTTGGAATTATTGGTCGAGGTGATTCCGCCCAACCATCGGGACGTCGATGACCATACCCTGGCTCGCTCCCTGCAGCGTCTCTATAACCTGGGTATCCGCCCTGACTGGTGGAAATTGCCGACCATGTCCGATGCCGCCTGGCGCGAAGTCAGTCAAATCATCGAGAGACAGGATCCACATTGCCGTGGCGTGGTACTGCTGGGGCTGGATGCGCCCATGGATGACATGAAAAACGGCTTCACCGCCGCCGCCCGGCATACCCAGTGCAAAGGGTTCACCGTCGGCCGCACCCTGTTCTCCGCTCCCAGCCGTGCCTGGCTGGCTGGCGATATCGACGATGCCCAACTGATCGACCAGGTCGCGGGCAATTACGCGGAATTGATCGAGGAATGGCAGCGGCTGCGTATCACCGCTCAGCCCCAAGCAGAGGAAGTCCTGTCATGAACACCGTTAGACTCACCATGGCACAGGCCGTCATTCGCTACATGATGGCCCAGAAAGTCGACATCGGCGGTGAGCTGAAACCCTTGTTCGCCGGCGTATGGGCCATCTTCGGCCATGGCAATGTGGCCGGCCTGGGCGAAGCGCTGTATCACGTCCAGGAGGAACTGCCCACCTACCGGGCGCACAACGAACAGGGCATGGCGCATGCCGCCATCGCCTACGCCAAGACGCTGAACCGCCGGCAGATGATGGCCTGCACCGCCTCGGCCGGGCCCGGCTCGACCAACATGGTCACCGCCGCCGCCGTGGCCCATGTCAACCGGCTGCCGGTACTGTTCCTGCCGGGTGACACCTTCGCCACCCGTCTGCCAGACCCGGTGCTGCAGCAGGTCGAGAACTTCCACGACCACACCCTGACGTCGAACGACTGCTTCAAGCCGGTGAGCCGCTTCTTCGATCGCATCACCCGGCCCGAGCAGTTGCTGACCTCGCTGCCCCAGGCGATGCGCGTGCTGACCGATCCGGTCGAGTGCGGTCCGGTGACCCTGGCGATGCCGCAAGACGTGCAGACCATGGCCTACGACTTCCCGGAGCACTTCTTCGACGAAAAGGTGCACCGCCTGCGCCGCCAGTCGCCGGATCAGCAGGAGCTGTCAGCCGCCATCGAGCTGATCCGTCAGTCCAAAAAGCCGCTGGTCATTGCCGGAGGCGGCGTTCACTACTCCGGCGCCCTGAGCGAGCTGGACGCGCTGGTCTCCACCTACCACCTGCCGGTGGGCGAGACCCAGGCCGGCAAGGGCACCCTGCCGTGGGACCATGAGCAGAACATGGGTACCGTTGGCGTAACCGGTGCTGCTTCCACCAACGCCTTGGCAGCCGAAGCCGACCTGATCATCGCCGTGGGTACCCGCCTGGGCGACTTCGCTTCCGGCTCGCGCGCCATGATCAATCCGGACGCCCGTCTGCTGTGTCTCAACGTCGCCTCCTTCGATGCCGTCAAGCACAAGGGGCAACCGCTGGTCGGCGATGCCAAGCTGACATTGCCGGAAGTTCACTCGGCTCTGCAGGACTGGCAACCCGACGGCAGTTGGATCGAGAAGGCGGCTCAATTGCGAGCCGACTGGAACAAGACAGTGGATATCGCCACCACCGACCGCGGTACCAACCTGCCCACCGATGCCGAAGTCGTCGGCGCCGTCAACCGCGCCGCCGGCGAGAGGGACATCGTGGTGTGTGCCGCCGGCGGCCTGCCGGGCGAGCTGCAGAAGCTGTGGCGTACTCGTTTCGATAAGGGCTACCACATGGAGTACGGCTACTCCTGCATGGGCTACGAGCTCGCCGGCGGCCTGGGTACCAAGATGGCCAAGCCCGACTCCGAAGTCTTCGTCATGGTCGGCGACGGCTCCTACCTGATGCTCAATTCCGAGATCGCCACCTCAGTGATGCTGGGCTACAAGATCATCGCCGTGGTGCTCGACAACCGTGGCTACGGCTGTATCCACCGTCTGCAGCAATTCTGCGGCGGCCCCGGCTTCAACAACCTGCTGGACGACTGCCTGACCGTCGAGGGTGGCGCGCCCAAGACCGATTTCGCCGCTCACGCCACTGCCCTCGGGGCTCGCGCCGAGAAGGTGAACAACATCCAGGAACTGGAAGCGGCACTGGAGCGCGCCAAGGCCTCGAGCGTCAGCTACGTGATCACCCTGGATACCGATCCGCTGCTCGATACCCAGGAAGGCGGCTCATGGTGGGACGTAGCGGTACCGGAGGTTTCCGAGCGCTCCGAGGTCGAGGAAGCCCGCAAGCGCTATGAGAGCTATAAGGCACGCCAGCGGCAGAACATGTAAGGGAGCACTGACCAAATGCCTGCGCGAGCGAATCGCTGCGTTGCGCTTCATCTCGCTCGGCGATTTGTTCAACTGCTCCCCGGATCGCACACCAAAGTGGATAACTAGTTTTTTTATTCTAGGAGCGCGTCATGAGCGTAAGACTGGGAATCAACCCGCTGACCTGGACCAATGACGACCTGCCCAGCCTGGGTGGCGAGACACCGCTCGAGGTCTGCCTGTCGGAAGGCCGCGAGGCCGGCTTCAGCGGCTTCGAACTGGGCCACAAGTTCCCCCGCACCCCGGAGGCTCTCTCCGAAGTGTTGGACAAGCACGACCTGTCACTGGTCTCCGGCTGGTACTCCAGCAATCTGCTGGAACGCAGCCCCGAGGAGGAGATCGAGGCGGTCAAGGATCACCTGAACCTGCTCAAGCAGTGTGGCGCCAAGGCCATGGTGTTCTGCGAGGTCACCCACTGCGTGCACGGCGACCAGTCGCATCCACTGTCCCAGCGCCCGCACCTGAACGATGCCGAATGGCAACGCCTCACCGAGGGACTGAACATCGTCGGCGACTACCTCAAGGAGCAGGGCGTGCACATGGCTTACCACCACCACCTGGGCACCGTGGTGGAGAGCCAGGCCGACGTCGAGCGGCTGATGGATAACACCCGCGACTCGGTGGGCTTGCTGCTCGACTTCGGCCACCTGGTGGGCGCCGGTGGCGACCCGCTGGCCATCGCCAAGCGCTACTCCTCACGCATCAAGCACGTGCACTGCAAGGACATTCGTTTCCCGGTGCTGGATGAGCTGCGCAACCGCGACAAGAGCTTCCTCAATGGTGTACTCGATGGGGTATTCACCGTGCCCGGCGACGGCAACATCGACTTCCTGCCCGGCCTGAAACACCTGTGCGAACAGGGCTACCAGGGCTGGCTGGTGGTGGAAGCCGAGCAGGACCCGAAAGTCGCGCATCCGCTGACCTATGCCCGCGTGGGGTATCGCAACCTCAAGTCGCTGGCCGAACAGGCTGGGTTCAGTGTCGACGCATGACGCGCCCTGGGAACCGAGCCCCTTATCTTCAACCGGAAGCATCGAAGGTTTTCTTATGAACCAGATTCATCATTATCTCAATGGCAGCCTCGTCGAGGGCCGCAGCGAACGTTTCGCCCCGGTCTACAATCCCGCCACCGGCGAGCAGAGCGCCCAGGTGGCCCTGGCCACTGTCGACGAGACCCGCGAAGCGGTACGCATTGCCGACGAGGCCTTCGCCTCGTGGTCCAAGATCACGCCGCTCAAGCGCGCGCGCATCCTGTTCAAGTTCAAGGAACTGGTGGAGGCCAATGCCGACGAGATCGCCCGACTGATCTCCAGCGAGCATGGCAAGGTGTTCTCCGATGCCAAGGGCGAACTGACCCGTGGCCTGGAAGTCGTCGAATTCGCCTGCGGCATTCCGCACCTGCAGAAAGGCGAGCACTCGCTGAACGTGGGTACCGGTGTCGACAGTTACTCGCTGATGCAGCCGCTGGGCGTGTGTGCCGGTATCTCACCGTTCAACTTCCCGGCCATGGTGCCGATGTGGATGTTCCCCATCGCGCTGGCCTGCGGCAACACTTTCGTGATGAAGCCCTCCGAGAAGGATCCTTCCACACCGATGCGCCTGGCCGAACTGCTCAAGGAAGCCGGCCTGCCCGACGGTGTGTTCAACGTGATCAACGGCGACAAGGAGTCCGTCGACGTGCTGCTCACCGACGAGCGTGTCCAGGCGGTAAGCTTCGTCGGCTCCACGCCGATCGCCGAATACATCTACGCCACGGCGTCCGCGCATGGCAAGCGCGTCCAGGCCCTGGGCGGCGCCAAGAACCACATGGTGGTGATGCCCGACGCCGACCTCGACCAAGCCGTCGGTGCCCTCATGGGGGCTGCTTACGGCTCGGCCGGTGAGCGCTGCATGGCCATTTCGGTGGCCGTACCGGTGGGCAAGGAAACCGCCGAGCGCCTGCGCGAGAAGCTCGTTGCCGAGCTCGCCAAGCTGCGCGTCGGTCCGGGGATCGTCGATGGCCCCGACAACGACATGGGCCCGCTGGTCACCAGGGAGCACCTGGAGAAGGTCAAGGGCTACATCGCCACCGGCGTCGAGGAAGGCGCGGAATTGGTGGTCGACGGTCGCGAAGCGGTGGTCGAAGGTGCCGGCCATGGCTACTTCGTCGGCGGCTCGCTGTTCGACCACGTCAAGCCGGGGATGCGCATCCACAGCGAGGAAATCTTCGGCCCGGTGCTGGCCATCGCCCGCGCCGACAGCTACGACGACGCGGTCAAGATGATCAACGACCACGAGTATGGCAACGGCACCGCCATCTTCACCCGTGACGGCGACGCCGCCCGCCAGTTCTGCGAGCAGATCCAGGTGGGCATGGTGGGGGTCAACGTGCCGATCCCGGTACCCATGGCCTTCCACAGCTTCGGCGGCTGGAAGCGCTCGCTGTTCGGCCCGCTGCACATGCACGGTCCCGATGGCGTGCGCTTCAACACTCGCATGAAGACCATCACCCAGCGCTGGCCGAGCGGTATCCGTGCGGAAACCAACCACTTCACCATGCCGACACACTGATTCTGCTTGGAATTATGCACAGAAGAAGTGCCGGGGCCATATGGCTCCCGGCACTCTTGATATGGAGTTACGAATTCAGCAGGTGCGACTTCCTGAGGATCAGTTCACCCGGTAGGAGCTGGTGGTTCTCTGCGGCCGACCGGTCAACGACACGGTGGATGGCTTCGGCAACCAACGCCTGCATGGGCTGCCGATAGGTGGTCAACTCGTAGCGCGGCGAGTCCGCCAGCTCGATATCATCGAAGCCGACAATGGCCATGCTCCCGGACAGTCCCTGCGCTGACAGCGCATCGAGCGCGCCGACTGCCAGGATGTCATTCTCGCAGAACAGCGCCTCGACGCGATCGCGCTCCGAGGTGGCCTCCAGGTAATCGCCTAGCACGGTAAAACCTCTATCGCGTCGGTAGTGATCGGCCTCCAGTATTTCGATACCGGTCACGCCATGCCTGGCCAGGCCATCCTGGAAGCCACCGAGCCTGCGAAGACGAGTCGATTCACTGACAGGGCCCGCCATATAGCCAATCCGCCGATAACCCTGGGTGACGAGAAGTTCGGCGATCTCCCGTCCGGCGGCATAGCCATCCGTCGAGACGACCTGGATGTCGGGATCTTCACAGTTACGATAGAGCACCACCAGGGGAATATGGCGGATGTCCCGTGCCAGACTGACGAGTTCATCGTTCAATACCGTACCGAGAAAGATCAGACCATCCACCTGGAACTGGTCGGCCAACGAGATGGCCGCGCCATGCCGGTTGTCCTCGGTGATGTTCAGCAGCATGGAGAGATAACCTCTGCTTTGCAACTGCGAGGTGGTGGCATTGATCAGTGCGAGCAAATTGGGGTTGTCCATCTCGTCGACCACGAGGCCCACGATATGGGTCTGGCGCTTGGTCAGACCACGAGCCAGCAGATTGGGTCGGTAGCCGAGTTCCGCTGCGGCCTTGAGCACACGCTCTCGCGCCCGGGGAGAGACCGAGGCGCCCTCGGTGAAGGTCCTGGAGACGGTCCACTTGGACACCCCCGCTCTTGCCGCCACGTCGCTGGCCGTGACCTTCTGGTTCGCCTGGGGTTTGGAATTTTTATTCACAATATTTCCTTGACGGAATAATTCTACCCATTCTACGCTGTTTGCAACCGGGTGCAAACAGGCAGCAAGAGCCTCCTCTCGGTGAGCTGACAGGCGCAACACAGCTTGCGCATTTTTTTCGGCCGCAATTGCAACCGGGTGCAAAACACTCGAGTCACGACAACCGACAAGGAATCACGACATGCTCAATGGCGAGAAGAAGATCCAACGCCCCCTGCGCTGGGGCATGGTGGGAGGCGGTCGCACCGGTCAGGTGGGCTACAAGCACCGCACCGGCGCCCAGCGGGACGGCACCTACCAACTGGTTGCCGGCGCATTCGACCTCGACGCAGAGCGCGGTCGCGATTTCGGCATCAACCTCGGTGTGGCCGAGGATCGTTGCTATGCGACCTATCAGGATCTCATTGCGGGAGAGATCGCGCGCGAAGACGGCGTCGAGGTGGTGTCGATCGCCACGCCCAACTTCACCCACTATGAGATCACCAAGGCTTGCCTGGAAGCGGGTCTGCACGTGATCTGCGAAAAGCCGCTGTTCTTCACCGTCGCCGAGTGCGAAGAGGTGGCGAAACTGGCCGAGGATAAGGGCCTGATCGTGGGCGTGACCTACGGTTTCACCGGTCATCCACTGGTCCACCAGATGGCCGCCATGGTCAAGAAGGGCATGCTCGGCGAGATCCGCATCGTCGACCTGCAATATACCCATGGCTTCAACTCGGGCGACGACGTGGGTGCGGGCGAGGCCGTGAAATGGCGCACCAACCCCGAAACCGCGGGTCCCACCTTCGTGCTGGGCGATATCGGTACGCACCTCTACTACCTCTCCGGGGTGGTGCTGCCGCATATGAAGATCGAAAGGCTGCTCTGCGACCGCAAGGCCTTCATTCCGACCCGCGCACCGCTCGAAGACCACGCGACCGTGCTGACCCACTACGATAACGGCGCCCGTGGCCGCCTTTGGGTGTCGTCGGTGAACGCCGGCAACATGGGCTCCCAGCGCTACCGCTTCGTCGGCTCCAAGGCCTCCCTCGAGTGGTCCGATGCCCATCCCGACCAGTTGATCTACGAAGTGCAGGGGGAACCGAACCGTACCCTGCACCACGGCATGCCCTACCTCGAAGAGGAAAGCCTCGCGATCGATCGCATGGGCGCGCTGCACACCGAAGGCCTCGGCGACAGCTGGGCAAACATCTATCTGTGGATCGCCCAGGCCATCGACGCCAAGCGGCGCGGCGACGAAGCGTTCCTGAAAACCCACCATTACCCGGGCATCGAGGCTGGCACCGAAGGCGTGCGTTGGCTCGAGAACTGCGTGCGCTCAGCAGACGCAGGCTCGGCATGGGTCGATTACCAATGAGATTTCAGCCGTCCGCACACTAACGAATCAGGAAACCACGACAATGAAACTTTCCATCTGCACCGATGTGATGGGCGATCTCTCTTTCACCGAGATGCTCGATAAATGCGTCGCCCTAAGGGTTGAAGGTATCGAGATGACCGGTGGCGGCTGGTCGCCGGCGCCACATTTCCGCGCTGACGACCTGTTGGCCGACAAGAGCCTGCTGAAGTCCAGGCTCAACGAAATCGAGGCCCGCGGTCTCGAGATCGCCGCCCTCAACTGCTCGGGTAACCCGCTCGATCCCGGCGCGCTTGGCGAGCGTCATCGCAAGGAGCTCGAACAGACCATCCGTCTGGCCGGGGAAATCGGCGTGAAGAAGATCGTGACCATGTCCGGTCTGCCGCCCGCCGCGCCGGGTGACAGCGTGCCGAACTGGCTCGTCTACACCAAGAGCTGGCCCGATGAGATGCCCGAACGCGACCGCTACCAGTGGGAAGATTGCGCGTTCCCCTATTGGCATCGGCTCGTAAAGCTCGCCGATGAAGTGGGTGTCGAGAAAGTCGCGCTGGAAAATTTCTCCGCCATGCTGGTGTGGAACCCCGAGACTCTGTTCCGCCTGCGCGACGAAGTGGGTCCGAAGGTTGGCATGAACCTCGACCCGTCACATCTGTTCTGGAAAGGGGCATGCCCAATCGCCGGGGCCCGTGCCCTGGGCGAGGCGATCCACCACTGCCACGGCAAGGACACCCGCATCGAGCGCGGTCTGGCCGATGTGAACGGTCTTCTCGAACTGAAGGACGTCACCGACGTCGCCAACCGCGCATGGAACTACGTCGCCGTCGGCGCCGGTCACGACCTGCAGTGGTGGAAGGAGTTCTTCTCCGTCGTGCGCATGGTTGGCTACAACGACTGGGTCAGCCTCGAGATGGAAGACTTCACCATGTCCACCGAGGCGGGCATCCAGTCCTCCATCGACGCCCTGCAGCAAACCATCAGCAAGTAAGAAGCACACCCAGCAAGACAACAACAAAGGTAAAAGATCATGAAAAAGCTCAGCCTGATCTCGCTCGCCGCCACCCTACTGACCGCGACTGCGCTGGCAGACGATCTCGAGATCGGCGTCAGTTTCTTCAACCTCAACGATCGTTTCGCCATCGGCCTGCGTGAGAGTCTCGAAGCGGCTGCCGAGGAGCGGGGCATGGCGGTGAATGTCGAGGATGCCCGGGACGATATTGGCCGCCAACTCAGCCAGGTGCAGAACTTCATCGCCGCGGGCGTCGGCGGCATCATCGTTCAGCCGGTGCATACCGACTCCACCCAGGCGATGACCCGCGCCGCCGAGCAGGCGGGCATTCCGCTGGTATATGTGAACCGCCAGCCCGTCGATCTCGACTCCCTACCCGACAACCAGGCCTTCGTCGGCTCTGACGAGAAGGAATCCGGGACCCTGCAGGCCCAAGAGGTCTGCCGCCTGCTGGGTGGGGAGGGCAAACTGCTGGTGCTGATGGGGACCCTGGGCGACAACGCCGCCCAGGTACGGACCCAGGATATCCACGATGTCATCGCCACCGACGAGTGCGGCGGGCTCGAGGTCGTCGAGAAGCAAGCTGCCGACTTCCAGCGCATCGAGGCCAACGACCTGATGACCAACTGGCTGACATCGGGCGTCGAGTTCGACGCGGTGATCGCCAACAACGACGAGATGGCCATCGGTGCCATTCAGGCGCTGAAGAATGTCGGCTACGACATGGACGAGGTGATCGTCGCCGGGATCGATGCCACCAGCGATGCCCTTGCCGCCATGCAGGCCGACGAGCTCGACATCACAGTGTTTCAGAACGGCGCCGCCCAGGGCGAGGGGGCTGTCGACACCATCCGTAAGCTGGTCGATGGTGCAGAGATCGACAGCGCCGTGTGGATCCCCTTCGAGCTGGTGACCCCGGAGAACATGGATCAGTACATGCGTCGCAACTGATCCCGCTGGACGGGAGCAGGCTATTGTGACCTTCGCGCCGGGCCCTCCAGCCCGGCGTTCTTGTATGGGTAACGATGGGGATATTCAAGCCGGAATCAGTGTTCCACTAATACCAAAGTATAGAACGGATAATTTGATTACCAACTAAATGGAATATACATTCCATTCATGCCATCGATTATTCCATGCAACTTCTCCGGTGGTGATCGCATGCCATCGTGAACCCCATACAAGAATCGGAGATGCTTCATGAGTTCCAAGAGCGCGCCCCTCTCAACGCCCGAGGTCGGCACGTCCACAACTGACGCCGACCAAGGCAGTGAGTTCGAACGTCAACGCATTCCGCCCAGCAAGCAGCTCAGCGGCAAGTACTTTCTCGGGGCCTATTCCGGGGAGCACGTGGCGGGCACGGAGTTCGTCATCGGTGCCGCCCTGGTGACCCTGGGGGTCAGTACCAGCGATCTGATCTGGGGGCTGATCCTCGGTAACTTCATGGCGGTGCTGTCCTGGGCCTGGGTCTGCAGCCCGGTGGCGACACGCTCGCGCATGACGATCTACTGGTATCTGGCCCGGCTGGCGGGCAAGAAGGTCTCCTTCCTCTACAACCTCGTCAACGGTATCTTCTATGCCGTGGTGGCCGGTGCCATGATCACCGTGTCGGCCTCGGCGTTTCGGGCCATGACCGACATTCCGCCGCAGACCGGTCTCTACCCGACCAGCGTCAGTTTCGTGGTGCTGGCGCTTGCCGTGGGCGCCTTCACCGTCTTCCTGACGCTGAAGGGCTTCAAGCTGATCGCCAACTTTTCGACGGTCTGCGCGCCCTGGATGGCGACCATGTTCCTGGTCAGCGGCATCCTGTCCGTGCCGATCGTCCTCCACCTGGGCGACCAGCAGGGCCTGAACGGCCTGGGTGCGGTGCTTGACGGGCTGGTCTGGACCGGGCAGACGCCGGACGGCGAGGCGGGGATCAGCATCTGGGTCATCGCCGCCTGGGCCTGGGGCGTCAACCTGCCGATGCATCTGGGCATGAGCGACATGAGCATCCTGCGCTTCGCGCGCAAATCTTCCTATGGTTACTTCTCCGCGGCAGGCATGTACATCGGCCACTTCATGGCCTGGGTCTGCGCCGGCATCTTGGGTGCCACCGCCGCCTTGCTTCTCAAGGAACAGCTGATCGGTCTGGACCCGGGCGCCATCGCCTACCGTATTCTCGGGGCCATGGGCCTGGTGGCCGTGGTGGTCGCCGGCTGGACCACCTCGATCCCGAGCCTCTATCGGGCGGGCCTGGCCTTCCAGTCCGTGTTCCATCGTCATAAGCCCTTCAACGTCAGCCTGACGGTGGGTGCCGTCACCACCGTGATTGCCTGCTTCCCCTTTGCCTTCACTTCGCTCCTGGACGTCATGTCCTACCTGATCATGGCCATGGCCCCCATCGGCGCCATTATCGCCGCCGAGCACTTCGTGCTGCCCCGGATTGGCATCCGTCCGCTGTGGCGTGAGCACCGGGGCCTCGAGGACAACCGCCCCGCCATCCTGACCTGGGTCACCGGGGTGGTGGTGGGTATCCTCATGATCAGCCTGCCCCAGGTCCACCTGTTCACGGTATTCATCCCGGTGTGGCTGACGTCCTTCATCGTCTATCCGTTGTTGTGTCGCGTCATGGGGGTCGAGACCGAGTCCGGCATCGACTACTACGAAGCGGCCTACGGCCCGGTGGATCCGCCCGAACCGCCCAGCATCACTGCTCAGCCTCACGCCCCGGTCAATCGCCGCGATCCCTGGTATTTCCTGGCCTTCGGCTGCCTGGTGGTGATCCTGCTGGCGAGCTTCTGGGCCTGGATCGGGGATGGCGCCAACGCCATCGACTATGTCGAGACCTATAAGTGGCTGGTCGTACCGCTGACGGGGCTCTACTTCGTCGCCGCCACGATGTGGATGAAGAACCGCCGCGAGCCGCATAACGCCTGAGCCTCGCGTCGGGCATTCCGGGGCCCTCAACGGACCGGCTACTGGCCGGCCCGTCTCGATTGGTACCACCCCATCGGTCCAGCGCACAAGGAATACCGATTGGGCAGGAGCCCGTCACTACAACAGAGAAGGAGCCTCCCGAATGAGCATGCGAATCGCCAGCGCGCCCTGCTGCTGGGGCGTCGACCACGTCGGCAATCCCCATCTGCCACCATGGCAGAAGGTACTGGATGAGGCCGCCCAGGCGGGCTACAAGGGGCTGGAACTGGGTCCTTACGGCTATCTGCCCCTGGACAGGGAGTTGCTCGGCAAGGCGCTGGACGAGCGCGACCTGAAGGTGGTCGCCGGCACCATCTTCGACGACCTGGTCGATCCCGCCAACCGGGACAGCCTGGTCAGGCAGACACACGAGATATGCCGCTTCCTCAAGCAACTGCCCAAGCTGCCACGCGAGCCCGGCCAACACTATCCAGCCCCCTACCTCGTGCTGATCGACCACGTTCACGCGGAGCGCAGCCTCCATGCGGGGCATCCCGACAAGGCGCCGCGGCTTGACGATGCGCAGTGGGCCATCCTGATGGATCACATCCGCGCCATCGCCGAGCTGGCCCGCCGCGAGTACGGCATCCGCGCCGTCATCCATCCCCATGCCGGGGGCTACATCGAGTTCGAGGACGAGATTCTGCGCCTGATGGCGGATATCCCCTACGAAACCGCCGGCCTGTGCCTGGATACCGGCCACCTCTACTACTCGGGCATGGATCCCGTTACCTGGATCCGCGAACACGCCGAGCGTCTGGACTACCTGCACTTCAAGGACATCGAGCCGACAATCTTCGACGATGTCATGGCCAGGCAGGTGGACTTCTTCGACGCCTGCGCCCAAGGGGTGATGTGCCCCATCGGCCAGGGCATCGTGGACTACGACGCCATCTATCGGTTGCTCAACGAGATCGGCTACCAGGGCTACATCACCATCGAGCAGGAGCGCGATCCCCGCGATGCCGATGGCAGCCTCGCCGATGTCACCGCCAGCCTCGACTACCTGAAGGGCCAGGGCTTCCAGGCCGACGTCTAACAGGAGAAAGGACCATGATCCAGGGTGACCTGAAAGTTTCTGCGCCCATCCGCTGGGCGACGGTGGGGGGCGGCCGCGGCAGCCAGATCGGCTATAGCCACCGCTGCGCGGCATTGCGCGACAACAGCTTCCAGTTGGTGGCCGGTGCCTTCGACATCGACCCGGCGCGGGGGCGCGAATTCGGCGAGTCGTTGCGGGTGGCGCCGGAGCGCTGCTACCCGGACTACCCGACGCTGTTCGCCGAGGAGGCCAAACGCGAGGACGGTATCCAGGCAGTCTCCATCGCCACGCCCAACAGCACCCACTTCGCCATCTGCAAGGCGGCGCTGGAGGCCGGGCTGCACGTGATCTGCGAGAAGCCGCTGTGCTTCACGGTGGCGGAAGCCGAAGGGCTGCGCGCCCTGGCCAGGGAACGGCGGTGTATCGTCGGCGTGACCTACGGCTACGCCGGCCATCAGCTGATCCGCCAGGCACGCGAGATGATCGCCAACGGTGACCTGGGCGAGATCCGCATGGTCCATATGCAGTTCGCCCACGGCTTCCACAGCGAGGCCGTCGAGCAGGCCAACCCCAGCACCAAGTGGCGGGTCGACCCACGCCATGCCGGGCCCAGCTACGTACTCGGGGACCTGGCGACCCACCCCTACTACCTCGCCGAGGCGATGCTGCCGCAACTCCGGATCAAGCGGCTGCTGTGCTCGCGGCAGAGCTTCGTGGCGAGCCGCGCGCCGCTGGAGGACAACGCCTACGTGCTGATGGAGTACGAGGGCGGCGTCATGGGGCACCTGTGGGCCTCGGCGGTCAACGCCGGCTCCATGCACGGCCAGAAGGTGCGGGTCATCGGCTCCCGGGCCAGTGTCGAGTGGTGGGACGAGCACCCCAACCAGCTGCGCTACGAGGTGCAGGGCCAGCCGGTGCGGATCCTGGAGCGCGGTATGGACTACCTCTACCCGCAGGCGCTGGAGGACGACCGCATCGGCGCCGGCCATCCCGAGGGGCTCTTCGAGGCCTGGTCCAACCTCTACTATCGCTTCGCGCTGGCCATGGAGGCGATGGATCGTGGCGATATCACGGCCATCGAGGCGCTGGGGATCCCCGATATCGAGGCGGGCGTCGAGGGCGTGCGCTGGGTGGAGAACTGCGTGCGTTCCGCCGATGCCGGAGCGGTGTGGGTCGACTACCGTTAAGGTCAGCCACTACCACCTCGCCCATCCACTACCTGATTCGGCGCCGGCGGCTACCGTCGGCATTATCTCAGCGACTGACACTCGTTAGCAGATTATCGATTAGTCGGATGGCAAAACCAGCGCCTGCCTTTAGAATCGAAGCTCGTTTCGCAGAACGGCATGCGCATGAGATCCGATTCCCTGGCCTACGATTCCGACGCCGCCCCTCTTGCCCTGCACCGCCAATCAGGCTTCCTGGCCTTCCTGGTGTCGCGCCTGGCGGCAGTGTTCGCCATGCAGATCCAGGCGGTGGTGGTCGCCTGGCAGGTCTATGACATTACCCGCGACCCCATGTCACTGGCCTATGTGGGCCTGGCACAGTTCCTGCCCATGGTGGTCCTGCTGCTGCCCGCCGGCGACCTGGTCGATCGCTTCCCGCGCAAGCGCATCCTGCAACTGAGCTGGGCCGTACAGGGCCTGTGTAGCGCCCTGCTGCTTGCGCTTTCCGCTTCCGGCAACGGCGATGTCACGCTCTACTATCTCGTACTGGCCCTGTTCGGCTGTGCACGTGCCTTCACCGGGCCGACGCTACAGAGCCTGCTGCCCAATATCGTGCCGCGCACTCAACTGGCCCAGGCCATCGCGCTCAACAGCTCGATCATGAAGATCGCCGTGATCGGCGGGCCGCTGCTGGGCGGCATCCTCTACGCCATGGGTGGTAGCCTGGCCTATGCGGTATGCCTGGGCTGCTTCGTCACGGCCCTGGTCTTGCTGGTGCCCGTGCCGGTCCGCTATGCGCAGGAAACCAAGGCTCGCGAAGCCACGGCCTGGCGGCGTTTTACGGCGGGCATTGGCTATATCCGTTCGCAGCCGATCATTCTCGGTGCCATTTCGCTGGACCTGTTCGCCGTGCTGCTGGGCGGAGTGGTGGCACTGTTGCCGATCTATGCCCAGGACATCCTGCATGTCGGGCCCGAAGGACTGGGCGCATTGCGCAGCGCCATCGCTGTCGGGGCCTTGCTGATGGGGCTCTATCTGGGCATGCGTGGCATCCGGCGACATGCCGGCCTGGTGATGTTCACCGCGGTGGCGGTGTTCGGCCTCGCCAACCTGGTATTCGCGCTCTCGACACTGTTCTGGGTCTCACTCATCGCCATGGCGGTCGCCGGCGCCGCCGACATGATCAGCGTCTACGTGCGCATGACGCTGATCCAACTGGCCACACCGGACGAGATGCGCGGCCGGGTCAATGCCGTCAACATGCTGTTCATCGGCTCCTCCAACGAACTCGGCGAGTTCCGTGCCGGCAGCATGGCCGCCTGGTTGGGCGCGGTGCCGGCGGCGGTGATCGGCGGCCTCGGCACCCTGGCGGTGGTCGGTGCGTGGTCACGAATCTTTGCTCCCTTGCGGCGGGTCGACCGCTTCGATGAGGCCACGGCACAACCACCCAGAGAGCCGAATACCCAGACGATCGAATAACCAGGAGACCACTTGGCTTGGCCCCTGGATCGCCACTCACGACACCAGTGCGGCTTGTTCCTCCTGCATGGCCATGACCGTTTCGCCGACACGTTGTACTGCCGCTTCGATGGAAGCCGTCAACGGCGCGGCATAGTTGAGGCGCAGGCAGTGGCGGTATTTGCCCGACGCCGAGAACAATGAGCCCGGCGCGATATGCAAGCGCTCCCTGGCCAGTCGATCGTTGAGGCGTACGCAGTCGATGCCTCCCGGCAATTCCAGCCACAACAAAAACCCGCCTTGCGGATAGCTGACGCCGGTGCCGGCCGGGAAATAGCGCTCGACCCAGCCGAGCAGGATGTCGCGATGGCGCTGGTACTGGCGGTTCATCTCGTGCAGGTGACGCTCGTAGTAGCCATGGGCGATGAATTCGGCCACCGCCTGCTGGGGGAGGGTCGCCGAGGCGCCGGTGGAGACGTATTTCATGTGCATTGCCTGGTCGCGGTAGCGTCCCGGGGCCATCCAGCCCACCCTAAGTCCCGGCACCAGCGTCTTGGAGAAGGAGCTGCACAGCAACACCCGCCCCTCGTCGTCGAAGCTCTTGATGGTCCTGGGGCGTGGAGTGGTAAAGGCCAGATCGCCGTAGATATCGTCCTCGATGATTGCCACATCGAAACGCTGGGCCAGCGCCACCAACGCCTGCTTGCGGGGCTCGGGCATGGTGTAGCCAAGCGGGTTGTTGCAGGTCGGCGTGACCTGGATGGCGCGCACCGGCCACTGTTCCAGCGCCAGCTCCAGAGCCTCCAGGCTGATACCGATCTGCGGATCGGTGGGAATCTCCAATGCCTTGAGGCCTTGAGCCTTGAGAATCTGCATGGTGCCGTAGAAGCTCGGCGAATCCACCGCTACCACCTCGCCCGGGGCCGTCAGAGTACGCAGACTGAGCGACAGCGCCTCCTGGCAACCGGTGGTGATCAGGACATCGTCCGGGTGCAGCAGACAGCCGGACGTCGTCGCCTGCCGCGCTACCTGCTGCCGCAACTCGCGGCTCCCCGCCAGGCTGTCGTAGTTGAGCCCGCGGGCATCGACACGCCGATGCAGGGTAGCCAACAGTCGCTGCAACGGTCGCAGCGTCGCCGCGCCCAGATCGGGAATGCCACGCCCCAGCATCAGCATCTCGTCTTCGCCCGGCGTTCCTCTCACCAGTTCCAGCACCTGGTCCCACTGCGAGACATCCAGCGGCCGCTGCGCGGGGCGCGATACCTTGGGCAACACGCTGGGAGTCGTCCTGGGCAGGACGTAGTAGCCCGATCGGGGACGTGCCTCGGCGAAGCCGGCCTCCTCCAAGCGTCGATACGCCTCCTGCGCCGTGGAGACGCTCACTCCCTGTTCGCGGCACAAGGCACGAATCGACGGCAGCCGATCGCCGACGCGATACACCCCTTGCTCGATACGCTGGGCCAGCGTCTGTACCACCTGCTCATAGCGCTTCATGACAGTTATCTCTGGATGCCGAATAGACCGATACAGATACAGTGATAATCAGCGATACAGTCGGGTTTTCTTCCCATTTGTATCGTAAAAATACTATAGATCTGAATCTGTATCGATGCCTGAATCGATCGTAGCCTGTCATGGAACCACTGACAGGAGACCACAGCCATGCTCCTCAAGCGTTTGAAACAACTGCGCACCGCCTTCAAGCGGCAATGTCAGCGTCACTGCTCCCGGCGCCAGCTGCTGCGCCTGGACAGTCATCTGCTCGACGATATCGGTATCGATCGCATCGATGCCGAATGCGAAGGACGCAAGCCGTTCTGGAAGTGATACCCAACCATACAGGAGAAGCCGTATGCCCCCGGACAACCATCGCTATCTGCTACTGGACGTCTTCAGCGGTCGCCCCTTTGCGGGGAATCCCTTGGCCGTGTTTCCCGAGGCAGAAGGCATGGCCGAGTCCCGGATGCAGGCCATTGCCAACGAGTTGAACTTGTCGGAGACGGTGTTCGTCGGCACTCCCACGGCAAAGAACCGATTCCCTATCCGGATCTTCACGCCTTCCACCGAGCTGCCCTTCGCTGGTCATCCCACGGTGGGTACCGCGCATCTGCTGGTAGCGCTGGGCATGGCCGAGCGCGGGCAGCCGCTGACCCTGCAAGCCAGGGTCGGCGATCTGGAGGTACGTTTCGAAGACGATTTGGCCTATTTCACCACCGCGCAGCCTGTCGAGATCGGCGTCAGTTCTCTCGACCGGACGACAGCCGCTGCCCTGCTTGGCCTGGCACCGTCTCAGGTCATCGCCACACCGGTCGTTGCCTCCTGCGGTCTGCCTTTCCATCTGATCGAACTCGACTCTCGGGAAACGCTCGCCCAGGCGCAGCCTTCTTCCCCGCGTTGGCTGCAACACGTCTCACCCAGCCATGTCGAGCAGATCTATCTCTATGTGAACGACGGGGAAGCCCTGAACGCGCGGATGTTCTCCACCGAACTCGGCGGCCTGCACGAAGACCCGGCGACCGGCAGTGCCGCCTCTGCGCTGGCGGGCTTCCTGGCCACACACAGGGAAGGACCGGGCCACTGGCAGTGGCAGATCGAACAGGGCATCGAGATGGGACGAGCCAGCCTGATACTCGCCGAGGTTCGTCGCGACGATGCAGGCGCCATGACGATTCGCATCGGTGGCCAGGCAGTCCTCATCGGCGAGGGGCACGTGTACTCGCTGAGCTGAAACCATGCAGCTGGACCAACCTCTGCCATACTGGCTGTTGGGCCCAGGGAGTGGGAGGTCTCGATGTTACGTCTTGTCGTGCTCGCCTTTATCGCCGGCTTTCTCGCCGTGCTGTGCTTCCATCAGCCAGTGGTAGGTCTGTTGCATGCCTATGGCGCCATCCCCTTTGCGCCCTTCTCCATCCAGCCGGTGCCGCCATTGGGGGTGCCTGGCTGGTTCTCGGCGAGCTTCTGGGGTGGCGTGTGGGGCATCGCGATGCTCGGGCTGTTCACCTGGCGCGACATCACCCACGGGCTGTGGTGGAAGGCAGGGATATTCGGCGGCGTGGCGCTCACCCTGGTGGCGCTGCTGGTGGTATTCCCGCTCAAGGGGATGGGGCTGAACTTGGCCGCCCTGCCGATGCGCTTCGTTGGCGGCTTCGTGATCAATGGCGCCTGGGGGCTGGGGGCCATGGTCTTTGCAAGGGTGTTCGGAGTGCGCTGAGAGCGACCTGAACACCGCGTTGGCGGGGCAACGACACTTCTACTCTGCGTGGCGTGCCGCTGTAAGGATTGCGATGGCACCACGACCGAGATTCAGGGTTGCGGGCTCCTTTCGGCACTGCTGGAGGGGGAACCCGCGCATGCGGGATCCTGCCTGCGAGGTGTCCTATGTCATCCCTGAACGTATTCAAGGCCGCCCTGCCCCTGGTGGCACTGCTGACGCCCCTGGTAGCGGTGCTGGCCGCGCCACCCAACATCACGCCACCCTCGGTGCCGGTGGTCTACTCACTGGATGCCTTCCGTGAGGCGGTGCGTTCCGGCGGTCCCGGCAAGGATGGCATTCCCTCCATCGACCAGCCCCGCTTCCAGTCCGCCGCCCAGGCCGAAGGCTTTCTGCGGGACGAGGATATCGTGATTGGCGTCTATCGCCATGGCGAGGCTCGCGCCTACCCCCAGCGCATTCTGGTATGGCACGAGATCGTCAACGACGAGATCGACGGCGAACCGCTGAGCATCACCTATTGCCCGCTGACCGGCACGGCCCTGGGCTTCCGGCGTGGCGATACTGAACTGGGCGTCTCCGGCAATCTGGTCAACAGCAACCTGGTGATGTACGACCGTGCCACCGACAGCGCCTGGCCGCAGATTCTCGGCGTGGCCATCGATGGTGAGCTTGCCGGCCGGGGGCTGGAGGAATTCCGCCTGTTCTGGACCACCTGGGAACGTTGGAAGGCGCGCCATCCCGAGACCCGGGTACTCACCGATCAGACCGGCTACGTGCGCAACTATCGCCGCGACCCCTATGGCAGCTACCACCCCCTGGGTGGGTATTACCGTCCCGACAGCCGCCACCTGTTCCCGGTGATGAACCAGGATGGCCGCTACGCTCCCAAGGAGATGGTCTTCGGCCTGCGCACCGAGGATGGGGCCCTGGCCATCGACCGCGGCACGCTGCGCGAGGAAAGCGTCATCGAGACCCGCCTTGGCGATAGCGATTACGTGGTGATTCACGACCCGGGGCTGGGTACCGGCTGGGCATTTCAGAATCCCGAGGCGATCGAGATCGATGCGACAGCCCTGCGCTTCGGCCCCGAAGGCGTCAGTGGCCCCGGCATCGAGAAACTGGAGCCGGTCAATGCCTTCGAGGCCATGTGGTTCGCCTGGGCCGCCTTCTATCCCGACACTGCCGTGTATGAGTGACCGACGATGAGGGCACTGAGAGAGCTATTGGTCGCTATCCTGCGCCGCGCGGACACTCGCTATGCCGCCCTGCTGGTGGCGCTGGGTTATACCGGACTCTACCTGTGGCTGAGCGGAGACATTGCCGGTGGCGGCGGAGGCGGGCTTCACGCCAGCTTTCCGGCCTGGAACCATGCGCTCGAGACACGCGCCGCGTTCCAGTTCGAGCCTGTCGGCCTGATCACGCTGGGTGCCATCGTCTGGACATTCAGCCCGATCAATACCCTGTTGGCCGTGGTCATAGGGGCACTGGCAGGGCTGAACGTCGGGGCGGGCTGGCTGGTCTGGCGGGCTCCGCGTGCTTGTCGCTCACCCGTCGCCAACACCGGCCTGTTGGCGGCGCTGCCGGCACTGCTGGTGGGGGGTGCCTGTTGCGCTCCACTGGTGCTGATCTGGCTGGGACTGCCCATCGCCGGTGCGGTGGTCAGCATCACGCCGGTGTTGGTTCCCGCCAGCCTCTTGCTGCTGCTGGTCGGGTTGTGGGCCCTGGCCAGATCGCTGGAGAATCCCTAGGAAAAGAGACCCCGACGGATTCCCATGACGGACTCCGGGGTTACCCCTAGCCCGCGGCAAAGGCCAGCAGGTTGTCGAAGGCCTCGCCGAAGTAGAGTTCGTAGCTGTCCCGTTCGACATAACCCAGGTGCGGGGTGGCCACCAGGTTGGGCAACGACAACATGGGATGTTGGTAGAGCGGTTCTTCATCGAACACATCGATACCGGCGCGCCCCGGGCGACCGGCGCGCAACGCAGCCTCCAGTGCTCCAGGGGCGATCAGTCCGGCACGGCTGGTATTGATCAGCACCGCCGATGGCTTCATGCACGCCAGGTCATCGGCGCCGACGATGCCATGCGTGCCCTCGTTCAAACGCAGATGCAGGCTGAGCACATCGGCGCGCTCGAACAACTCCCGTTGGCTGTTGGCGACCTCGTGGCCGGCGTCGTGGGCGCGTTGCCGGGTACTGTCACGGCCCCAGACCAGGATCGGCATGTCGAAAGCCTGGCCATAGCGAGCCACCAGACGACCGATCTTGCCGTAGCCGAAGATACCCAGAGTGCGCCCACGCAGCCCGGTGCCCAGGGTCCGCTGCCAACGCCCGGCCTTGAGGTTTTCCACCTCTTGGGGCAGATGACGCATGGTCGCCAGCACCAGCGCCCATGTCAGTTCGGCGGGAGCATAAGGCGAACCGCCGCCGGTCATCACAGTCACGCCGTGGCGACGACAGGCCTCGAGGTCGATGTGCGCCGTACCCCCGCCGGTCTGGCTGATCAGCTTGAGCCTGGGCAGGCGAGCGAGTAGTTCCTCGCCGATCGAGGTACGCTCGCGGATCAGCACCAATGCCTCGGCATCGGCGAAGCGTTCGGCCAAGGTATCCAGGTCGGTGACGGTGTCGTTGAAGATGGTCACCTCATGATCGGCGAGCTTGTCGAACGCGGCCAGTGCCCTGACGGCGTCCTGATAGTCATCGGGGATCACGATCTTCATGGGTGGACACTCCTCGCACGGGGAAGGGAATGGCGCTCATCCACGCCTGCGGCGAGCGGCTCATCACAAGAACGCGACAGCCAGCGCCACGCCGCCCACCAGCAGCGCGGTCGACACGGCGATGGCCACCAGTCGGTCCAGCCAACGATCGAACGACACCGGCGCTCGACGCTGCCTGGCACCGTGCCGCGCACGACGTGTGGCACCGTGAAGGGATTTGCGAATAGGCATGGTAACGTACCACCGGCGCTACGATTCCGGTCTCCGCCCCATCATAGGCCGAACGCCATTCCCTGACCATTCAGGTATCGGGCCGGCTGATGCGCCGTTTGACCGCAGGAGCACGGCGCAATCGGTCTTCCACGCTAAGCCGTTCGGCCTCGAAGGCATCGGCACCCACCAGCACTATCGCTTCCCAGTCACGATGTCGAAGGATTGCAATTCCCGCTCACGGCCCCCATACCAACAAAATTGCAAGCAGGCTAATAATTTCTCCAGCATCAGGTGCCGTATGAGCCGACTCGCCTCGACCCCGCTGTCCATCCTCGATCTGGCCCCGATCCGTCAAGGCGGCAGCGGCGCGGACACCTTCCGCGAAACAGTGAATCTTGCCCAGCAGGCCGAACGCCTGGGCTTCACCCGCTACTGGCTGGCCGAACATCACAATATCGACGGCATCGCCAGCGCCGCCACCGCCGTGCTGATCGGCCATGTGGCGGGGCATACCGCGCGAATCCGGGTAGGTAGCGGCGGCATCATGTTGCCTAACCACCCGCCGCTGGTGATCGCCGAGCAGTTCGGCACTCTCGAGACCCTCTACCCTGGGCGTATCGACCTGGGACTGGGGCGGGCGCCGGGCTCCGATGGCGCCACCATGGCCGCCATGCGCCGCGACCCCTACTCCGGTGTCAGCGATTTCCCCGACCAGGTCGCCGAACTGCAGCGCTATCTGGATGACGCGGAACCGGGCCAACGGGTCAAGGCCGTGCCGGGCCAGGGCACGCGGGTACCACTGTGGCTGCTGGGCTCCAGTGGTTACTCCGCGCAGCTCGCGGCACGGCTGGGCCTGCCGTTCGCCTTCGCCGCGCAGTTCGCGCCAGGCTATCTGTTCGAGGCGTTGCGGCTGTATCGCGACCACTTCCAGCCCTCCGAGGCACTCGAGGCTCCCTATGCCATGGTCGGCATGCCGGTGATTGCCGCCGACAGTGATGACCAGGCACAGTTTCTGGCTACCACCGCGCAACAGAAGTTCCTCAATCTGATCCGCGGCAAGCGCACCCAGTCACTGCCCCCGGTGAAGCGGCTCGACTGGACGCCCCAGGAGCAGGCGCAGGTCTCGCAGTTCCTGGGCGCCGCGGTGATCGGCGGCCCCGAGACGCTACGCGAGGGGTTGGTGGACTTCCTCGAGCGCACCGGCGCCGACGAGTTGATACTGACCACCGATGTCTATGCTCATGAGGATCGCTTGCGCAGCTACGAGATCGTGGCCGATGTCTGGAATCAGTGAACCTCCCGGGTTGCCGGTTTTCCGGGTAGCGCGCAGGATAGAAAACCTTACTCTGCTAATGGAATCGTCGCGAGGCTCACATGTCTGCATCCCCGACGCCGGGCGCCCAGCTCGACCTGGCCGGTATCCTGTCCGGCCTCAAGCGCATGGCACCACTGTCATTGTTCGTGATTGCCTTCGGGCTGGCGTTCGGTGTGGCGGCGCTGCAGCGTGGCCTGTCGGGGCTCGAAACCCTCCTGATGAGCGGCCTGGTGTTCGCCGGGGCCGCCCAGTTCGCAGCACTGGAGCTATGGGGGCCCCAGATTCCGCTGATTGCGCTGATCGCTACCACCTTCGCCATCAACGCCCGCCATCTGCTGATGGGTGCCGCGCTGTATCCCTGGCTGCGCCATCTGCCCCCCGGGCAGCGCTATGCGGGGCTGGTGGTGCTTAGCGACTCCAACTGGGCGATGGCGGCGGCGGACTACCAGCGCGGCGAGACCAATGTCGGCATGCTGGTCGGTGGCGGCATCGCGCTGTGGCTGGCATGGATGCTGGGTACCCTGATGGGCGTGGTATTCGGCAGCGGCATCAGCGAGCCGGAACGTTTCGGGCTGGACGTGATCATGGGCTGCTTCCTGCTGGCGATGCTGGTCGACGGTAAGCGTGACCTGTCGATATTGCTGCCGTGGGGCGTCGCGGCCCTCAGTGCCCTGGCGGCACTGCGTTGGCTGCCGGAGAACTCGCACGTCATCGTTGGCGCGCTGGCCGGTGGCGTGGCCGGCCTGCTGATGCCCGGTAAGGCTCGCTCGCGGAGGGCCTCGGCATGAGCTTGCCCGTCAGTCCCGCCGGCGCCCTGCTCGCCATCGTCATCATGGCCTTGGTGACCTACCTGACCCGCGCCGGCGGCGTGCTGGTGATGTCGCGTGTGCCGATCGGCCCGCGGGTCGAGCGCTTCATCAATGCCATGGCCGGCTCGGTCCTGGTGGCGGTGATCACGCCCATGGCCGTCCACGGCGACTGGGCAGCCCGGCTGGCGCTGGTCGCCACCCTGGGCGTGATGCTCGCCACTCGCAAACCGCTCCCCGCCATCGGCGCTGGGATCCTCACCGCTGCGCTATGGCGGTTGTGGTAGGAGCGATCGAGGCAACAGCCTAGGCTGCCATCATAGCGACGTCAGCCGCTCGGCAATGCGTTCCTCGAGCTTCGCCTGGTCGTCGGCGAAGCGGCGGATGCCCTCGGGCAGCTTGTCGTTGGCCATGGCGTCGCGGTTATGCTCCCAGCGGAACGCGGGTTCGGTCAACGGTACCGGGCGCTTGTCGCTGGGGGCTGGGAACACCACCTTGGGCTCCATATCTCCCTCGTCGGCGGCCAGCTCCTCGAGCAGTGCCGGGGAGATGGTCAGGCGGTGGCACCCCGCCAACGCCAATATCTGGCCGGTGGTGCGGAAGCTCGCTCCCATCACCACAGTGTCGTAACCGCCCCGGCCGGCCCGTTCACAGACCTTGCGCACGAACAGTACACCGGGATCCTCCTCCGGCGTGTACTCCTGGCCGGTCTCCTTCTTGTACCAATCGGTGACCCGGCCGACGAACGGTGAGACCAGGAACACCCCGGCATCGAAGCAGGCCTGGGCCTGGGCTTCGCTGAACAGCAGCGTCAGGTTGCAGTTGATGCCTTCCTTTTCCAGTACCTCGGCGGCACGGATGCCTTCCCAGGTCGAGGCTAGCTTGATCAGCACCCGATCGCGGCCGACGCCGCGGCGTTCATAGAGTTCGATCAGTTCGTGGGCCTTGGCGATGCTGGCCTGGGTGTCGAAGGACAGCTTGGCGGCCACCTCGGTGGATACCCGCCCCGGAACCAGTTTGGTGATCTCGCAACCCTTGGCCACCGCGAGGCGATCCACGGCATGCTCGGCCTGGACTTGCAGGTCGCCACCCTCGACCTTGACTGCCGCCAGTTCCTCATCGATCAGGGCTTGATAGTCGGGCAGGTCGAAGGCCTTGAGCAGCAATGAGGGGTTGGTGGTGGCATCCTGGGGGCGATAGCGACGAATGGCATCGAGATCGCCGGTGTCGGCGACTACCAGGGAATGACGTTTGAGTGCATCGAGTCGGGTCGTCATAAACCAGCTCCTAAACAAGACGTGGATTCAGACCGGAATGCCATGCCGCTCGGCGAGCGCCTGACGATAACGCGCATAGACCTCGTGGTAGGCCTCGACATGCGCAGGCGCGGGGTTGGCCAGCGAACGCTCGTCGAGCCGTACCAGATGCGCGCATAACGCCTCGAGCGAGGTCGTGGCGTTCCGGTCACACCAGGCCGCCTGCAGGGCGGCGCCCAGCGCCGCGGCATCGGTAATCTCGGGACAGATGACCTGGGTCCCGGTGACATCGGCGACCATTTGACGCCACACAGGGCTCTTGGCTCCACCACCGATCAACCGGATCTGACTGGCACCCTTGGCCAAGTCACCGAGCAGTTCGAGACCATAGCGCATGCCGAAGGTCGCGCTTTCAACCACCGCACGGCACAAGTTGGCCTGGGTGGTGTTGACGCTGGTCAATCCCAGAAAGCTGGCTGAGGCATGTGGCAAGGCCGGTACCCGCTCGCCATTGAAGAACGGCAGAATCGTAACACCCTCCGCCCCGATCGGGGCACTGGCGAGTCGTTCTCCGAAGGCAATCAGATCGAGTTCGAACAGCTCACGTACCCGCGTAGTGGCCGAGGTGACGTTCATGGTGCAGATCAGCGGCAGCCAGCCACCGCTGCTGGCACAGAAGCTGGCGACCATGGCGCTCTCGGCCCGCACCGGCTCGGCGGAATAGGCACACACCGTGCCCGAGGTGCCCAGGCTCAGGGTGACCAGCCCCGGGACGATGTTGCCGGTGCCGATGGCCCCCAGCATATTGTCGCCGCCACCACTGGCGACCAGCACGCCATCGGCGAGCCCCAGCTCGCGGGCCAGTTCGGGGCGCACCACCCCGGCCGGCTCGTGGGATTCTATCAAGCGCGGCAATACGCGTTCGGCATCCAGCTCCGGGGCGATCTCACTGAACACGTCGTGGCGCCAGTGCCGTGCCATCGTGTCGAAATAGCCGGTGCCCGAGGCGTCGCCGGCCTCGGCGACACGCTCGCCGGTCAGCCAGAAGTTCAGGTAATCGTGGGGCAACAACACACTGTCGACGCGGCGATAGGCGTCGGGATGGGTGTCGCGCAGCCAGGCCAGCTTGGACGCGGTATAACCGGTCTGCAGCACCAACCCCAGCTTGTCCAGGCACCCCGCCTCCCCGCCGAGCCGCTCGACCAGGGCGGCATTGTGCACCGCCGTTTCGGTATCGCACCACAGCTTGGCCGGATGTACCGGCTCGCCCCGAGCATCCAGCGCCACCAAGCCATGCTGCTGACCGGACACGCCGATGGCACGGATCGCACGGGTATCGATTCCAACCTTCGCCACCACCTCGTGAAAGGCGCCACGAAAGGCCTCCAGCCAATCGCTGGGCTGCTGCTCGCGGCAGCCGTTGTCGCCCTCGATCAAGCGGTGGGGACGGCTGGCCTCACCCAGGATCATGCCTCCCTCGACATCGACCACCACCACCTTGGTACTCTGGGTGCCGCAATCAACCCCGATATACATTTAACGTTCCTCTTTCCGGGCGCGATCCGTCATGCTCGCGGTCATGACGATGGTGTAACAAGCCTAGCACCTGACCAAGGCCTCGATGGTGGCACGCGCGCCCTTGTGGTGCAGGCTGTCCAGCGCGTCAAGATAAGCCCGACGAAAGCGTGCCTCTTCGCTCAGGTCGCCGAACAGCTCGCGGTTGTCGATAAAGGCGGTGGGACGGGTGCGATTGTCGGCGGCAATCGTCATCAGTTGCTCCTTGAGGCGATCGACCACCTCGATCGGCTTGCCCTGCTCGTCGACGCCCTCGGCGTAGCGCGCCCAGCTCGCTACCACCGCGGCGGCACGCTGGATCTCGCCGCCTCGGGCGAGCTGCTCGCGGATCACCGGCAACAGCCACTTGGGGATGCGATCCGAGCTCTCGGCACACAGCCGTGCCAGGGTGTCCTTGATTTCGGGATTGGCGAAACGCTGGATCAGTGTGTGGCGGTATGCCTCGAGGTCCACCCCCGGTACCGGGGCCAGGGTCGGGGAGCCCTCGAGGGTCATGTAGTCGAGCAGGAAGTCGACGAACAGCGGATCCTGGCAAACCTCATGGGCGTAACGGTAACCGGCCAGATAACCGAAGTAGCACAGCGCCTGGTGGCTGGCGTTGAGCAACCGCAGCTTCATCAGCTCGTAGGGGCCGACGTCGTCGACCACCTGCACGCCGACCGTCTCGAAGGCCGGGCGCCCGGCGGCGAAACGATCCTCCAGCACCCACTGGGTGAAGGGCTCGCAGACCACCGGCCAGGCATCCTCGACGCCAAAGCGACTGGCGAGTTCCTCGATATCCGTGCCGGCAGTCACTGGAGTGATGCGATCGACCATCGAGTTGGGAAACGGCACCTCGTCCTCGATCCGGGCCCCGAGTTCGGCGTCTCGGCGCCGGGCGAAGGCGGTGAACATGTGGCGAGCGACCTCGCCGTTGCCCTGGATATTGTCGCAGGACATCACCGTAAACGGCGGGATGCCTCGCTCGAAGCGGCGCTTGAGCGCCTCGGTGATCAGCCCGAAGGTGGTCTTCGGCGCCTCCGGATGTTCCAGGTCGTGGCGGACGTCGGCATTATCGAAGTCGAACTCGCCACTCACCGGATGGAAATTGTAGCCGCCCTCGGTGACCGTCAGCGAGACGATGCGAATGGCCGGATCGGCCATCGTCTCGATCACTGCCTGTGGGTCGTCCGGGGCGAACCGGTAATCGACGAGCGAGCCGATCACCCGAGCGTCATAGCGGCCATCGGGATGCTTGACCACCAGGGTGTAGAGGTGGTCCTGGGTGGCCAGCACTTCCTGCATGCGACGATCGCCCGGCATTACGCCGACGCCGACGATGCCCCAGTCCAGTGCCTGGCCGCGGCTCATCAGGTCGTCCAGGGTCATCGCCTGGTGGGCACGGTGAAAGCCGCCGACGCCGAAGTGGACGATTCCCGGTGTCACGCTACGACGATCGTATGCGGGAATGACGACCCTGGGATCGAGCTTGTCCAGGTTATCGTTGTTGAGAGCGGTCATGAGGGCACTCCTTGCCGCAAGCGGCAATAAAAATGACTAAGAAAAAACAGAGTGTTCAGGAGTCGCTGACTGAAGCGACGAGCGGACCCAGTGCAGTCCACAATGAAGCAATGGCGCCGCAAGGGTATTCAGTTCGCTCTTCCCTAGCGCCAGATCACATCGGGCTCGACCGATCTCGTCTTGATCAGGCGAGCATTGAGCATGTCCTTGTGACGAGCACGCTCCATGGCTCCCTGCTGGTCCTGCCCCATTCCCAGCCAGCGTTGGATCAGGCGCGCCTCGAGCACTTCGTCAGGCACCTCGAGGAACAGCGTCATGTCGAACAGCTCACGTAGTGCTGGCCAGGGGTCTTGATCCAGCAGCAGGTAATTGCCCTCGACGATGACGATGCGATGCTCCAACGTAATCAGACGACCACTGGCACGAGCCAAATCCAGTGGACGGTCGAATACCGGCACGGCAACGACTCGATCGGCGCGGCGGATACGCTCGAGATCGTGCTTGAGGCCATCAGGGTCGAAGGTCTCGGGAGCCCCCTTGATCGGCAGCAGCCCCTGGGGCTCGAGGATGGCGTTGTCGAAGTGATAGCCGTCCATCGGTACCACGGAGGCAATGCCAGGCTGGCGGTCGTTGAGTTCCCGGCACAGCCATTCCGAGAGAAACGACTTGCCTGCCCCGGGCGGTCCCGCCAAGGCCACGATGAAGCGTTGACGATTCCCCGCCGCCTCCAGAATGCGCACTGCCATATCATGAATGTTAGGGTTCATTGTTGTTGCTCTCGTCAATGTCTCGCGTGGGCAAAAAATCGCCGAGCGGGATGAAGCGCAAGGCGCACGGAGCGCAGGAACCGGAGCATATGGGGTATATGTGAGGATTCCGACCGGGCTGGCGCACCAGCACCGCGCAACGCAGCGATTCGCCCGCACAGGCATTTTTTCAGCTCATCCAGTTGCCGCCGTCCACGTTCAGCGTCTGGGCGACCATGTAGTCGCTGTCGCTGGAGGCGAGGAACACGGCGGCCCCGGCATGATCCTCGGGACGCCCCATGCGCCCATAGGGCACGGCTTCACCGACCAGGCGTTTCTTTTCGCCAAGGGGCCGGTTCTCGTAGCGGGCGAACAGCGCATCGACCTCGTCCCACATCGGGGTGTCGACCACACCCGGCGAGATGCCGTTGACGTTGATGCCGTGCTTGATCAGCGCCAGGCCCCAGGATTGGGTCAGGCTGATCACCGCCGCCTTGCTGGCGCAGTAGACACTGACCAGCGGTTCGCCACGGCGACCGGCCTGCGACGACACATTGATGATCTTGCCGCCCTGACCGCGCTCGACCATGGACGTTGCCACCGCCTGGAGAGTAAAGAAGAGCCCCTTGGTATTGACGGCAAACTGCTTGTCGAAACTCGCCTCGGTCACCTCCAGCACCGGCGCCATATCGAAGATCGCGGCGTTGTTGACCAGGATATCGATCCCCCCGAAACGCTGGGTCACCTCGTGCACCAGGGCATCCACGGAAGCGCGGTCGCAGACATCGAGGCGGATGCCCCGGACGCGTTCGTCGCCAGCGAGCTGTGCCACGGCCTCGTCGATGGCGGCGGCGTCGATATCGGCGACCACCACCCGAGCACCCTCAGCGAGATAGCGTTCGGCGATGGCCAGGCCGATGCCCCGCGCGCCGCCGGTGATCACGGCAACCTTGTCTGTCAGTTTCATGCTGTTGTCCTGTGTGTCGTTCGATGGTTTGGATGGCATTAGAGCGATCAGTCGTCGACGGCCGGCTCGCGGGTTTCTCGCCAGTGCTGCACCAGCTCCCTCAGGCCACGCATATGCGGCAGCACCCGCCAGGCACCGGCCGCCAGCAGTCGGTCACCCTGTCCCGCCGCGACATGGCTGGCGCCGGTGAAGCCGATCACCGTCATGCCGGCGGCATGGGCGGCGGTGACACCGGAGACGCTGTCCTCCACTACCAGGCAGTCACTGGGGGCACAGCCCAGGTGGCTGGCGGCCAGGCGGTAGACCGCCGGGTCGGGTTTGGGGTGGGCGACCTGGTCGGCGGTGAACACCGGCGCTCCATTCAGCCTGGTATCCAGTCCGGTGGTTGCCAGCGAGGCGAGGACGCGCTGCCGGCGGCTGTTGGAAACCACCGCCAGGGGCACCCCCAGGGTGGCGATGGCCTCGGCCACGCCGTCGACGGCACGCAGTTCCCTGACCAGACGGGCCTCGATTTCGTCATCGATGCGCTCCAGAGCATCCTCCGGCAGATGGTGGCTGCTGCCGCGCTCGATATGGGCAAGGATGTTGGCCGTGGTCATGCCCAGTGCCTGACGCAGCGCTTCTTCGGGATGGATGTCCGGCAGCCACTGGCCGAGGCGTTGGATCAGAGTGGCCTCGGCGATGGCCTCGCTGTCCACCAGCACGCCATCGCAGTCGAAGATCAGGGTTTCCATGGAGGCTCCCTTCAGTGGTCGCTGGCTTCGGAGGACATCCGGTTGTCCTGGCGGCGCAAGCTGGCCAGGGGGTGTTGCTCAAGACTGGGCAAGGCCAGGCCGTCGCTGTCGAAGAGATGGGCGCGGCCCGGTTCGAAGCCGAAGCGCACCTTGTCATGCACACGGTGTGCGACATCGCCATCGGCCATGATGGTGACCACCAGCTCGCCCATCTGGACATACAGCGAGGTCTGGCCGCCCAGGCGCTCGAGGACCTGGATCTCACCCGTCAGCGGCCCCTCGTCGTCGAGCATCAGGTGCTCGGGGCGAATCCCCAGCTCCAATGAAGCGCCGGCATGCTGGTCCTCACCTTCCACCGGCACCCGGGTGACAGCGCCGCCGGGCAAGCGGACGCTGACACCCTCGGTACCGGTCTCGACGACCTGGACATCGAGGAAGTTCATCTTCGGCGAGCCGATGAACCCGGCCACGAAGCGGTTGCGCGGGTGGTGATAGAGCTCCATCGGCGAGCCCACCTGCTCGACCACCCCGCCCTGCAGCACCACGATCTTGTCGGCCATGGTCATGGCTTCGATCTGGTCGTGGGTGACGTAGATCATGGTGGCATCGAGTTCCTCGTGGAGGCGCGCCAGCTCGATGCGCATCTGCACGCGCAGCGCCGCGTCGAGGTTGGAGAGCGGCTCGTCGAACAGGAAGATGCTGGGATTGCGCACGATGGCGCGGCCGATCGCCACGCGCTGGCGCTGGCCGCCGGACAGGGCCTTGGGCTTGCGGTCCAGCAGCGGCTCGAGCTGCAGGATGCGTGCCGCCTCGCGGACCTTCTCGCGGCGCTCGGCCTTGGGCACCCCGGCCAGGCGCAGGCTGAAGCCCATGTTGTCCTCGACGGTCATGTGCGGGTAGAGCGCGTAGCTCTGGAACACCATGGCCAGGCCACGCTCGGCGGGGCCGATATCATTGATGCGCTTGCCATCGACCAGCACATCGCCGGAGGAAGCGCTCTCGAGCCCGGCGATGATGCGCAGCAGGGTCGACTTGCCGCAGCCGGAGGGACCGACGAAGACCACGAATTCCCGATCGTTGACATCCAGGTCGACTCCCTTGATGACCTGGGTATCGTCGAAGTTCTTGACGACCTGTTTGAGTTGAAGCGTTGACATGATGGAATCCTCGTTATTTGACGGCGCCGAAGGTCAGGCCGCGAACCATCTGTTTCTGTATTTATGCGAGAGCGCCAGCCGACATTCGGCTGTTCGGCATCGTCGAAAGCCTATTTCACCGCGCCGAAAGTCAGACCACGGACCATTTGTTTCTGGGTCAGCCAGCCGAACACCAGGATCGGCGCGATGGCCATGGTCGAGGCGGCGGAGAGCTTGGCCCAGAACAGCCCTTCGGGGCTCGAGAAGGAGGCAATATAGGCGGTCAGCGGTGCCGCCTGGGAGGAGGTCAGGTTGAGGCTCCAGAAGGCCTCGTTCCAGCTCAGGATGACCGCCAGCAGACCGGTGGAGGCGATGCCCGGCAGGGTCAGCGGCAGCAGCAGGTACCAGACCTCCTGCAGGGTCCCGGCGCCATCCATGCGCCCCGCCTCGAGGATGTCCTTGGGCAGATCCTTGAAGAAGGTGTAGAGCATCCATACCACGATCGGCAGGTTCATCAGCGTATAGACGATGATCAGCCCGGTGCGGGTATCGAGCAGGCCGATGTCGCGGAACAGCAGGTAGATCGGCACCAGCACCCCTACCGGCGGCAGCATCTTGGTGGAGAGCATCCACAGTAGGGTGCCCTTGGTCCGCTTGGTGGGCAGGAAGGCCATGGAGTAGGCCGAGGGGATGGCGATCAACAGTGCCAGCAGGGTCGAGCCGAAGGACACAACCACGCTGTTCAGGGCGAACTTGAAGTAATCCGCACGCCCTTGCACCGTGGCATAGCTGTCCAGGGTCGGCGAGAAGAACAGGCTGGGTTCGGCGATGGCCGCCGCCTCGGTCTTGAACCCGGTCAAGACCATCCAGAAGATGGGAAAGAAGATCACCCCGGCGATCGACCAGCCCAGCACCGTCAGCCACAGCTGTCTGGTGCTTGCGGCCGTCATCAGCGGCTTTTTCTGCACCCGCCCGACGGACGCCAGTCCATCGCTCGGGGCAGCACTGAGTTGCTTGCTTCTTGCAGTCGTCATGAGAGGCTCCCCGGCGCTAGCTTTCCAGATTCTTGGCCACCATCCGAACCAGGAAGATGGCGACGATATTGGCCAGGATGATGGCGATCACCCCGCCTGCGGAGGCGGTCCCGACATCGAAGTCGAGCAGCGCCCGGATATAGATCAGATAGGCCAGGTTGGTGGTGGCCAGCCCCGGCCCACCGGAGGTGGTGACGAAGATCTCGGCGAAGATGGTCAGCAGGAAGATCATCTCGATCATGATCACCACGCTGATCGCCCGCTTGAGGTGCGGCAGGGTGATGAAGAAGAACACCGCGATAGGGCCCGCCCCGTCCATGCGCGCGGCCTCCACCTGGTCGTCGTCCAGCGACTGCATGGCGGTGAGCAGGATCAGCAGTGCGAACGGCAGCCATTGCCAGGAGACGATGATGATGATCGAGGTCAGCGGCAGCGACGAGAACCAGTCCAGCGCCGGCAGCCCGACCAGCTCGGCGAGCCAGGACAACACCCCGTTGGCGGGGTGCATCATCATGTTCTTCCACACCAGGGCACTGACGGTGGGCATGACGAAGAACGGTGAGATGGCCAACACCCGTGCGATGCCCCGCCCCAGGAACTCCTGCTGGAAGAGCACCGCCAGCAGGGTGCCGCCGACCACGGTGATCACCAGCACCCAGCCGACCATCAGCAGGGTGGTGCCCATGGCCGACCACAGTGCCGGGTCGGTGAACAGGTATTCGTAGTTTTCCAGCCCGGCAAAACCGGTCATGCCAGGCATCAACAGGTTGTAGCGCTGGAGCGAGAACCACACGGTCATGGCCAGGGGCACCAGCATCCACAACAGCAGCAGGGTGACGGCGGGCGCTTGCAGCGACAGGGTACGCAGACCCCCGACGGTACGCCCGGAAGCTCTTGTATTGTTCATGATCTTGCCCACGAAGATTGGCGAAGGGTGGGAGCCTGGCCGGGGGCATGCCCCGGCCAGGCGAGTCGGATCAATCCAGGTAGCCAGCGCGTTTCATGGTCCGTTCAGTGGCCATTTGCGCGGATTGCAGGGCCTGTTCGACCGTGTTGTCCCCGGCCAACGCCGAGGCCACCATCTGGCCGACCTGGGTGCCGATCGACTGGAACTCGGGGATGCCCACGAACTGCACGCCCTTATAGGGGCTGGGCTCCAGCGTCGAGTCGGTGGGATCGGCGTCGCGGATGGCATTGAGCACGAAGTCGGCGAAAGGTGCCGCCTGCTGGTACTGCTCATTGGCGTAGGTGGACTCCCGGGTACCCGGCGGTACGCTGGTCCAGCCCTGGGTCTCGCCGACCAGCGTGACGTACTCCTGCGAGGTCGCCCAGGTGATGAAAGTCTTGGCCGCTTCCTGCTTCTCCGAGGAGGTCGGTATGGCCAAGGCCCAAGACCACAGCCAATGCGAGCCCTTGGGTGTTTCAGCAACCGGCGCCGGGGCGAAGCCCAGCTTGTCGGCGACCTGCGACTCGTTGGTGTCATAGAGCTTGCCTGCCGCCGAAGTGGCATCGACCCAGATGGCGCAATTGCCACGCGAGAACAGCGCCAGGTTCTCGTTGAAACCGTTGGAAGTGGCGCCGGGAGGGCCGTAATTGTTCAGCAGGTCGACATAGAAGCTGATCGCTTCCTGCCAGGCCTCGGAATCGAGCTGAGGATTCCAGTCCATGTCGAACCAACGCCCGCCATAGGTGTTGACCAGGGTGGAGACGAACGCCATGTTCTCCCCCCAGCCCGGCTTGCCACGCAGGCAGATGCCGTAGGTCTGTTCCTGGGGGTTGTGGAGCTTCTCGGCCCAGCCACGCACCTCTTCCCAAGTCGGCTGTTCGGGGACCTCGATGCCGGCGGCGTCGAAAAGATCCTGGCGATAGAACATCATCGAGCTTTCGCCATAGAACGGCAGCGCATGCAGGGTGCCGTTCTGGCTCAGGCCATCGCGGACCGACGTGAGCAGGTCGTCGACCTGGTAGCCCTCAGGCAGGTCGTCGAGGGGCGTCAGCCAGTCGCGTTCGGCCCAGATGGGTACCTCATAGGTGCCGATGGTCATCACATCGAACTGGCCGCCGCCGGTGGCGATATCAGTGGTCAGGCGCTGACGCAGCACGTTCTCCTCGAGAATCACCCAATTCAGTTCGACATCCGGATGCGCCGCCTCGAATTCGTCGGTCAGGCTCTGCATGATGACCATGTCGTTGTTGTTGACCGTGGCCACGGTGATGGTTTCGGCATAGGCCGCCGTAGCGGTGGCGCCGACGGCCGCGATGCCGGCAAGGGGGAGTGCTCTTGTGAGCTTCATCAGTTGGCTCCTTTGGAGGCTTGCCCTGTATTCGGACTTGGCGTTGTTGTAGAAAGCCGGATTCTTGTTTTGATCAATTTACTCATTGATCGATCAAATGATCGGACAGAGGCCGCAAAAAAGCAAAGGAATGGGCATTAGACTTTATGCCTATTCCTTGAAGGATCTCGTCGCTAGGGAGTCTCGGAATCGATGATATAGCGTGCCGCTTGCTCGTCAGTGACCAGGCCCTTGAGCCAGCCACCGCGCAGGGCCGCGAGAATGGCCGGCCCCTTGTCGCGACCGCCGGCCAGGGCCACCAGCAGCCGATCGCGAAACATCTCCAGCGGCAGGCTGGTGACGCGGCGGGTGATGGAGCACTCGATGACCTCGCCGTCACGGTTCAACGGCCAGCCCAGCAACTCGCCAACCGCCTCCCTGCTCAGCAACTCGTCGAGCTCCGCCTCGCTGATGAAGTGATCCTGGAACAGGGTCGCCTGCCGGTCGATGCGACCCACCCCGATGAAGGCTGCCTCGGCTTCCTTGGCGACCTCGGCGATGGCCTGGAACAGTCGCTGGCCGAGCATGGCTTCCTTTTCCTCAACCGAGCCGGCCACCACCGGCGCCGGCAGCAGGAAGCGTTCCCCACCGGTCTTGTCGGCCAGCACCATGACCCCGTCGTAGCGGTTCGCGGAACCATCGCGGGCGACATTGCCGACCAGCGACACGAAACGGTGTTGGGGCCGGTCGATCCGGCTCAAGGATTCCACCATGGCACGTATCGAGCGCCCGGTTCCCAGTGACAGGGTCAAGGGTTCGGAGCGATCCAGATAGCGGGAAAGCCGCTCGGCCCCAGCCACGGCCAGGTAATGGGCGCTGCTGTCGGCGGCATCGGGGTCGGCGGGGACGACATCGCAGAATTCCAGCCCGAAACGCTGGAGGATGGCATCCGACATCACCATGCAGTTGGAGAGCGGGTGATCGATGTGCACCTTGACCAGCCCTTCCTGGCGCGCCAGGGCCAGCAGACGCTGTACACCGGGTCGCGATACGCCGAGCTGGCTGGCGATCTCGTCCTGGGTGCGTCCACCGACATAGGATAGCCAGGCCGCACGTGCCGCCTGGTCCAGTTTCAACTCGAACTTGTCCACGTGGCCAGATCGTTCCAGGTTGCATTCGATGCCAGGAATCATCGCAAGCAAGGTGGTGATACACAATACATCGGCCTAACATGGATACCCACCCCGAGCCTCGGGACATGTCGCGAGACAGCGACCTATTGTCGCAACCCCCGGCGATCCCGCCACCTTCCGTGAACCAAGTCGTACCCGAAGGCTCCAAGGGGCACTCGCTTCGGCCAAGCGATGTCTCAGCCGGAGAAGGCACACCAACGCCCGTTACGATCTCGGGCAGGGGAGCGACAGACAATGACAGATCCACGCCACGACCAACAGCGCAACGCCGCCTGGCGGGCAGCCCAGCAATGGCGGGAACGGGCATCCCAGGCACGCCCCTCGCAGGGCATGAATGGCTTCAAGCTGATCCTGACCTGGCTGCTGTTCGGCGTGATGATGATCGTCGGCACCGTGCTGGGGCTGTTCTTCCTGCTGATCGGCTGGGCGATGCTGCCGTTCCTGCGCTATCGCATGAAGAAGCGCATGGAGCAGATGCGCGCCCAGCAGGCCGAGGACATCGGCAGCGGCTTTCATTCGCGGCAAGGCCACGGGCATCGCCGGCAACAGGACGTGCTGGAGGGGCAGTATGAAGTGAAGGACGACGACCGTCACCATTAAGCCTTGTGTCTCTCCGGGATTGGCCAGCGGCATACGAACGAATAATACAGTTCATGCTTTCGTCCCCTTGCAAGATGCAAGGCGTAAATCAATGATATAGCAGGTTCTCTTCCAACACTCGAGGCACAACAAGAACCGCGCCGGTTAACCTGCCTCACGCATCGTTCGGTGACCGGCCAGCGATATCGGAGCCTGCTGCATGCCTTATCCCCGCCTCCCGCCATCGCTGGCAGCGACCCGGTCGCAACGCCGTTACCGACGCTACCTGGCCGGCATCATCATGCTTGTGCTTTGCTGGTTCGGCGCCATGGCGGCCCAGGCGCAGACGTTGCGGGTCGGTGTGCTGCAGTTCGGCACCGTCAATTGGGAACTGGAAGTGGTCAAGACACATCGCTTGCTGGAACGCCATGGCGTGGCGCTCGAGGTGGTGCCACTGGCGTCGGAGAATGCATTGGCCGTCGCCTTGCAGGGGGGTCGCGTCGACCTGATCGTATCCGACTGGCTATGGGTCGCGCGCCAACGGGAGACCGGGCACGCTTACCAGTTCGCCCCCTATTCACTATCGGTCGGCGCCGTCATGGCCGACCCGTCGACCGGTATCGACGAGGTCGAGGACCTGAGAGGCCATAAGCTGGGCATCGCCGGTGGACCGGTCGACAAAACCTGGATCCTGCTACGGGCCTATGCCCGGAAAGTCGCCGGCCTGGATCTCGAGACCGCCGTCGAGCCGACCTATGCCGCGCCGCCGATGATCAATGCGCTCATGCTCGACGGCCGCTTGCCCGCGGCGGTCAATTTCTGGCACTACAACGCCCGACTCGAGGCCCAGGGCCTGCAACCGCTGGTGACCGTCGAGCGGATGCTCGAAGAACTCGGCATCGACCCGGTGCCACCGCTGCTCGGCTGGGTCTTCGCCGAGGACTGGGCGGAAAAGAATGGCGAGGCGTTACGCCATTTCCTGGAGGCCACCTACCAGGCCAAGGCAATCCTCGCCGCCGATGACACAGCCTGGGAGCCATTGCGCGGTCTCGTCAAACCGGAAAACGAACCCATGTTCGCTGCGCTCAAGGCCGGCTATCGTGCCGGTATCCCCAAGCGCTATGGCGACGCCGAAATCGCCGCCGCACAGCGGCTGTTCCAGGTTCTGGCCTCGGAAGGGGGTGGCACCCTCACGGGAAATGTGCGACGCCTGACAACGGACGTGTTCTGGGATGGTTTCCGCTTGCCATGAGGTTCCATCACTGGCTGCTACGCGGCGCCTCGTTGCTGGGCCTGATCCTGCTCTGGGCCATCGTGGCGTCGATCGCCGACACCCCGGTACTGCCCTCGCCTCAACAGGTGCTGGCCAGCGCCTGGCAGCATAGCCTGAGTGGCGAGTTGCCCTTTCACCTCTCGACCACCCTGGCCCGGGTGTTGGTGAGTTTCGTGCTGGCCATGAGTATCGGCACGGCCATCGGCATCGCCATGGGCCGTTACCGGCAACTGGACATCGCCCTGGATGGGGCGCTGATCCTGGGCCTGAACATCCCGGCGTTGGTGACCATCATCCTGTGCTACATCTGGTTCGGGCTGACCGATGTCGCCGCGGTCGTCGCGGTCGCGTTGAACAAGATTCCTACCGTCGTGGTCACCGTGCGGGAAGGGGCCCGCGCGGTGGATCTGCGTCTGCTGGCGGTGGCCCAGGCCTATCGTTTGCCGCCATGGCGCAAGCTGTGGAAGGTCTACCTTCCCCAGTTGTACCCCTACCTGATGGCTGCGGCACGCGGCGGCCTGGCACTGATCTGGAAGATCGTGCTGGTGGTGGAGTTGCTCGGACGCAGCAATGGCGTCGGCTTCCAGTTGTACAGCTACTATCAGTTCTTCGATATCACCAGCATCCTGGCCTATACCCTGGCCTTCGCCGCCGTGGTGTTGCTGGTCGAGGCGCTGATCATGCGCCCCCTGGAAAGCCGACTGACGAGGTGGCGCGATGGCTGACCTGGAGGTTCGCGTCCACGAGAAACGCTTCGGCGAGGCGATCATCCTTCGCGAGCTTGCCTTCAGCGCTCGGCGCGGCGAGTTCCTGGCGCTGGTCGGTCCCTCGGGGGTAGGGAAAAGCACCCTGTTGAACCTGATCGGCGGGCTCGACACTCACTTCGAGGGGTCGATTCACTGGAATGGCGCGCCTCTGTACCGGCGTGGCCAGTCCCCCGAGCGGCTGGGGATGATGTTTCAGGAACCGCGCCTGATGCCCTGGCTGAGTGCCCTCGACAATATCCGCCTGGTGTTGACCGACCCCGCAACCGAAGGGGCACGAGCACGAGCCTTGTTGCGGGAAGTCGGGCTAGGCCATGCGCTCGACACCTGGCCCAACCAGCTTTCGGGTGGCATGCAGCGCCGTGTGGCCCTGGCGCGCGCCTTCGCGGTCGCTCCCCGACTACTGTTGATGGACGAGCCTTTCGTCTCGCTGGACATGCCGACCGGCAACCGGTTGCGCGAATCGCTGCTGGAGTTGTGGCAACGCGACCGACCGTTGGTGCTGTTCGTGACCCATGACCTGCGCGAAGCGCTTGCGCTGGCCGACCGCGTGCTGTTCCTGTCCGCGCCACCGGCCCGGATCCTGCTGGACTATCGCGTACCCATGGAGCGCCCCCGGCACCTGGAAGGTTCAGCCATCGCCGCGCTTCAGGAACAACTGTTCGCCCGTCACCCCGACCTCCTGTCCGGAGCGCTCGAACCTCCCGATGACTCACCTCCCTGAGGTTGGATGGCCGGTGGAAAATCCCCGACAAGTACCATAACTTAAACCAGTGAACCGCCGACCCTTCATCCGCCGGTCCCCTGCATGAGGTGGAACATGAACAATCACAAGACGTATTTCCCCGGTATGACCCTCCGTCGCCGAGCCGGCCTGACCCTGGGCGTGCTGGGCCTGGCCTGCTTGTTGTCGCCCATGGCCCTGGCAGAAGGCAACGACTATCCCACCGAAGCGAGGGTGGACTATGTGCTCGGCTGCATGGCGGCCAATGGCCAGGATTACCTGACCATGCAGAAATGCTCCTGCAGCATCGACGTGATCGCCGAGCTCATGCCCTACGACGACTATGAGGCGGTCAAGACCGTGCTGGCCATGCAGGACCAGCGCGGTGAGATCGGGGTGCTGTTTCGCACCGAACGTAGCATGCAGGAGGATGTGGAGCGCTTCCGGAGCGTGCAGGCCGAAGCCGACTTGCGCTGCTTCTGAGTGCCTTCTGCCAGGGATTTCACACCATGCGCGCCAGGCCACTGAGTATTTTCCTGCTTGTCCTTGCGGCAGGCGCCGGCGCCTCGTCCTGGGCGGAGGATGCCTCACTGGCGCAGGGTGAGCGGGTATTCCGTAACCAGTGCCAAGGCTGCCACTCGCTGGAGCCCGGCGTGCACATCGCCGGACCCAGCCTGCATGGCGTGGTGGGGCGTACCGCCGGTGCAGTCGATGACTTCGAGTACTCCCCGACCCTGCAAGACGCCCAACTGGTCTGGACACCCCAGACACTCGATCGCTTCCTCACCGCTCCCGACGACTTCCTCCCCGGCACCCGCATGGTGTTCTGGGGATTGGACGAAAGGTCCCGGCAGCAGGTGATCGAATTTCTGCAGCATGTTGGTGAACGGTAACGACTATTGCGCATGACCGCTCACAGGCTGGCGATGGCACATCGTTGTGTAGGAGCGGCTTTAGTCCGGGCGGCGTTCCGACGATGGAAGGTATCTCCCAAGCTGGATAGGGCACCGTATCCAGGTAGGAGTGGCTTCAGCCGCGATCCGGCCGTCAGGCCGGCCTAGTACCGTGTGCCACGGAGACAGGCAAATACCCCTCATCCGTATTTCGGCACAGAATAGAGAGATCTGGCATCACCTGAGCGTTGCCAAAACCATCGCGGCTAAAGCCACTCCTACGATAACCACCGTGGCCACCTGCAGGGCACTGTGGTGGATGTCGACAGCATATCCGAGAAGCGGCCGTGGCCGCTTGCAGGCATTGTGGCGGATGTCGGCACCGCTCCCGGGTAGGAGTGGCAGTGGCGAGTGAACACGGCGCTCACTCAGCGCCGGCTCCCCCCTTGCGCGCCATCATCCCGCGGGCCGGGTTATAGGCCAGGATCGCCAGGCCAAGCAGCACCACCGTGGTCGCCACGACGATCAGCGTCGCCCCGGCGTTGAAGCGCTCGTACATCGCGAAGCGAATCATTTCCACGGCATAGGTGAAGGGATTCAGCGCGGCGATCTGATAGACCAGGTAGCTGCCCTCGCGAATGCGCCACAAGGGATAAAGCGCCGAGGACAGGAAGAACATCGGGAAGATCACGAAATTCATGATGCCGGCGAAGTTCTCCAGTTGACGCACGAGGGTCGACAGCAGCATGCCCAGCGCTCCGACCATGAAGCCGGTCACGACCAGCACCGGCAGGATCAGCACATAGCCCATCAAAGGCGCCTGCACCCCGTAGAGGTAGGCGATCGCCAGAAACACATAGACCTGCACGATGGAAACCAGGGTCCCGGCCAGCAACTTGCAGATCAGCAGGTACCAGCGCGGAAAAGGGCTGACCAACAACACGCGCATGCTGCCCATCTCGCGGTCATAGACCATCGACAGCGAACTCTGCATGCCGTTGAAGAGCTGAATCATGCCCACCAGTCCCGGCACGATGTAGACCTCGTAGAGGATATAGGTCTGGTAGGGCTCGGTCATGGCCACGCCCAGTGCCATGCGAAAGCCGGCGGCGAACACGAACAGCCACACCAGCGGCCTGACCAGGGCGGCCACGAAGCGCGAGCGCTGGTGCACGAAGCGCAGCAGCTCACGACCGATGACACCGCGCAGGCAGTGTCCATAGGTCGCCAGGCTCATTGCGCCTCTCCTTCCGTCAGCCGGTCGAAGGCCTCACCGATCGAATCGGCCCGGGCCCGGGCCACGACATCGGCAACGCCCCCATCGGCGCAGATGCGACCATGGTGCAGCACGATCACGCGATCCTCGGGATAGACTTCATCGATCAAATGGGTGGCCCACAGTACCGCCACGCCCTGCTCGCGACTCAACCGATGAACATGCTCGACCAGCGCACGGCGCGAGGCGATGTCGAGCCCTACCGTGGGTTCGTCGAGCAGCAACAGGCGCGGCTCGTGCAGCAGGCCTCGCGCGATCTCCACGCGCCGGCGCTGGCCTCCGGACAGATGCCGTACCCGTAACCGCAGGCTGCCTTGCATTTCGAGACGAGTGAGTTGCTGCGAGGCCCGCCGGCGCGCCTCAGCCGGCGTCATCCCGTGCAAGGCGCCGTGATAGGCCAGGTTCTGCTTGACGGTGAGATCCAGATCCAGAGTGGGCTGCTGAAACACCACCCCCATCTGCGCGTGGGCCTGAACCGAGTGACGACGCAGATCGTAACCGCCGACCTGAATCTCCCCCTGACGATGGTCATAGAGTCGCGTGATCAAGGAAAACAGGGTGGTCTTGCCGGCCCCGTTGGGGCCGAGCAGCACCGCGAACTCCCCCGCCTTCAGCGCGAAGGACACCGACTCCAGCACCGGCTGGCCACTGTAGCTGAAGCTGAGGTCATGCACGCTCAAGGCAACCGGGGCATGCTGTTGCCCTGCGCCCACCTCCTCGGTAACGACTGACGGTGCTGCGGCATCACGGCTCAACGACTACCCCCCAAGGGAAGCGTCCTACGGGAATCGAGCGAATCGCCTCGAAGTCGTCGACTTCTATCACGGTGACATCGCCACTGACCCCATTGGTGGTGTACAGGCGGCTTTCATCGGCATTGAGTGCCAGGTGCCAGACCCGCTGTCCCACCAGAATATAGTCGAGCACTTCGTAGGTCTGCTGATCGATCATCGCAACCCGGTTCGAGGGCCCCAGCGCCACGAAGCCGTAGCGGCCGTCCGAGGTCAACGCCACGCCCACCGCCTGCACGGTTTCGCGCGGCACGCCCGGGACATCGAAGCGAATGGTGTGTTTGACGTCGAAGGAGTCCTGCATGTCGATGATCGATACCGTCGCACCGATTTCCGCCGACACCCAGGCCTCGCTTCCGTCATGGGTGAACTCGGCATGGCGCGGGCGGGCCCCCATCAGGCGATGGTAGACCGCCTCCATTTTCTCGAGATCGATGATATGCGCCATGTTTGAGGTTTCGGAGGTGGCGATCATCCATTTGCCGTCGGGACTGATTCCCAGCCCTTCGGGCTCGACCCCGACGGGAATCTCCGTGACCCGGGTGCGCCGCTCGTAATCCAGTACCGAGACGATATTGTCGTCCTCGTTCGATACATAGAGATAGGGCCGGTTGGGATCGACGCGGATCACCTCGGGATCCTCGCCTGACGCTTGACTGCGCACCACCTTCAGCGTCTCGAGGTCGATCATGTCGATCGCCTCGTCGTCACCCACTGCCACGAACAGTTCACTGGCATCCGGGGTGAAGACCATGGCCCGCGGTCGACGACCGACCTTGATGGTTTCGACCACTTCCAGCGTCTCGCCATCGATCACCGACACCGTGTTGTCCTTCTCGTTGGAGACGAAGATACGTTCGGCCTGAGCCGTGAGTGGCAGCACCAGTAGCGCGGCGAGAGCGAGACGTAGTCCTGTGTTCATCGGTGTCCTCCACCGGCCAGGCTCAAGAAGTCGATTGAATGACAGCGCTAGAAACGGCATTGCGATTCCCCTTCGTCAGCGCCCAGGGAGTCCAGTGGGGTGCGCGGATGCAGATAGCCCTCCTGGGGCGATACTGAAGCCACCATGCGCGGCCCGGTGACCAGAATCGGCTGGCGCAGCTGATGGTTCCAGGTACGGTAACTCACCGGTAGCCCCAGGTAGCCGGCCAGTTCAAACTCGTCGCTGAGCATGTAATCGAGAACCTCGTCACGCGCCACGGAGTCGGTCCTGGCCGTTGCTTCGCCCAGCGAGCGTACCGCCAGCCACGCGGCGAAGTCCCGAGGCGTCATCCAGCGATCGGCCAGTTCCTCGAAACGCCGCTGCAATTGAACGCCCCCCCACGACTCGTGAGCACGGTGCCAGGCGGTCGGCATCAGGCCCTGGGTACCGGCCACCGGGCGCGGCAGCCAGGTCTGGTAGGGGAAATACTCGCCGAAATAGTCGTTCTCGTCGGCAACGACGAGAACATCGTGCTCGGCAAAGTCCTGCACGAATACGGGGATCTCGCGCTGAATGGCATGAAAGCCCCCCTCGGCACGCCGTGCCATGGGATCGTAGGGCCACATCTTCTCGGCGACGATATCCTGGCCGAAGCGCGTGGCCGCCGCCCGCAGCGCCTCGGCCAGCAAGCGATCCTCCTCGGTATTGCCGTAGACCAGCGCCCAGCGGCCCCACTGCTTGTAGCCCAGGAACTGTGCCAGCGCATCGGCCAGCATGCGTCGGCTGGGGGTGGTGTGGAAAAGGTTCGGGCGGCAGGCCTCGCCACGTAGTGCGTTATCGGGCGCGGCGGTATTGAACACCACTCGGTCTTGCAGCGCCGGATCCTCCACGACCGCTTCCAGGGCCTCGCGGGGCAACCCACTGATGATCCACTCGGCGCCTTGGTCGAGAAGCTCATGCAGCCCCTCGCGTACGTCGCCATCGCGCGGCACGATCGCCTCGACGAGCACGAACTCCTGCCCCAGAAACTGGCCGGCGGCATTGTTGTCGCTGATCGCCAGGCGTGCCCCCTGCACGCCCTCGTCGTCGAGCACCGGATCGAGCACCGACAACGGCTCCAACTCAGCGTCTCGCTCCAGGCCCAGATAGCCCAGGGTGATGGTCTCGGTCACCTGGTCATTATCCTGAGCCCCCGCACCGCTCGACAGGCCAAATGCCGTCAATGCGCCCAGCAACAACAGTCCCGCTGTCCGACGTACCGCACTCAGGCCCGTATCGTCCCGGCCTTCATGATCGACCGTCTGCATGCTGATCCCCCACGTCCACTGGTTTATTCTTTCGCGGATCACATCTCCGCCCGGATCGCGCTCACCATCCGGCTCAGTTCCTCCTCGAGCAGGTAGGGTTTCTCGCAGAGTGCCGGCAGGGCTTGTTGGCGCATCTGGAAGGCCCGCTGCTCCCAGTGCAGTTCATTTTGCAGGCGCTCGATGTCGCTCGCGCTGGCCTCGTCCGAGTCGCGTTTGGCCTCCAACTCGTCGACCATGTCGGATACCCGCTCCAGACGCTTGACCTGTCCTCTGGCGGCACTGCGGATGTGCTCGATGATACGGCTGCGCTCCTGATTGAAGCGCTCGAACAGCCCGGCAAACAACAGGGTCAGGCGCTGCTCGTGATTGGAGTCCGCGTTGCTTGCCACCTGCGCGACGAAATCGCGTACCCGTTCGATGGCGTCGTCGCGCGGCGTCTCGCGAGAGGTCGCGAAACGCACCACACGCCCCACTTCCTCGTCCTCCCACCACTGCTGCTCGAGTTCCTCGGGAGACGGCCCGGTCCACATGGTGCCCCATGCCAAATCGGGAATCAGGCGCTGCACACAGGGCCAATCGGGCGGCCCGGTGGCGGCACGCTGTGCCTGGGCGCCAGAACTTCCCACGGCCAGCAGCATCAACGTCAGGACAATCCCCAGCCCCAAGGCACGCATCTCAGTCACGCTCGTTCTCCCCTGGCGAGGCGGTGGGATGAATCAGTTGGCCGTGCCGATCGAGCAGCGGCACATCGTAGTCGACCAGAATGGCGTTGATGTCATCCTGTCGGCGGTCGATGAAATCATTGAGCGTGTCCTTCCAGTGCGGCTCGCCGTGCCGCACCCCCATGGTAATGCGATATGCCAGGCGGGCGTCGGTAGTGTCATCGACGAGGGGAATCACCTTGAGTGGCGGCTCCTGACGCGCTGCGTAATACCCGGCGATCGGCCCCCATAGCACCGCTCCCTCGGTCACTCCGGCCGCGACATCCTTCACGGCGTTCCTGGCCGGCGTTCTGACCCGGGTATCGGTCTGCAGCACATATCCCTTGACTCTGGCACCGGCACGCCGCAGCGCCACCAAGGGGGGTGTCTCGGACACGACACCGATATACCGCCCTTTCAAGGCCACATCATCCAGGGAGGTCACTTCGAGGGACGAATCCTCGGGCACCACCAGCGAGTAGACCGATTGGTAATAGTCCTTGGTGTTCTGCACGAAGTCGTAGCCGGCGGCCACGCCGATGATCACGTCACAGATGCGCAGCTCCAGGGTATTACGCACGAACCCCATGATCTGAGGCGCCCACACATAGTCCAGGGACAGCCCCAGGTCATCGGCCATCAGTTCGGCGATGCGGTTCTCGAATCCCTCTCCCTGCTCGTTGGTGAACGGCAGGTTGTTGCCGTCGGCACAGACACGCAGTTGGTCGCGCTCCATCAGTTCCGGCACGTCGGCACGAGCCTCGCCGGTTGGCCCCCCCGCGCAAACGGCCAGGAGGCCAGCCACGACACCACCCAACAGCCACGGCTTGCCTCTCATACGCTCCTCCGCCCCCTGGCTGCCGAGCCCTCAAGGTTCAGATCTCGCTCTCGAGGGCCCGGAACGCCGGCGAGATTAATTGCCATCGTCGCTGTCTTGCTCCTCTCCGATAACCTTGGGACGTCCTCGTCCAATGTCCCCAGCGGCACGCGCCTTCATGTAGCTGTAGATGTTCTCGATGTTGCTCAGCACATATTCATCATCGGCGAAGGAAGGCATGACCCTGCCTGGCTGGATTTCCATGCCAGCGGCGATAGTCCTGGCAAACTCGGCAAAGGTACGACTCTGTGATTTCTTCATCAAACTGGGGGCAAAGGATGACCCCAGCCCATCGGGACCATGGCAAGCCATGCACGAACGGGTATAGGCAATGTAGCCGTCATAGGTACCCTGGTCGACCTTACCATCGACGACGGTATAATCGCCCGGCTCGGAACTAGCGGCGCCGTCTGCCGACTCCGCGGTTTGATCTTGTTCTTCCGCCTGTGCCGGCATCATCCCGCCTGCCGCAAGCAACAACATCCCCGTGGCACCAACAGCCACAAGCCAACGTGGTATCTGGGTCACAATCATTCGGCGTGCCTTTTCGGTCATTCGAACGAAACGCCCATGGGCCCATGGGCGCTGTTCGAGGTCATGGTTAGTGGAAAAAAGCGAAGGGTATGGGATGGCATGGGAACTCCGCCCCATGCCATCCCTGTTGCCATGTGTTGCACTCGACCGACATCAAGCGTCCGGCAATGCGAACACGGTCAAGTTGCCGCCCAGTTTGGTATAGTCATCGAGGGCGGAGAACACGCCCACCGCGCCCAGGCCTGCTTCGGGATCTTCCAGACCGGCCGCCAGACCAATGCCGGCCCAGCCACCGACGCCGGACAATACCGCTAGGTACTGCTTGCCTGCATGCTGGAAGGTGTTGATGTTGCCGATGATCCCCGAGGGTGTCTTGAAGCGCCACAACTCCTCTCCGGTCTCGATATCCACTGCCTTCACATACCCTTCCAGGGTGCCGTAGAAGGCCAGGTTCCCGGCTGTAGCCAGGGCACCGCTCCACACCGCAAAGCGCTCATCGACCTCCCACACGGTCTCACCTGCGACGGGGTCCCAAGCAATGAAGCTGCCCATGCGGCCTTCCATGTCACCATCCTGGGTCGGAGCGGGCATCATGGTCAGAGTGGCACCGACATAGGGCTGGCCGGCGACGTATTCGGTCTCGAAGGGTTCGTAGTTCATGCAGATGCGGTTGATACCGGCATAGATCAGCCCGGTTTCGGGTGAGTAGGCGCTTGGCTGCATGTTCTTGGCGCCCATGGCGGTGGGGCAGATGTCGGTGGTGTTGACATTGACCCCTTGCCGGAAGGTACTGAACTCCTCATTGACCACTGGCCGCCCGGTTTCCATATCATAGTGGCTCGCCCAGTTGGTTTCGGGCGCAAACTTCTCGGCCACCAGCAGTTCACCGGTTTCGCGATCGAGCAGGAAGCCGAAGCCGGTACGGTCGATAATCGCCAGGCCCTTGCGCTGCTCGCCATTGACCTCGACATCGATCAACTGGTTCTCATTGACGCCGTCGTAATCCCACTCGTCGAAAGGAACCTTCTGATAGACCCACTTGACCTGCCCGTTGTTGGGGTCACGGGCGAAGACTGTGATCGACCACTTGTTATCAGCGGGTTCACCATCGATGGTGCGCTGATCCGGGTTCCAGGTTCCGGGGTTGCCGGTGCCGTAATACACCAGGTCGAGCTCGGGATCATAGGTGATCCACCCCCAGGGAGCACCACCACCACGTTCCCATTCGCCTTCCGGCCAGGTGGAAACGCCCAGGTCCGCTTCACCGATCGGCTCTCCCATCATCATGGCGGTTTCCGGATCGAGGAGTACATCGTCGTCGGGACCATTGGAGTAGCCGCGCCACTCCATTTCACCGGTCTCGGCATTGTAGGCCGTCAAATGACCGCGGACACCGAACTCACCGCCACTGACGCCCACGAGCACCTTGTCATGCACCACCAGTGGTGACATGGTCATGGTTTCGCCCTTGGTATGGTCGCCATTGCTGGCTTCCCACAACAGCTCGCCCGTTTCGGCATCGAGAGCGATGACAGTGTTGTCGGCCTGGTTGAGGAATAGCCGCCCATCGGCATAGGCGAGCCCGCGGTTGACGGTATCGCAGCACATCACCGGGATGACGCGCGAATCCTGGTCCGGCTCGTAGCTCCAAACGATGCGCCCTTCGTCCTCGATGTCCAGGGCAAAGACCTTGTTGGGGAATGGGGTGTGGATATAAAGGCGACCATCCCCGACATACAGCGGGCCACCTTCATGGCCACGCAGGACGCCGGTGGAAAACTGCCACTGCGCGCGCAGGTCGCTGACGTTGTCGCGATTGATCTGATCCAGTTGGCTGTAGCGGTTTCCCTGATAGTTGCCAAGCTGTGTAGCCCATAGTTCTGGGTTTTGTTGTAGCTCAAGCTGATTCTGATTGGCTTGGGCTGCAGCAGCGGCCATGAGCCCTACCGCCGCTATGGCATAACTCATCTCCCGTAGCATGGCATTGTCTCCGATGTGCTGATGCTGCAGTGCCCGAGTCCGGATCACTGCAAGCTTGTAGTTGTTTGTTTTCCAGGCAGCGCATTAGAAGGTCTAGCACAAGATGGAACCTTGCACAGGCGTGGTCGGGGTCAATTCGATCGGCGCAAGGAGTCAAAAGACTTTTGCCTCCTGAACAACAATTATCGGGAGATCATCCATGCTGTACAGCAATGATCCCGCAACACATTGCTTCGTAAAGCTTTTGCAGAATCCGCTGGGGCTTGGTGCGTCATCTTGACCTCTTCGGCACAACGCACTAAGACTTAGGTTGAAAGGAAACCCTGTATCACAGTGCTGTACTACCTGAGGGATCGCCGCACCCGGCAATGCCATGACAGGAGAAAAATCTATGTGGACCAAACCGGCTTATACCGACCTGCGTCTTGGCTTCGAGGTCACCCTCTACATCGCCAACCGCTGAACGTCCGTTGCCCGTAAGACGCTCCGACATATGCTGCGGAGCGTCTTGCGTTTAGGAAAGTGGGAAGTGAGGCATTTCCAACAAGGATAACAAGGCATGCATGTCCTGGTTCTGGGCTCGGCGGCGGGAGGAGGGTTCCCGCAATGGAACTGCAACTGTCATAACTGCCATGGCCTGCGCCATGGGGAGTTGGTCGCGCGGGCACGGACCCAGTCGTCGATCGCGATCAGCAGCGACGGAGAACGCTGGCTGCTGTGCAACGCCTCGCCGGACATCCGTGCCCAGATCGCGGCCAACCGCGAACTCCACCCCAGGCACGGGCCCCGCGATACAGGAATCACGGGCGTCCTGCTGATCGACGGTCAGATCGATCATGCCACTGGCCTGCTGTCGCTGCGCGAGGGTTGTCCACTGGATGTGTGGTGCACGCCCAATGTGCATCAGGACCTGAGCACCGGCTTCCCACTCTTCCCCATGTTGACACACTGGCAAGGCGGGCTGCGCTGGCAGCCGATCGGGATCGACGAGGACCACTTGACGGCACGCTTTTCGGTTCCCGCCTGCCCGGCGCTGAACTTTACCGCCGTTGCCCTGCATAGCAATGCGCCCCCTTATTCACCACGCCGCGGCTCACCCACCGCGGGGGATAATATCGGCCTCTATATAGAGGACACCGTCGGTGGCGGTTCGCTATTCTATGCGCCAGGCCTGGGAAGGCTCGATGATGAGCTGCGCGCCTGGCTGGCGCGCGCCGATTGCGTGCTGGTGGACGGCACGCTGTGGCACGACGACGAGCTACAGCGGGCGGGGGTCGGGCAAGCGACCGGCACCGACATGGGGCATCTGGCACTGGCCGGCCCAGCGGGGCTGCTGGCCGCCCTGGACGAGCTGCCCCGCTCGATCCGGCGTATCCTTATCCATATCAACAATACCAACCCGATTCTCGACGAAACGTCAGCCCAGCGAGCCGAACTCGACACCAGGGGAATCGACGTCGCCTACGACGGCATGCGCCTTAGCGTGTGAACCCGGGCGCCCCTTTGCCGTCACATCTTCAGGCCCGCCGTGCGCTGACAGTTGCGGCAGTCGCGGCGCTTACCCCGGGAGACCTTCACCATGCCACCGCTCGAATCGCCACTCACGACGCCACCTCACTCAAGCGACGGGACAGAGGGCCGGGCGCTCGACCGCGACGCCTTTCGCGCCGCGCTGATGGCCAAGGGCGACTACTACCATATCCATCACCCCTATCAGGTCGACATGGCCGAGGGGCGCGCCACCCCCGAGCAGATCC
>NZ_JBHRUG010000008.1:0-1026 GCF_042646605.1 Litchfieldella rifensis | reverse complement strand
AAGAACCGTATGATTTTAAACTGAAGAGTTTGATCATGGCTCAGATTGAACGCTGGCGGCAGGCCTAACACATGCAAGTCGAGCGGCAGCACGGGGAGCTTGCTCCCTGGTGGCGAGCGGCGGACGGGTGAGTAATGCATAGGAATCTGCCCGGTAGTGGGGGATAACCTGGGGAAACCCAGGCTAATACCGCCTACGCCCTACGGGGGAAAGCAGGGGACCTTCGGGCCTTGCGCTATCGGATGAGCCTATGTCGGATTAGCTGGTTGGTGAGGTAACGGCTCACCAAGGCGACGATCCGTAGCTGGTCTGAGAGGATGATCAGCCACACTGGGACTGAGACACGGCCCAGACTCCTACGGGAGGCAGCAGTGGGGAATATTGGACAATGGGGGCAACCCTGATCCAGCCATGCCGCGTGTGTGAAGAAGGCCTTCGGGTTGTAAAGCACTTTCAGCGAGGAAGAAGGCCTCGGGGCCAATACCCCCGAGGAAGGACATCACTCGCAGAAGAAGCACCGGCTAACTCCGTGCCAGCAGCCGCGGTAATACGGAGGGTGCGAGCGTTAATCGGAATTACTGGGCGTAAAGCGCGCGTAGGCGGCGTGATAAGCCGGTTGTGAAAGCCCCGGGCTCAACCTGGGAACGGCATCCGGAACTGTCAGGCTAGAGTGCAGGAGAGGAAGGTAGAATTCCCGGTGTAGCGGTGAAATGCGTAGAGATCGGGAGGAATACCAGTGGCGAAGGCGGCCTTCTGGACTGACACTGACGCTGAGGTGCGAAAGCGTGGGTAGCAAACAGGATTAGATACCCTGGTAGTCCACGCCGTAAACGATGTCGACTAGCCGTTGGGAGCCTCGAGTTCTTAGTGGCGCAGTTAACGCGATAAGTCGACCGCCTGGGGAGTACGGCCGCAAGGTTAAAACTCAAATGAATTGACGGGGGCCCGCACAAGCGGTGGAGCATGTGGTTTAATTCGATGCAACGCGAAGAACCTTACCTACCCTTGACATCCTCGGAATCTGCC
>NZ_JBHRUG010000007.1:0-30898 GCF_042646605.1 Litchfieldella rifensis | reverse complement strand
TACAGACGAAGTCAGACGATGCTGCTTCCAGGAGCGGACGGCCTCCCCGGTAACGGGTGCCTAACTCTAGCAACTCATATGGTGTCAACATACAAGGAGCGGCTGTAGCCGCGATGCGGCGCGAAGCGTCGCCGGGGAGGTTAGGCCACTTCAGGCCTCGGTGCGTCGGCTGGTATATTGATTTCTTTGCCTGGACGGCTTTGGATATCGGCGATGCTGTTGCCGGCATCTGTCTCTCACTCTCAGTGTGGCTCTGATCCGCTCCATCCGGTTGGGTGGTTTGTCTATATGGCTACCCTCATAAAAGATGTGTTGGGCTTCTGCAAAACGCTCCAGCACACGAATTCTGGCTAGATGGCCGAGCTGTTTTTAAGGGTCAGAATATCAATGGGTTAGGTTAAGAACGGTACGTTGAATAACATTGTTGAACATGCTGGCGTGTTCCTGCAATATCATAGCGTTCCGTCTGATTTCTGTTGGCACTCATAGTAACCATATAGAGAGTGATATGTTAAATTTCTTCATCATGTTCTTAGGAGTTGTGGGTGTTTGTACCCAAATTGCGACTCGTAAAAGCTCCGAGTATGAGAAGCCATTAACCTTGGTTGGTCTGCACTATGGCGCAATGATTGGAATTATTCTGTTGAGCGGCTATAGCCAGTACTCAGCTTCTCAGAGTGATGAGAGTTACCGCAAAGCCAGCTTGGAGATAGAAGTGCTTTCTGAGGCTAGTGAACATTTCATACCAGTTGTAAAAAGCATGAACGAGCTTCAAAGCAAAATGCTTACAGTGAAAAGCTATTTGTCTTACCAGAGCGCTCAAGACAGGCATCCTGAGTTGGCTGAAGCTATTGATTGGTATAAAGATTCAAGTGACTCCCATCAGGCAGAATTACAAAGTGCTCAACATTCGCTTGATCGAATCCAAAGTGCTGCGGCTGAGATAATTAAGCTAAACATCGCCCATGGAAGCTTGATTCCACTTGAAACTGTTGAATGGGCCAGCGAGACTCTCAGTATCGAGTTTTCAAATGTGGAAAGCTATTTTGACGCCTACGCTCCTGTTGGTGAAACGCCAAAGTCCTCTGTTCTCGGATACGTTGATAGGACTGGTAAAGCATTTGGGCTGATAATGGGGAGACTGCGATCCGCAACAAGTGTTCTCAGCGACGATGGAGGGATCTAATGCATAACCAAGTGCTGCAGACGGACTGTGGACTTCCCCTCTTCGGTGGGGCGGCATCGCTAGCCTCTATGGGGTGAAGATGCCGGCCATGATTACGGGGAAGCGGCCCCACACTAATCGATTGAATTAAAAGTCAAGAAAGTTTAGTGGAGCCATGAGCTCCAAGCCACGTCGTTACACATTGCTGGAGGCATTGTGATTATTATTTATGGAATCAAGGAATATCTGAATCCGGTCAAGGCACAGCTTTCCGACGTCATCCATGGCTGCATGCAATCAATACTGGGCATGCCGGAAGACAAGCGGGCTCATCGTTTCGTGCCCATGGAGGCCGAGGACTTTTACTATCCAGGTGGCAGAACTCCCGCCTACACTGTCATTGAGATCAACATGATGCAGGGGCGTTCTCCAGACACTCAAAAGGCTCTGATAAAGGAGCTATTCAGTAAGATTGAGTCGGAGATTGGTATTTCACCTGTGGACGTCGAAGTGACCATCAAGGAGCAACCCGCCCACTGCTGGGGCTTCCGAGGCATGACCGGAGATGAGGCGCGTGACCTCAAGTATTCAGTCAAGGTGTAACAATCGCAGGCACGGCGACGGATTTTCCGTTGCGGCTTCGCCTCCACTACAAAGCTGCGCTTGTTGGCGATGTTGGCATCCCTTGAAAGAGACAAAACGTTGACGGTTCTGGTAGTTGGCGCCAGCGGGGCAACCGGGCGACTGCTCGTGGAAGAGTTGCTCAGTCGCGGTCATAAGGTGAGGGCGATCGTTCGGTCGCGTGGAAAATTACCGGATGCCCTCAGAAGCCACCATCTGCTGTCCATCGTTCATGCAAACCTCCTCGACCTCAGTGATGACGAGATGACGCAGCACGTGAACGGATGCACGGCGGTTGCATCGTGTCTGGGGCACAATCTGACCTTCAAGGGGATGTATGGATCCCCGAGGAAGCTAGTGACAGATGCCGTTCGTCGTCTGTGCGAGGCTGTCCGGGCTAATCGACCTCCGGGTCCCGTTAGATTCGTGCTGATGAATACCGCCGGCAACAGTAACCGCGATCTCAATGAACCCGTTTCATTGGGCCACCGGAGTGTGGTCGGGTTGATTCGCCTGTTACTACCTCCACACACGGACAACGAGAAGGCCACGGATTATCTGCGAACCAGCGTCGGCCAGAACGATAGCGCAATTGAATGGGTTGTTGTTAGGCCGGACACCCTGGTCAATGAAGGCGAGGTGACTGAGTATGACGTACATCCATCGCCTATCCGCAGCGCTATTTTCAATGCGGGCAAGACCAGCCGAATCAATGTTGCGCACTTCATGGCTAATCTGATCACGGATGACGAAACATGGAGCAGATGGAAGGGACGGATGCCCGTGATCTACGACAAGGGATTTTCCTAGGTTACGACCAATCGCTGCTTTGCATCCAACGTTTCAGCCGCTTACTCTTGACCACCGAGGTCGCTGAGACGGCCGTGGGTAACTAGCGCATGGTACGAACGGACTACGGCAGGCAGATGGCAGGGGCCATCGCGTCGTGCAGGGTAGGGCTGTAGGTAGGATCGGTGATGCCGCATACCGCTTAGGAAGTTAGACGGGCAACCCATGCATGTTCTGATTATTGAGGACAATCCGGATATCATTGCGAATCTGTACGGATATCTGGAACCCCTTGGCTATACGTTGGACGTGGCGCGTAATGGCAATGCAGGTGTCTCCTGCGCAACGGGCTCCTGCCATGATGCGATTGTCCTCGATCTGTCGCTGCCGGGCATGGATGGCGTGGAGGTGTGTCGGACGCTCCGTCAGGAGTACCGGCTGGCGACGCCGATCCTGATGCTGACCGCGCGTGACACGGTGCACGACAAGTTGACCGGGTTCGAGGTCGGCGCCGACGACTACCTGGTCAAGCCCTATTCCCTCCCCGAATTGGATGCGCGCCTGAAGGCGCTGGTACGCCGTGCGCGCAACGAGCATGTGCAATCGGTCCTGGCCTTCGGCGACCTTCGACTGGACGCGAGCACCCATCATGCTACACGCGCCGGACAGACGCTCGATTTGACGCCGACGGGTTACAAGATTCTTGCCGCGTTGATGCGTGCTGCGCCGAAGATAATGACGCGCGAAGCGATCGAGCGCGAGGTGTGGGGCGACAACCCGCCGGATAGCGATGCCTTGCGCACCCATATCCATACCCTGCGCCAGGTGCTCGACAAACCGTTCCCGTACCCGATGTTGCTGACCTTGCCGGGCACCGGCTACCGACTGACGGCGCCCGATGAAGCCTAGACTTTCGCTCACAAAGCGCATCGCGCTCACCTATATCCTGCTGACGGTCGCAGTGGCCGGCGCCTTTAGCTTGGTTTCCTATGTCTCCGTAAAGGTCATTGAGGAACAGGTCATTGGTGCACGACTCGCCAAGGTGGCGAACGGGCTGATCGACTCCCATGAACGGGGCCATACGCCGGGTGCGTCACCGGAAATGAGCTTCCTGATCGACGCCGACATTCCAGTCGAGTTGCGGCAATTGTCCGCCGGTTTTCACGAACTGACAGTCGACGACCGGCAGGTTCATGCACTGCTACGAGATCATGGCACCAGTCGTTACGCCGTGGTGCAGGAGGTAGACGAACTCGAGCATACGGAACTGGTCATCCTTCTGGCTCTGGCGGCCGGCTTTGCCGTCAGTGTCCTGCTCGCCGCCGTGCTCGGCGTGTTGAGTGCCCGGCGCGTGATCGCACCGGTAGCCGCCCTTGCCGAGGCGGTCGAGCGTAACGCAGGTCCGACTGGGCTGCCTTCCCTTTCCGCGCAGGATGAAATTGGCTCCTTGGCGCGCGCCTTCGCCAAGCGCACCGACAAGTTGCAGCAGTTCCTGCAGCGCGAGCGGCTGTTCACCGGCGATGTCAGCCATGAATTGCGCACACCGTTGACCATCATGCTAGGCGCGGCGGAAGTGCTGGCCGCGCAACTGTCGGACCATCCGGCGCAATATGCGACTGCGGAACGCATCCGGCGCGTGGCTGACGAAACCGCGCAACGGGTCAGCGCGCTGCTCCTGCTCTCGCGTACCCCGGAATCTCTGGATTCGCCGCGCATCGTCCTCAACACCATCATCGAGTCGGAAATGGAACGCTGCCGTCCCCTGCTGTACGGAAAGTCGGTCCAATGCAAGTTGGACTGGACTGGCCAGGTATTGGCCGACGTGCGCCCCGAACTGGCCGGGATCATGATCGGCAACTTGCTGCGTAATGCCTGCCAGCATACCGACCAGGGCAGGATTCTCGTTCAACTTACCGCTGGCCGGCTGGTGGTCGAAGATACCGGCACGGGCATTCCCCGGAGAGTGCGCGAGCGGCTGTTCGAGCGATTCGTCCACGGTGACGATCGGCCGGAGCATGAAGGGATGGGCCTGGGCCTGTCGATCGTGAAACGCGTGGTCGATCATATCGGCTGGGACGTGCGCCTGGAGATTCCGGAAGGCGGGGGAACCCGCTTCGTCCTGACTTTTCCTGCTGTGGCCCAATCCTCTTAACGCGCCTTAACGTTTTCTTGACGCCCATCGGCCTATCTTGACGATTCCATCGACAAGACCTCCAAGAGGAGAACCATGAAAAAAACAGTGATTGCCGTTGCCATGTCGTTGCTTTCAAGCACCGCCTTTGCCAGTGATGGCGCCGCTTGGGGCTATAGTGGCGATACCGGGCCTGAGAATTGGATAAAGCTTAGCCCGGAGTACAGCTCATGCGCCGGGAGCAATCAGTCACCCATCAACCTGACAGGGTTCATTGACGCCGAGCTGGAGCCCATTGCTTTTGACTACGAAGCGAAAAGCTCGGAAATTCTCAATAACGGTCATACCGTTCAAATCAATGTGCTTCCCGATGACACCATCACCGTCGATGGCATTGAGTTCGAACTAAAGCAATTCCACTTCCACGTGCCGAGTGAAAATCTTATACACGGCGAGTCATATCCTATGGAAGGGCATCTCGTACATGCCGACAAGGATGGCAATCTGGCAGTTGTAGCGGTGATGGTGACTGAAGGAGAAGCCAACGAAGCGCTTGCAAGAGCGTGGGCGCAAATGCCGGAAGAGGGTGAAACGCTAGCTCTGTCGTCAGATATTTCCCCGCTGGACATCCTGCCTTCGGATCGTGACTACTACCGCTTTAATGGTTCATTGACGACACCGCCTTGCTCCGAGGGCGTGCGTTGGTTGGTGATGAAGCAGCCGATTACAGCATCCAAGGAACAAATCGAGCAATTCCTGCATGTGATGCATCATCCCAACAATCGCCCCGTGCAAGCGGTCAACGCACGCCCTGTGTTGGAATAATCGGCATAACATCAAGCAAGCGGGGCCGCTTACAGCGGCCCCTTTTTCGATCCTGTCAGTCTAGCCAAACCCGTATTCTACAAGCCCTCCACCGACGACCTGGTCGTCGCGGCGACGTACTGCATTTCAATATCGCCGTTAACCCATCCCGATAGTCACCGCCAATCATTCGGAGGATGGCAACCAGGCGTATCCTGGCTCACACTTTACTATTAGGCATTCCTCATGCTCTATTGGGGAAGTGAAGGCTGCTGAGACGGCCAGTAGTAAGAACGAAAGGACAAGGGTACGAAGGGACTGCCGCAGGAAGAAGGCGTGATCGCTATTGCTATCGCGTCATGCAGGGTAGGGGCGGCAGCGTGCCGAAAGCGTTATATAAAGTATCGATCAAGGCTGAAGTAGAATTGGCGGAGCGACTGTAGCAGCTCCAAGGGAGTCGCTTAACATTGACGTTAGCAACAGGAAAAAACAATGAATGATTCTGAAAACATGTATGACCCGGAAGTGGGTGCTCGTGATCGAGATGTTGAAAAAAGGAAAAATAAATTATCTGTCGGGTTTGTTGTATTTTTGATAGCCACAATAATTTTGGTCACATTAAGTAGCCTTGCATCGTTTTCTTTAGCGTTCGTCCAATCGGGAAATATTGCTACGGCAATAGGCTCTGTAATTGGGCATTCACACTTTTTTCCTCTAGTGACTATTGCAATTGCTTCGTTCTGGCAGTCCATGAGAAATATGCGATCCAGAACCAAAATATATTTCTTTTGGTCGATCCTTACACTGCTTGCAGCCCTAAGCCAATGGGCGAAGTATCTTACGAGTGGGCTGTCGGCTCTCGGGTGATTGACTGGCCGCTCAGCTATAATCAGACCATGACAAACCCAAACAACCCTCTGTTCTGGCGTGATTCGCGTATGCCCCATGTGGAGCTGCGCAAGGTCGATGACGGCCGTAAGGTCTGCTATGCACCGCACAGCCATACCCATTGGTCCTTGGGCGCCATCACCGCGGGCGAGAGCACCTTTCGCTACCGTCATGACCAGTACCACATCAGTGTCGGGAACCTGGTACTGGTGAACCCGGATTGGGTGCACGCCTGCAATCCCATCGACGACCGGCCCTGGGCCTACCTGATGCTGTATGTCGATGCCGACTGGTTGACGCGCCTACGCTACGCGGCGGGACTGCTCGAGGCGCCGCGCTGGCAGGATATTCCTACCGCCGTCATCGCTGACCCTGCCTGGTATGAAGGTTATTGCCGGATGGCCGCTTGCCTGCTGGACCCGCAGCGAGACCTGCTGGACAAGCAGACGGAAGTGGTTGAGTACCTCTCTGCCCTGATGCACGAGCTGGCCGGTCAGCCGGTCCAACCCATTCCAAAGGCCCCGGCTAGGCTGCGGGAACTGGCCGTCTACCTCGACGATCACGCGGCGGAAGAGATTTCCCTGGATGAGCTATGTGATCGCTCAGGCTACAGCCCTGGCCACCTCATCCGTGCCTTCAAGCAACACTTCGGGCTCACGCCCCATGCGTATCTGATCAATCGCCGGATCCAATTGGGGCAGAGCGAACTGAAACGTGGTACGCCCATTGCCGAGGCGGCGCTGAATGCCGGCTTCAGCGATCAGCCGCATTTCCAGCGCACCTTCAAGCGCCTGGTGGCAGCCACTCCGAACCAGTACCGGCAGTCCTTACTCAATCAGCAAGTAGACACAACTGGCGGCGAGTAATACCGCCAGGGTTCGGTTGGTCGTGATCAGTACCGCGGGACGGTGGACGTAGCGGCGCAGAAAGGCACCAGCGTAAACCCAGCTTCCCAGCGACAGCCAGCAGATGGGTAAATAGAGCAAGGCAAAGGTGATGACCTGTTGTAGGTCGTTACCGCTGGTATAAGCCCCGATGCCCGAGGCCGAGGCCAACCAGGCCTTGGGATTGAGCCACTGCATCAGGGCACCGGTCATGAAGCCTGGCGCCTCATGGTTGTCTCCCTCAGGCAGGCGACCATCATCCCGGGCCAAGCGAAAGCTTAGGTAGAGCAGGAAGGCGACCCCGGCCCAGCGCAGCGCTTCCTGCAGCCCCGGCACGACCGTCAGCATCGAGTAGAGCCCCAGCCCCACGGCAATGAACAGGGCGATAAACCCCAGGGTGGCGCCGGTGACGAAGACCAGTCCCCTGGAAAGGGGGTAGCGGCTACCGCTGCTCAAGCACACCAAGTTCACGGGCCCCGGTGAGATCGAGGCCGCAAGGGCAAACGTCGACATTGGCAGAATCATGGACAGGCTCATCGTCACTCTCCTGGGTGGCAATGGCCGAAGTCTGCAATGACGGTTGATCGCAGTATTGAACGAAATTGAGGTGCCCCGTTCAGTCGACTAGAGTTACCCAGGTTCAGTTGGACGTTGGGTTTTCTACCATCTTGTTGGGCGCTATATCCTCAGTTCATCAAGAAGGTAGGGGCTCTGGCAATAAGCTCAGCCACTTACGAATAGATGCTGCGACACATCATCAGGAGGAGGCAGTCTTGCTTCGAATGTGGTGGTTAGTGACGCTACTTATCGCGGCGCTCGGTCTCGTCATGGGGGGTGCCCATGTGCTTGAACTACCGGTTCGAATGCAGTACGAACCTGAGTTCTACATGCAGGTCACCTCTACCCTGTACTTGTACTTCGGCCTTGCCGGCGGCCCAATTCAGGTCATCGCCTTCGTTGCCGCCGCCATGCTCACTTGGCTGCTGCGCCATCATGTCGCCTTCCGGTCAACGCTGGCAGGATCGGTCTGCCTCGGCCTTTCCCTGGTTCTCTGGTTCCTGCTCGTACAACCGGTGAACGCCGCCTGGGCAGATGCGCTGCAAACCGGTTCGGCTGATGCGGTTCAGGCATACGCTCAATTGCGTAGTCGCTGGGAGTATGGGCATGTCGCCGCCTTCGTCGCGTGGTGTCTCGGCTTCACGCTGCTGCTGAACGGGTTGCTTCGAGAGGCATTCGCTGCATCTTCCAAGGACTGATGAGGCGCTGCAGTTGATCCAGGGCGTTGAGCCTGCCATCGTCCTCTACTCAAAGCTCAGCAAGCGCGAAGACGTGCTGCATTCGATAGTGCCGTTAACCCAGCCCCATAGCCGTCATCAGTCGTTCGGAGGATGGCAACCGAGCGTATCCCCTCTCACACTTTGCTATTACACATCCTCATGCTTAGGCTAGTGAGATAAAGCCGCTGAGATGGCCGATAACTGATAAGACAAGAACAGGGTACATAGGGACTGCCGCGGGAAGATGGCCGTGGTGCCATCGCGTCATGCAGGGTAGGGGCGGTAGCGTGCCGCAAGCGTCATACGAAAACGGCCGCTCAGGCAGAAACGGAGTTGTAGGAGCGGCTTCAGCCGCGATGTGGCGCGAAGCGTCGCCGGAAAGTTAAGCCTGTTCATGCTTCGGCACGCCGGGTGGTTTTTGACCTCCTTGCCTAGAAGACTTTGGCAGCGACTACTTTAACAATGTGTCCTTATAAGGAACTCCAAGATGCTTTTCAAAGGTTCGTGTCATTGTGGTGATCTTCGCATCGAAGTCGAGGGCGAAATCGGTGAGGTGATCGACTGCGACTGCTCAATCTGCCGCATGACCGGCTACCTGCACTGGATCGTGGACAAGGAGCAGGTGAAGTTTCATGCTCAGTCCGATAGCCTCGCAACCTACATATGGGGTAGCGGCGAGGCGCGACACTATTTCTGTCGCACCTGTGGCGTGGCTCCGCTTCGTCGTCCTCGTTTGGCACCAGAAGGTTACAGTGTGAACGTCCGTTGCCTTGAGGGCGTGCAGATCGAGGGCCTCGATATCAAGCCTTACAACGGGCGCGATCTGAAGTAGCCCCATTTCGACCACACATTCTGGGTGAGCTAGAAGGCTCAGGGCTAACTTCTATAGCTCAGTCGATCATCCGGAACCCCGCACAGCAGAGGGAGGAGGGGATGCCGCTTCCAGTTTTATTGAAAGATGTCGTCGAGGTGATAGAGCCACTCAGCGATGAGTGGCAGGCCTATATCAACCGGGATACCGGGGAGCTGGTAAGCTTCACCGATGAAGAGGCGCAACTTGCCGAGGCGGAGGATATCGATGATAGCCTCGTGCCGGAGTGGCAGCAGGAGATACTGCCCAAGGTGAGGGAGGTGCTTGGTTCCGAGGCTTTCGTTCAGCTACCGGATAAGTTCGATTTTCATGAGTATCGGGTCATGGAGCGGTTTTGCCTGGAGCTGGATGATTCCGAGCTTCAGGAGGAGTTGCTTGATGCCATCCGCGGGCGAGGGGCATTTCGACGCTTCAAGGAGTTGATTCACATCAAGGGCATCGACAAGGCCTGGTATGCGTATCGCGAGCGGGAACTGAAAGCGTTCGCGGCGGAGTTCCTCGAGGCAGAGGGCATTTCCTATGTGGACTAGTGAGCGGTCATCACCTCGTTGATTCCCCAGCGGATTGCTGGTCGGCCGACACATGGCGTAGCAGGTTGCAGCGGATAGCCCACCACGCCGTTACAGTCCCAAACAGAATGACACCCGTGTCGCGCTGCCGGTTGCCGAAAAGGGTAGGCCTGTGTGGTAGACTGCGCGCCTCAGCCTGCGCCTGCGACACTTTCCCACCGGTAGCCAGTCATGGAAATCAAAGTCAATTTTCTCGAAAATCTCAGGCTTGAAGCCAAGTTTGACGATTTCACCGTCACCACCGATCAGCCCATTCGCTACAAAGGCGACGGTTCGGCGCCAAGTCCCTTCGATTACTTCCTGGCGTCCTCAGCGCTGTGTGCGGCCTACTTCGTTCGTGTTTACTGCCTGGCACGGAACATTCCCACTGAGAACATTCGCCTGTCGCAGAACAACATCGTCGATCCGGAGAATCGCTATAACCAGATCTTCAAGATCCAGGTCGAGTTGCCGGAAGACATCTCGCCCAAGGACCGCGAAGGCATCCTGCGCTCGATCGAGCGTTGCACGGTAAAGAAGGTGGTGCAGACCGGGCCGGAGTTCCAGATCGAGACGGTGGAGAACCTGGACGAGGATGCGCAGGCCCTGTTGATGGTCCAGCCGGAAGGGGAAGCCAGCACCTGGATCGAGGGCAAGGACCTGCCGCTGGAGCAGACCATCGCCAACATGACGGGCATCCTGGCGGATCTGGGCATGAAGATCGAGATCGCCTCCTGGCGCAACATCGTGCCCCATGTGTGGTCGCTGCACATTCGCGATGCCGCCTCACCCATGTGCTTCACCAACGGCAAGGGCGCCACCAAGGAGAGCGCGCTGTGTTCCGCACTGGGCGAGTTCATCGAGCGCCTGAGCTGCAACTTCTTCTATAACGACCAGTTCTTCGGCGAAGAGATCGCCAACAGCAAATTCGTTCACTATCCGGACGAGGAGTGGTTCCAGCCGGGGCCGAACGACGAGCTGCCCGATGGCATCCTGGACGACTACTGCCTGGAGATCTTCGACCCGGATGGCGAGCTGTGCGGCTCACACCTGATCGATACCAACTCCGGCAAGGCGGAGCGGGGCATCGTCGCCTTGCCCTACGTGCGCCAATCGGATGCAGAGGTGGTCTACTTCCCCTCGAACCTGATCGAGAACCTCTACCTCAGCAATGGCATGAGCGCCGGCAACACCCTGCAGGAGGCGCAGGTGCAGTGCCTGTCGGAGATCTTCGAGCGGGCGGTGAAGAAGGAGATCCTCGAGCAGGAGATTGCGCTGCCGGATGTGCCCATGGAGGTGCTGCAGCGCTACCCCGACATTTTCGAAGGCATCCAGGCGTTGGAAGCGCAAGGCTTCCCGGTACTGGTCAAGGACGCCTCCCTGGGTGGGCGGTTCCCGGTGATGTGCGTGACCCTGATGAACCCGCGGACAGGCGGTGTGTTCGCCTCCTTCGGCGCGCACCCGAGCTTCGAGGTGGCGCTGGAACGCAGCCTCACCGAGCTGCTGCAGGGCCGCAGCCTGGAAGGCCTGAACGACTTCCTGCCGCCGACCTTCAACTCGCAAGCCATCTCCGAGCCGAACAACTTCGTCGAGCACTTCATCGACTCCTCAGGGCTGGTCTCGTGGCGCTTCTTCAGTGCCAAGCACGACTACGGCTTCTGCGACTGGGATTTCTCGGGCACCAACGAGGAAGAAGCGGCGTCCCTGTTCGGCATTCTGGAAGACATGGGCAAGGAAGTGTACATGGCCGTGCACGAGGATCTGGGGGCGCCGGTCTGCCGTATCCTGGTGCCGGGCTACTCCGAGGTGTACCCGGTGGAAGATCTGATCTGGGACAACACCAACATGGCCCTGGCCTTCCGGGAGGACATTCTCCACCTGCACGACTTGAGTGACGATCAACTGGTCGACCTGCTGGAGCGCCTGGAAGAGAGCCAGCTCGACGACCACATGGATATCATCACCCTGATCGGTATCGAGTTCGACGAGAACACCGTGTGGGGGCAGCTGACCATCCTCGAGCTGAAGCTGTTGATCAACCTCGCCCTGCAACAGCATGAAGAAGCCCTCGAGCGGGTCGATATGTTCCTGCAGTACAACGACAACACCGTGGAGCGCGGGCTCTTCTACCGTGCGATGAACGCGGTGCTGGAGATCATTCTTGACGACGAGTTGGAGCTTGACGACTACCTCTACAACCTCCGGCGCATGTTCGGCGAAGAAACCATGGAGGCAGTGGTCGGCTCGGTGACTGGCGAGGTCCGCTTCCACGGCCTGACCCCCACCGGTATGGCGCTGGAAGGCCTGGAGAAGCACCAGCGTCTGATCGAAAGCTACAAGAAGCTGCACGCCGCACGTGCCGCTAGGGCAGGCGTGGCGGTGTAGGCGCATACAAGCCACTTCCCACCATGAAAATGCCCCGGGTCAGTTCACTGGCTCGGGGCGCTGCGTTTTGGCGTATCAATGCGCCTTCTTCCACTCCCTCTGTAGGCAACGGCAATTCGCCTTATGCTTTGGTTGGCGTTGCCCTCAACGTTACGGTTGATTACGGTAGGGAAAAGCCGCAAAGATGGCTTAGGTAAGCCCAAGGTACGCAGGGACTGCCGCATCAGGGATGATGCACTCATCATTCATTTTGCCGGGTAGGGCGGTAGCGTGCTGAAAGCTTCACCTCAGGTTGAAGCCGAATTGTAGGAGCGGCTGTAGCCGCGATGCGGTGCGAAGCGACGCCGGTGAACCGGAGCGTTAACCATCGGAGTTAGCATGACAGATTATCGCGTGAAATTTGACTTTACAGTTCATTTTACAAATGGCGGTAGCCTTTCTGCGCACGACTTCCGTCTCGACATTCCTGGTGCAGATATTTCTGACGATCAGCTCGCTGCCTATCTGATTCAGGACATGCGATTGCTTATGGCTGGACGCGTAGACATTTCAAACAAAGAAATCATTTCTGAACCTCACAAGCGTCAACCCATCGACACAAGCGACCTTCCGCAGCGTACCGTTAATCTTTCATCCGATAGGATTCCATTGGACGAGCTACTTACTTTGGCAACTTTATCGTCAATCCGAGTAATAGCTAAGAATGGAGAAAGCTACAAAATTTCTCGTTTGGTGGTCTAACACGTCACTCAAGCCAACTGGGCTACGCTTCGCTCCGCCCAGCGGCTTAGCTTTGCGTTGGGCGCTACTCACATCCAGAACGCACCGGGCTGTCGATTACGCGGTGTCTCGTTCGACTACTGGATGCTAGAAAGCAAACCAGGAGGATGAGCTCATGCGAAAAGTGATTGTCGGCGCTATGGTTTCATTGGATGGCGTCATGCAGGCGCCTGGCGGGCCGCGAGAAGACCCGACCGGCGGATTCAGCTACGGCGGCTGGGTCGCGCCGCTGGCGGACGAGGTGTTCGGCGAAGAGATCGGCAAGATGTTCAGTCAGCCGTTCGACCTGCTGCTCGGACGGAAGACGTACGAGATCTTCGCCGCGCACTGGCCGTATGCCGAGGACGGGCCTGATGATTCCATCGCTAAAACCTTCAACGCGATCAAAAAATACGTTGCGACCCGAAAGGGGCTGGAACTGACCTGGAAGGACTCGGTGGCCCTCCGTGACGCGGCGTCCGATGTCGCCAGGCTGAAGCAGGAAGACGGACCAGCACTAGTCACACAAGGCAGCACCGACCTGATCCGAACGCTCTTTGCGAGCGATCTCGTCGACGAGATCAATCTATTCATATTCCCGGTCGTGCTTGGGAGAGGCAAGAAGCTGTTTGACGATGGCGCGAAGGCAGCGGCATTCAAACTCGCCGCCAATCGAGTGTCGCCCAACGGTATTGTGATCGCGCATTATGTGCGCGATGGCGCGGTGAAAACCGGCGACTTTGCCATGGACCCTCCCACGCCGGCGGAAGTCGCACGGCGTGAGAAGATGCAGCGAGAGGGCTAGCAGCCGGGGGCGAAAAGCGGTGGCATTCGCCTTGGATGGGACTCACAACCACGGCGGCGCTACCTGGCCCTAAGCTTTGTCTGAAAAGTCGTCGAGCGATGATCAGACAAGGCAAAAATCAGCGAAAAGACGGAGTTTACGGGGTGTAAATGAGTACTTTGAGCTGATTTTTAACGCCGTATGATCGAGCGCAGGCAGTTTTCAGACAAAGCGTAGTCTTTCGGAGCTGTGGGCTGCCTGCTTCGGGCGACTCATAACGAGGGAGAAGTGACATGACGACACCAGCAAAGAACACGATTTGCCTTTGGTACGATGGCGACGCTGAGGACGCGGCGCGATTTTACGCAAAGACCTTTCCCGATTCATCCGTTGGCGCAGTGCACCGCGCACCGGGAGACTTTCCATCGGGGACGGAAGGGGACGTGCTGACCGTCGAGTTTACCGTAATGGGCATTCCGTGCCTCGGGCTCAACGGCGGACCTGCGTTCAAGCACAGCGAAGCGTTCTCGTTTCAGGTCGCAACGGCTGACCAAGCCGAAACGGATCGCTACTGGAACGCGATAGTCGGCAACGGCGGCCAGGAGAGCGCGTGCGGCTGGTGCAAGGATAAATGGGGATTGTCCTGGCAGATTACGCCGATCGCCCTGACGAAAGCGTTCACCGATCCCGACCGCGCTGCTGCCAAGCGCGCGTTCGATGCGATGATGCAGATGAAAAAGATCGACATCGCGGAAATCGAGGCGGCGCAACGTGGCTGAGGTTGCATCTTCGAAGCGGGCGTCCCGCGGAAGCGCAAGGGGCTCGCATAAGAGATTCACGCAAAATTAGGACCGGCGCAATAACAAGAGGGTGCACCGGTGCGAAAACGCCGGCGCGGTTTCGCACCGGTGACCTTGAACGTTATACAGGGTGTTCGTATTAGCGTACGTACCTAAAGGCGTACACTGATACGAAATGTAACACCGGCGGTGCATCATGACCGGAATTACTGCAACTGAAGCGCGCAGCAATCTCTATCGCTTGATTGATGAAACTGCCGAGTCCCACCAGCCGATTGTCATCATGGGTAAGCGGAACAGGGCTGCTAGGTAGGTGAAAATGACAATGATTACTGATTTAGTAGTTTTATTGGTAGCCTTGCTTCATGGGTATTTCCTGATACTGGAAATGTTCCTTTGGGATAAGCCGATAGGCCTTAAAGTCTTTGGACAGTCCAAAGAGAAAGCGGAAGCTACAAAGGTTTTGGCGTCAAATCAAGGGCTTTATAACGGTTTTATTGCAGTCGGTCTTTTGGTTGGCTTTATTCAAGGGGCGGCAGGATATGACTTTAAGGTATATTTCCTGACGTGTGTTGTTGTAGCTGGCATCTACGGTGCAATGACAGCAAGCCGAAAAATTCTATTTGTGCAGGCGCTGCCAGGAGCTATCGGCTTGCTATTGGTTCTTTTCTCAAACCATTAGAAACTTAGGTTCGCCATAGCAAGTCGTTCAAGACGACGGCACTACGTGCGCGGCTTAACTCCAGCGTTGAGGCTTTAGCAAGTGTGCCGTAGGCACACGGAAGAACTGTCTATCTTGGCAAGTTCTTCGGTGTAGAGCTGCATGAAAGATGAAGTCGGGCCCTTCGAAGTCGACTTTCAGGAACAGGTGTAAGGTCTCGGATGATCAACTGAGCTATAGGGGTTATCCTTTGCTGGCCAACAAGGACTTAAGCCGCATCAGCCTCAGAGGTAAGCGGAAAGTGCAGAGCCAATGGAAGCTATACTATCTGGTTTGTAATATTGAAAAGTTGACGAATTACGAAAGGTTGTCAGCTTGGCGGCCAACAGGCTGCAATTGGCAACGCCGAAAGAACCGAAAATAGCCAGCGTTCATCACCAATGACTGGTGGCGCCAAACGCCCAATATGGAATCGGTCGGCAGGGCGGTGAAATGAGTCGAAAGAAAGGGTGTGGGAGACTCTAGAAATAGGGGTTTTCTACAGCCTCGTTAGGTACACCAATAGGGAAATTGAAAATGGCAGATAATAATGCACTTAAAGGGCTGGGCGGGTGGCTGATTTTGGTCGGGCTAGGAGTTGTAATAAACCCCATTAGGTTGCTTGTTACCCTTATCCCAACCTACAAACCAATCTTCGAAGATGGAATATGGGAGGCTTTAACGACCTCGGGTTCTGCAGTCTATAATCCATATTTTAGTTATTTGCTGGTAGGCGAAATTGCATTTAATATAATAATATTGTCTATCTCTATTTATTTAATATATTTGTTTTTTTCTAAGCACTATCTTTTCCCAAGGATATATATAGGCATTGTGACGGCATCTTTGATATTTGTCCCTCTTGACGCTTGGCTTGTAACTAAAATATTTCCTGGCATGCCAATGTTCGATCCGGATACCACTAAAGAGTTTGTGCGGTCGCTCATTGTTGCTGTCATTTGGGTTCCTTACATGCTCGTTTCAAAAAGAGTTCGAGCAACATTTGTAGAAAATATGCCTAACAATAAAATCCAACCAACCGTTAAAGCGTCGGCTGATTAGGGCGTTAAATTCCCAACGAAGACAACTGAGCGTCAAATCACCAAGCCCTGAGCCAGTCTATCTGGCTCGGGGCTTTTTCGTTTTGGTGGCTTGTCACTTCGCCGCCAGCGCCACCCCCACCTTCGACCGATTGGGCCGCCCAATAGTCTGGGTAATCCAGTGTCCGGTCGTAGCGAGCACATCCTGGCCAGCTGCGCTTTGCCGCCAAGCCTGCCGCCGGTGCGGATCGACGGCGAGCTCTACTGGGACGGAGGCATCAACTCCAATACACCACTGGAGGTGGTGCTGGACCACTGGCCCCGCGAGCACACGCTCTGTTTTATCGTCAACCTCCGGAATGAGAGCGGCCGCGAGCCCACATCCTTGCTGGACGTGTACGCCCGCGAGAGGGAGATTCGCTATTCGAGCCGGTTCCGCAAGGAAATCGAGGCGTTCCGGGAGCGCCACCACCTCAGGCACGCGGTTCGTGTCCTATACGAGGCGCTACCGGAGGAGACCCGCAACCAGGCGGGACTGAAGGCGCTGGCCGATCTCGGCTGTCACACCCGGATGGACATCGTGCGCGTGGGGCCCGCTACCCAGACCTGGGAACCAGCCCTGAAGGATGCAGACTTCGAGTCGCTCAGCAGCCGGGAGCGCTGGGATCGCGGCTACCGGCAGGCCCGTGACGTGCTGGAGGCTGCCCCGTGGCAGTCTTCTCGGAGGGACGACGCCAGCGAAGGAGTTCGGCTATTCGAGGCGCCGGGCGAGGACATCCGAACCCGGAGACCCGCGCGTGCCTGCGGCACATGTACCGCGGTGACCGCGGCGGATCGATCATCTACATGGGCTCGGTCCACTCCAAGGAAGCCTCGCCTCTCAAAGCGCCCTACGTCTCGGCCAAGCACGCCCTGCTCGGGCTGGCGCGCACCGTGGCCAAGGAGGGCGCCCAACAAGGGGTGCGCGCCAACGTAATCTGCCCGGGTTCGTTCGCACGCCGCTGGTGGAGAAGCAGATCCCCGAGCAGGCCCGGGACATGGGCATCAGCGAGGATCGCGTGATCTCCGAGGTGATGCTCAAGGAGACCGTGGACACGGAGTTCACCACCACCGAGGACGTGGCCGAGATGGCGGTGCTGTTCGCCGGCTTCCCGAGCAACGCCCTGACCGGGCAGTCCGTGGTGGTCAGCCATGGGTGGCACATGGAGTGAGCCGGACAGCCGCCGAGGCCGGCGACGGAGCTGTCCACTACGTTGATACCTTCTTTCCAGTACGGCATGGAGGTTGGCCAGGGCCGAGCAGGGTAATCAACACCTTTGCGTCCTTTTGCAGCGTGGCCCGTCTCCTGTAGTGAGACCTCGCGTTGGGCGAGGATCGGTCATCAGGAGGAAAGGCCTTATGCAACAGAACGCTCAACCGTTCGCGCTGGCAAAGGCGGGCAGCGAGGCTCCCATCATCAACATCGAGTTGTTTGCGCTCGACCTCACGAGCTGTACACGATGCGTCGGAACCCTCAATAATATCGAGAACGCGATAGAAGTCGTGCGTCCCGCGGCCGAGGCGATAGGGGCCAAAGTGAACGTCACCAAGGTCATCATCGAATCGGAAGCGCAGGCGCTCCGCCACCGGTTCAGCGTCTCGCCGACCGTTCGGGTGAACGGCACCGACCTGGCATTCGAGACCCGGGAAAGCCGCTGCGATTCCTGCACGGAACTCAGCGGATCGGACGAGGGCACGAGCTGCCGGGTATGGCACTACCTGGGAGAGGAATTCACCGAAGCCCCCGTTGGGCTGGTGGTCGAAGCGTTGCTTCGCCTATTGGCGGGCCAGCGTTCCGCACTGTCGGAACCGGTTACTTTTGAGGAAGTACCGGGCAACCTGCGGCGCTTTTTCGCCAGCAAGGCCGCTGAGCCAGGTGGCTCATCGCAGCAATGCTGCGCTCCCAGCGAGCAGGCCACCTGCTGCCTGCCGGAGGCCAAGCCCGAATGCTGCGGCCCATCCACGGAGGAAGCCTCATGCGGGTGTCGGTAAGTGCGAACGGCGAGCATGACCAACGCCTGCTATGGCAGGCGTTTCGGGCCGAACTCCTGCGCTTCGTGCGCAAGCGGGTAGGGGAGGAGAGCTTGGCGGAGGACATCGTGCACGACGTCCTCATCAAGGCCTTCTCCCACCGCGATGAGCTGAAGGACGGCTCCCGGCTGCGCGCGTGGCTCTACCAGATCACTCGCAATGCGCTGGTGGATCACTACCGAGCGCACAAACCGCTGGAACCGCTGCCGGCGGATCGGGAGGAACAGGCGGAGAGCGACGTGCGAGCGGAAGCGGAGCTGGCCCAGTGCCTGCGTCCGCTCATGGGCAAGCTGCCGGAAAAGTACCGGGAAGCGCTGCTCACCACTCTTGAGACCGGCATGACCCAGCGGCAGTACGCATCAAGGCAGGGGCTGTCGATCTCCGGCGCCAAGTCCCGCGTGCAGCGCGGCCGCACCATGCTGCGTGACGCGCTGGTGCAATGCTGCCGAATCGAGATGAACCAGCGCGGAGAAGTGCTGTACCACGACGCTGGCGAAAAGTGCAGATGCCACTAGCCCTTGACCGCCCTGAGTCTCCGTAATGGTCCACTTCATCAACCTCTCATAGCGTATCGCTATCGAGCCGAAAGCCGCCCTCAGCTTGACGGCTTCGCTCCCGACTCCTTGACTGATATTTGACGGCTTATGGGACTCTCAATGCCTTCGGCAAAGGGCCGGAAGGTGTTTACAAAAAATGAGGCGATACGGCGCTGTCGGCTCAATCGCCCTGTAGGCCACCATCCAGTCGAGGAGAAGACCGTGTCCGATCAAAAGCCTACACGCCGGGAGTGGGGGCACGCACCACACCCAGTCTGCAGGGCAACGAACACTGGTGGCCCGACCAGCTCAACCTCAATGTGCTGCACCAGAAGCATCCCGACGCCAGCCCGTTCGGTGCCGACTTCAGCTATGCCGAGGCGTTCTCGCAGCTCGATGTCGACGAACTTTGCGCCGATCTCGATGCCTTGATGACCGACTCGCAGGAGTGGTGGCCCGCCGACTGGGGCCACTACGGGCCGTTCTTCATCCGCATGTCGTGGCACGCGGCCGGGACCTATCGCGCGGTCGACGGCCGCGGTGGCGGCGGCACCGGCGCCCAGCGCTTCGCGCCGCTCAACAGCTGGCCCGACAACGGCAACCTGGACAAGGCGCGCCGACTGCTGTGGCCGATCAAGCAGAAATACGGCGAGAAGATCTCCTGGGCCGACCTGCTGGTCCTCGCCGGCAACCGCGCGCTCGAGACGATGGGCTTTCGCACCTTCGGTTTCGGCTTCGGCCGCGCCGACATCTGGGCGCCCGAGGATGATATCTACTGGGGCCCCGAGACCGAGTGGCTCGCCACCAACGACGAGCGTTATACCGGCAGTTGGGAGGACGGCAGCCGCGTGCTCGACAACCCGCTTGCCGCGGTGCAGATGGGGCTGATCTACGTCAACCCGGAAGGCCCCAACGGCGTTCCCGACGCGATGAAGTCCGCCCAGGACGTGCGCGAGACCTTCGCCCGCATGGGCATGAACGATCGCGAGACCGTCGCGCTGACCGTTGGCGGCCACACCTTCGGCAAGATGCACGGCAACAGTTCACCCGACACCGTCGACGAGGCGCCCGAGGCTGCGAAGATCCACCAGCAGGGGCTCGGCTGGGCCAACAAGCACGAGACCGGCCTCGGCGAGTACACGATTACCTCCGGGCTCGAGGGGGCCTGGACCCCGACGCCGACCCAATGGGACAACGCCTACCTCAACACCATCTTCGCCCACCAATGGGAGGTCAAGAAATCGCCTGCCGGCGCCAACCAGTGGCAGCCGGTCGAGGTCAAGGAGGGCTACTGGGTGCCCGACGCCCATGTCGAGGGCAAGAAGAACCCGCCGGTGATGAACACCGCCGACATGGCGATGATCACCGACCCCACCTATATCGAGATCGCCAAGGAGTTCTACGAGAACCCGGACGTGCTCGCCGACGAGTTCGCCCGTGCCTGGTACAAGCTGCTGCACCGCGACATGGGCCCAAGCGCCCGCTATCTCGGCCCGCAGGTGCCAAGCGAGGTGCTCGTCTGGCAGGACCCGGTACCCAAGCACCAGGGGCCGCTGGTCAACGATCAGCAGATCGCCACGCTCAAGCAGCAGATCGCCGACTCCGGCCTCAGCGCCAAGCAACTGGTGGGCACCGCCTGGGCCTCGGCCTGCACCTACCGCCAGACCGACCACCGCGGCGGCGCCAACGGCGCGCGCATCCGTCTCGAACCGCAAACCGACTGGGACATCAACGTGCGCTCCGGCGTGTTTGAAGTGATCGATCGTCTCGAGCAGATCAAGAACGACTCGGACGCCAACATCTCGCTGGCGGACATGATCGTGCTGGGCGGCAGCGTCGGGGTCGAGATGGCGGCCAAGGCGGCCGGGCACGACATCACGGTGCCGTTCACCCCGGGCCGCACCGACGCCACCCAGGACATGACCGAGGTGGATACCCACGCCTTCCTCGAGCCGAGGCACGATGCCTTCCGCAACTACATGCAGCCCCAGGTGACCTCCATCCCCGCCGAGCACCTGATGGTGGACCGCGCCTTCATGCTCAACCTCAGCGTACCGCAGATGACCGCGCTGCTCGGCGGCATGCGCGCCATCGGCGTCAACGTGGGTGACGATAACGACGGCATCCTCACCGACCGCCCCGGTCAGCTGACCAACGACTTCTTCGTCAACCTCATCGACATGGGCTCCGTGTGGGAGCCCCTCGACGAGAACGAGGAACGCTTCGAAGGCCGCCACCGCAAGACGGGCAAGAAGAAGTGGACCGCCACCCGCGTCGACCTCGTCTACGGCTCCAACTCGCAGCTACGCGCCATCGCCGAGGAGTACGCCGCCAATGGCGGTGAGGAGCGGATGATCGACCGCTTCGTGAAAGGGTGGGTCAAGGTGATGGAGAACGACCGCTTCGACCTGCACCGCTGAATGACAGGTCCGCGGCGGTAACGCGGACCTGGATCAAAAAACCGACCCCGAAGGTGGTAATCCCGCCTTCGGGGTTTTTATTTCATCTCATGCTTTGGTTGGCGTTGATCTCAGCGTAACGGTTGTTTACGGTTAGTAAAAAGCCGCAGTAGACGGCTTAGGTAACCAGGAACACGCAGGGACTGCCGCACTAAGGATGATGCTCATTATCATCCGTTCTGCCAGCAGGGGCGGTAGCGTGCCCCGTCTCCCAACATTCCCCTCCTGACAAAACCCAGCCTTATCTGAAATTCTCATTAACTTATTGGATTTAAAAGTCGATTTCGCCGCGTGGTATTCTCCGACGAATACTGATGACATAGAGATAACCCGATGCGGCAAGAAGGCAAGCTCACACAGTGGAACGACGACAAGGGCTTCGGCTTCATCACGCCGACCGCTGGCGGCCCGCGTATCTTCGTTCACATCAGCGCCTTTCCCCGCGGTGGGCGCCGGCCGCATGTGAACGAGCCGATCACCTACCACCTGACCCGCGACAGCCAGAACAGGCCGAAGGCGGAGAGGGTGGGCTATCGCAAAGCAGCACGCCATGCGGCCCCGCGTTCCAAAGGCCTGATGATGGCATGCGGTATGGTCGCTGCGTTCTTCGCACTCCTGGCGGCCTTAACCGCTGCCGGTCATATCCCTTTGCAGCTCGTTGCGGCATACGCTCTGCTGAGCGTGATCACCTTCGCCATGTACGGCTTCGACAAAGCCGCAGCGGGGAGAGGGCATTGGCGAACAGCAGAAGCAACGCTCCAATTCGCGGGCTTGATAGGTGGTTGGCCCGGTGCGCTGGTGGCGCAGCGCCTTTTTCGGCACAAAACAAGGAAGCAACCGTTTCAGGCCATATTCTGGTGTGGGCTGGTGGCTAACTGTGCCGCACTAGGGTGGCTTCTTTATGCAGGAGAGGCTGCGAGCGTTTGGGCTAGTTTGGGTTTCGGCTGACAGACGTGGATGTACATACAGCGTTATTGGTTCAGACAAAACGCGCAAGCACGCAAAAGCTGCACAGGTCGCCGAGTTAAACTTAGTTTTTTTGTAAATCAATAGGTTGGGGGAGAAACGGCGGGCTCGATAACATTATTGAACGCGCCGGCGCGTTCAAGTCAATAAACGAGCAGGCAGTCTAATCACTGTTAGCTCTCAGGAGAAGCAATGAGCATTATCCAAAATGCGATCGATTCAATCCAAGTTGGAGTTGAAGATTTTGAAAGTGATGACGATAGACGCAGTGTTTCTGCTGTAAGAAACATTGCGGCTGGTGTTCTATTGCTTTACAAGGAAAAGCTCTGCCAGCTGTCCCCAGATGGCAATAAAGAATTGCTGATTAAACAAAACATTAGGCCTGTGCAAAATGAAAACGGCGAAATAGTTTTCGAAGGCAAAGGCCACAAAACTGTCGATGTTCAGTCAATAAAAGAAAGATTCAGCAGTTTGAATGTGGCGGTAGATTGGAAACGATTTGATGAAATTAATAAACTAAGAAACGATTTAGAGCACTACTATACATCTGAATCTCCTGATGCTGTGCGTGAAATCGTAGCAAAGTCATTTTTATTGATTAGAGATTTTCTATCAGAACACTTAGATCAAGATCCTCAGGAGACGCTCGGCAATGATTGCTGGACGACTTTGCTTGAAGTAAGTGATGTTTACTCGGCAGAAGAGAATGCTTGTAAAGCGACTATCGATGCAATCGACTGGAAATACCATTCAGTTGAAGTAGCACTTAAAAATCTTCGCTGCAACCAATGCTATTCTTCATTGATACAAGCGCCGTATCCTGATGATGCCTATCCGACCATCAATTTGCATTGCAAATCATGTGGGCTTGACTTCTGCTTTGATGATGTGCTTGAACAATGTATCGATGATTCTTTGGCTGGAGAGGCAATTAGAAATGCAATGGATGGCGGTGATTCTCCTTATGATTCATGCCATGAGTGTGGAAAAAGCACTTTCATTCATGAAGAGGGTTGTTGTGTCGCATGCGACTATGAAATGGAATACACCAACTGTGAAATGTGCGAAGAGCCATTGGGTCTAGAAGATCAATATAACGAAGGGAAATGCAGTTACTGCCAGTATAAATGGGAAAAAATCATGGCAGAATGAGCTAACAAAGCGCTGCTGTCGGACAAGTTTTCCGCTGCGCTCCAAATTTTCCGCAGAGCGCGGCGTTAGCTTATTTTGAACTCTGAGAGAATATGATATGTCTGAAACAGGAAATATTGAGGATCTGGCAAAAGTTGTGTCAGGTGATATCTTCAAATGGTTTAAATGGGAGGTGTGTGCATTAAAGGATGAAGATTGGACATGCGTAATAGATAGCCATAAAAAGAAAACTCATCCGGCTGATGTAGTTTATTATTATGATGATCCCTATTCCGGAGATGTCATATATATCAATACAGATCTAAAGAGTTACAAAAAAGGCAGCATTAACTCATCAAGCATATCAAAGGCGCTAAGTTCATTATCTGTATCTGTTCAATGTGCAAATATTAGCGAAGACTGGCAGAATAAATATTTAGTCGATGACGTAGGGTTTGATTGTGTAATTGGTATGTTGTTTATATACAATCATGATGATGAATTTGATAAAGATCTCGTTGGTGTGATTGAAGCGATAGATTTTGACAAGATAAATATTCCTGAAAAAGTAAAGATTGTATTATTCGATCCTCAGAAGATAAGAACATTAGTTAATATTGTCACAGATATGAAAGGTCTAGTAGCTGATGACCTGCTTCCTAGAAAGGACTACACCTTCTTTTACCCGGATTTGGTTATGTCTAAAAGGCATGGCGAAGAGTGGAGCCAGCCAGCTTCTGTTGAGGCACTTACATCACCATGGCTTATTATTAAGCATCGCGCGACGGATCAAATTGAAGAGGGGTATGTTATTTACTACCATATGAATGGTGATACGGTAGATGAATTCGTATATTTAATTGATGCTATGTCTCATTATCAAATGTTACTAAGTAACAAGCCGATTCGAGTTAGATTTACCAACCCAGGAAAGGATTCAGCAAATAATTTTAATAAGGCTAAGCTGGAGTATCTCAAAATGTGGGGAGCAGACGAAGCTAGGGAAAGGCAGCTTAATAGAATAGATGCAAGAAGAATAAATAAGGTGGTTTCAAATTATTGTCCAATGGAAATAGGGATGAGAGATCATGTCGAGTAAACCTGGACCATCAATCTATATTCCATCAGATAAAAACATATTTGATGCGCTGCAACATAAAAAAATAAGACATTCTGAGGTGCAGAGATTTTTAAGGAATCGAGGAATTATAGTATCCTCAGATTTGGAAAAAATCGACCTTTCGAAGTTTATAGCGAGACTTACCTTCGATTATGGTGATTATGTTCATATAACTAAGCTATTGGAAAATCCAAATAGAAAGGAAAAAACAACAAGGACGACGGTAAAAGCAACTTCAAATAACGAACAGCTGGTTGAAGCGTGCCAAAAAATTACAAAATCGACTGGTGGGGACGAATCATATAAAGTAGTTAAAAAAGAAGATTCAACAATTCTAGTGGTTACCTATACAGAAACTGATTTTACAAAAACTGAGCTTCGTCAAAAAACTTTAAAAAAATGCGAGATTGAGTTACACGCAGACGGAGATGAAGTCACGGTACGCATGCCAGCTACAAAAAAGGGAAAAGAATTATCTGAAAGAATTAAATCATCTTTATCAAATATTCTTGGCGAAGAGCTCGAAGAAGAGGTTATTTCTTTAGAAAGTATTGCCATGCCAGAAGCTAGAAGTCTCTTTTTCGATGAGTTGATCAAGTCAATTCCGGGGTATGAGTTAGAGGATGTTTCTAGCGTTGATGTCTATCACGAAATAGATAATCTTGATGATGAGCAAGATGATAGCGATGAGGACAATGAAAGTTCTACAAACTTTGCGGGCTTCATAAGAAAAGCAGCTCTCGCTGGCGGCGGTGTATTAGAATCGGCTGAGTTTAATCAGTTGCATTCAAGAGGTTTTTTTATTTCCAAGATCATATGGACAGTTGTTGATACTCTGCCAGGAGGAGATAAAGTAGAGTTGGAGGCTCAATTCGGCCAGCCATCATCATGTTCTGACTTTAAATACCTTGTAAGAGGTGTATATAACTATAATGATCGGGCCAAGATCCATAATACAACGAAACGCACTCCAAGCAGGGTGGAAACCGGCACTTTTAATAAGAAGCTAGAGAAGGCGGCAAAGATTGCTTTTGATAAGGTGGCTAGTATCTACGTTGGTGCTGAAAATGAAGACGATTAGATGGCTAAGAGTGAAGTGGCCTCTTCCACTTCTGGAGGTATCTAAAAAGTTAATCGCTAATCAATATAATGAAGACGTAGGCCGGGGATTTATATTAGCGTCTAGTGGGAAAAATAGAATTGCTGGTAAATTCGTAGAAAGAATAACTGAAAAAGCATTTATAATTGACCCTTTTGGTAACGAGACAGAGTCTTATAGTACAACTTACTACGTAGCAAAATTTTCATTCGATAGTTCATCATGTTTTTTAGAATTAGAATCGCCTCCAAGGTCAATAAGAAAGCTAGCTTCCGAGTTGCACTCAATGGTTGGTTTAGGTTTAGAGTTGTCTGATATCAAAGTAGATCCTCTAAAATGGCTTCAAGAAATTGAGGCATCGCATACCCCTTTGTTGGTTAAAAATATATCTTCCTCGGCTATTACGGTTCCCAAAAACGGGCTAGCAAAAATAAGCGTTTCCGGAAAGAAAGATATTAGAGACGAGTTTTCTAAGGTAGTGGGAAAAAGGAAAAGAGTTATAGATTTGGTTAAATTCAGCGGAGATTTTAATCAATGTAGTATATCAGCTGAAATAACAAAGACTGGCTTTATAAAGTACAGTGGACATATTTACGATGGCTTTATAGGTGATATTAGGAAATGCTTAGAGCGTAGTGTTCTGGAGGGGAACTAACAATTCAAAGCGCGCGTACTTGCTAAAGCTGTCCTCTTTTTTGTTCCAAAAAAGCCGCCAACTTCACCAGTCCGATGTTTGAGGCGTTATGCATAAATCAGGAGTAAAGATGATTCCAATACAAGAAATAGACATTTATTCAGACAACGGGATAAAAACTTCAGCTCATGTCGTTGTTCCCAGTCCACAGAATACAATTTCCGGTGTTGAGGTGGTTGTATACGATCCAAACTGGAACTCTCTTTACAGCGCATATCAAACTATCGGCCAGCATGCCGATCCTCAAGCTGCATGCCAAGCAATTATCGATTTCTCAAAAAAATATATCGAGAAGTCGGGAGGGAAGGTAATTCGAATAAATAACCCGTGTAACACAGAGTTTGTGGATGCCCAAGACCAACAAAATATCGTTAATACGTTATCGCTAAACTTGACGGTCGAGGTCGGTGCATAACAAAGCCATCAAATTCACTCCCTACGCTCGCAAGATCGCACCGTTATATTTTTGAGGAAAGTTAATCAATATGTCAATCATTAACCATTTTGATTATGACAGTTATATTTATACTTCTGCCTGTATAGACAAAGAGTTCTGCGAGCACTTTAAGGAAGTCGTAGCATGTTTGGAAAAATGGGATTCCATTGTTAATTCTGCTGCCCATGCCTTACAAAATGATGGGGAAGCGTTTGCATTGGCGTTACATGCACACTCTTTATTTTTAGGTGCGGTTAGATTGGCAAGGTCAGGTCATAGTTCAGCAGTTTATCCACTGCTAAGAACTGCTCTTGAATCTGCCGCTTATGCTTTGCTATTTACTCAAGATGATGATTTGTCTGAGAAATGGAAGAATCGCCACAAGAGTGACGATGACTTTAAGCAAAGTAAAACAGCTTTTGCTCCAGCAATGAAAAAGCTTTAGAGCAATCTTGCAGGAACACGATAAAAAACCGCAAACTACTCCGTACGAAGAGTACATTATGTCTATGCATGATGCGGTAATTGATTTCGGGGCGCATCCCAATCCTATCACGATAACAAATAATAGTACGATTTCAGATGATGGCTATATTTCAAAATATGAATACCTCAATCGCCTTGATGACCAAATGATCAAGGCAATTTTTGCTTGTATTGATTTTGGAGTGGTGTTATCCGTTATTATGTATTTATCACAATTGCTAAGAGATTCTGATGCTCCAGGGTTGGACGAAAAATTCATGCCTTTTATCCGTGAAAACAATTCAATTGCTGACAAAGTATATGGAGGGCCGATTGGCTTCGGTAATCGTTACTATAGTCGGGTTAACTCCCATGCAAGGATATAACTAGACGCTGCTACGGAAAATTCATTCGCTTGTGCTCTCGAATTTCTGCAGAGCTAGGCGTTAGCCAACCTGTACAGTGATGGTATTCACCTGACACATGTCCTCGTAGGCTCCCTATAGTTAAGCAGTGTTTTCTGTCGTTTTCCCGGGCTCCTTTTTTGTCGCCTTGGGGAGCCCTTTCTTGAAGACGGCATAGGGCGTCATACCCTTCATGTTGCGGCCCTGATGCGGGCGTTTCGTGTTGTAGATGACCAGTAGTCATTAAGGTCCTGCTGCATCTCTTCCAGAGCTTCGTACCACTTGTTGCGCCTGGATGCGGAAGTGTTCGTCCAGCAGGGTGCGGGGCAACCGTTCGACGAAGCCGCTGCTTGTCGAGCAACTTTGATAAACCGAGAATTGCGATGGATGAACCCAAACCACTAGACAGCCTGTTCAAGGAAAAGCTGTTTCGCATCCCCGACTATCAGCGTGGGTACGCCTGGGGCCGCGAGCAATTGGACGCCTTCTGGGAAGATCTAATCAACCTGCCCGTTGGGCGCTCCCACTACACCGGCGTGCTTACGCTGAAGGAGGTTCCGTCCGCCGATATTCAGGAGCAGGACAAGGAGTTTTGGCTGGTCGACGATCATTCGTATAAGCTGTATCACATCGTCGATGGTCAGCAGCGGATGACGACCTTTACGCTGTTTCTGCAAGCCTTCATCGAGTTGCTCCGGAGCTTGCCGGAGAATGAAGGGCTGGCGGACGACGCGATCTACCTGACCGACACGCTCAGCATCGCGGCTGTCGAAAGAAAATTCCTTTTCGAGGTGAAACCGGCTAGCGATGCGTTTCGCACCTACAAATTCGGCTACACGGTTGACAATCCCAGTTACGAGTACATGCGATACCGAATTCTAGGCGAAGACGGCATCGGCACGGTGCTTGAAACGTTCTACACGCTGAACCTCAGCAATGGAAAACGGTACTTTAAGGAGCAGCTCCAGGCATGTTACAAGAAGGAAGGGATCCATGGCCTTCAGAACTTGTACCGCACGCTGACCAAGCGATTCCTGTTCAACGAGTACATCATCAAGGACGAGTTCGACGTGTTTGTCGCTTTCGAGACGATGAACAATCGCGGCAAGACGCTGTCGGACTTGGAACTGCTCAAGAATCGATTGATCTACCTCACGACCCTTTATACCGATGCGGAACTGGACCCTGCGGAGCGCTGCGATCTCCGAGACCTAATCAACGACGCCTGGAAAGAGGTCTACTTCCAGTTGGGGCGAAATAAGTCAAAACCGCTCAACGATGACGACTTTCTACGGGCCCACTGGATGATGTACTTCAAGTTCTCGCGACAGACAGGGCGAGACTACATCAAATTCCTGCTAGAGGAGCAGTTCACACCGCAGCGCGTCCATCGGAAGATCGTTCAGCTGGTAGAACTGGAAGATGCCGAGGAGCAAACATCGGAGGCGGATCTGGAAGCGGATGAAGAGAATGGACTAGAAGAGGTCGATACCATCGATCCGATGATGGTGGCCGAGTTGCGCCCGAACGAGATTCGCGACTACGTCAAGAGCCTGAAGGCGTCTTCAGTTCACTGGTTCCGCACATTCTACCCAGAGATGTCTGACGATCTGACGCGGAAGGAGGTGGAGTGGCTTCAACGCCTAAATCGGCTGGGTATGGCATATTTCCGCCCGTTGCTGATGGCGATTCTGAAGAAATGTGACGATCCCAACCAGCGCATTGGCATCATCAAGGAAATTGAACGGTTTGTATTCGTCGTGTTTCGACTAACCCAAACCCGTTCAAATTATCGCAGCTCGGAATTCAGTAACGCCGTTCGCGCGATCGACCGTGGCGACATGAATTTGGCGGAGCTGAAGGAACGTCTGCGTAATCGAATGAGTTTTACGTTCGCGGACGTGGGACATTTTGCGACAGACGATTTTTATCTGTTGTTAAAGAAGAGATTTGAGAACGGTCAGGGCTACTATGGCTGGCCCGGATTGCGGTATTTTCTCTACGAGTACGAATTGGGGCTGCTATCCGGCAGCCGGCAGAAGAAGGTCGATTGGTCGGATTTGCTCAAGACGTCGAAAGACAAAATCTCCATAGAGCATATTTATCCGCAATCCGAGACGGTGGCGTGGAAGACGGCCTTTAAAGGCATTCGCAAGCGGAATCGGGATGCGTATCGAAATAGCCTCGGGAACTTATTGCTGCTCTCATCCGCGATCAACTCTTCGCTGCAGAACGACACCTTCGCGGAAAAGAAGAAGCCTAAGAGCAACAGCGATGGTACCAAGCTGCGCAACGGCTATGCGGACGGTTCGCATTCGGAAATCGAGGTCTCCCATTGTGAGGATTGGGGACCCGATGAGATACGCGAGCGAGGCGTTCGGCTGCTTAAATTCATGGAGAAGCGCTGGGATATCCGTTTCGCAGATGACCAGGCAAGGGCAGCACTGCTATTTGTCGGAACCGTCGATGGCGAAGAGCCGGATTCAGGAGAGTTAGATTAAGCTCCCAAAACAAGACGGCGAATTGCATTTACGTGCTGTTGAAGGGGTTATGGTAGCGAGTGGCGGTATAGAAACCAGTTGCAGTGGACGCCCCGCTGCGCGGCCCACCGCTGAACCGGAGCGTTAGCCTCATCCCGGCGAACGATCTACATCCCGAACGCTCTTCAATAGTGTTGCATTATGGAACTTCAGACCGCCAAGGACCCCCAGCAGTGATCATCCCCAAGACGGGCGCTTTCGGCTGGATCGTGAGCGCTTGAAGCAGCATCGCAAGCGGCTGGGCCTGAGTCAGGAGGCGCTGGCCGAGTACTGTTTTGATCGGCGCTTGTGCGTCTCTATTGCTTCCATCAAGCGGGCCGAGAGTGGCAAGGCGGTGCTTTATCGTACCGCGCGCCACCTGGCCGAGATCTACGGGGTCGAGGTCGGGGTGCTGTCGGTGGAGGCCGAGGAGGCTTCCGCCGTGTCGGTGTCAACATCACTGAAGGTTGTCCGTTTTTCATCAATTCGGATTGTCCGGTTTTCATCAGTGTTCTTTCATCGGAACAGCTTCAGGGTTGTGTGAGGTGTCGTC
>NZ_JBHRUG010000006.1:0-18179 GCF_042646605.1 Litchfieldella rifensis | reverse complement strand
GGCGTGCCGGGATAGAAGGCCTTGCGCGCCAGGTGCAGCATCACCGAGGAGTCCTTGCCGATCGAGTACAGCATGACCGGGTTACGGAACTCGGCGGCCACTTCGCGGATGATGTGAATCGACTCCGCTTCGAGCTGCTTGAGGTGGGTCTGTCGCTCGGGGGATAGCATCGCGGCTTGGCAACCTCTCATGACCTTGGGGCATACCGCAATACGCGGCAGCACGGTGAACACGGTGTTGTGCAGGCACGCCCAAGGGCACACCTGGCAGCATCATGGAGGCTAGGGTACTGAGGCTATACTGATAACGTCAAAGAATTAAGAACTATCTTTTTAGCCTATTAAGGAATATCAGGGTCACAAGTCGACGCGCTCGACCCAGGTAGTCAACGTTTCCCCTTCCAGGTCGATGATGCGATATCCGGGACGCGACGCTTCATCGATGGCGAATTCGGGAGAGCCGCTCAAGAACTGGTCGGTAGTCGCTGGGCTACCGTAGACCGCCACCTCGCCTTCCCGCAGGGAGTGGCGACTGGCGAAGGCCTGGTGAATATGGCCACACAGGATGGCACGTACCTGGGAATAGGCAGCCAGCGTCTGCCATAGCGCCTCGCGATCCGCGAGACCGATGGCGTCCATCCAGGCCGACCCGATCTCCAGCGGTGGGTGATGCATGGCCAGCAGGGTCGGCCGGTCGTCTTCCTCCAGGCGTTCAGCCAGGGCCTGGAGCTGCGCTTGCCCCAACTCACCGTGTGGCTGACCGCTGACCTGGGTATCGAGCATCAGCAACCGCCAGTCGCCGAGGTCGATGTCATCGCGAATCTGGTGCTGCTCGGCCATGGACTGGGGATGGTCGTGGTTGCCCGGCAGCCAGAACCAGGGACACGCCATGGCGGAGAAGGCCTCCGCGGCATGACGGTAAGAGGCGAGAGTCTCGTCCTCACTGACGTCGCCGGTCACCAGCAACACGTCGGGACGCTGGCGACGGACATGCTCGAGCACCGCATGGAGCTGACGCAATGGAAAGCCGGAACGTGAGCGTGCCTCGGGATCGGCGTGCAAGTGGCAGTCCGTGACTTGAATCAGCCTCATCAAGAATCCTTGGGTAGGTCAGAGGGCTTAGCGGAAGGCAGGTAGATCCAGCGAATGCCCATGCGCCTGGCCATGCTCCAGCCATTCGCCGAGGAAGCGATTCAATTGCAGCTTTTCATCGGGCTGGTGCATGCGTGCATTGGGGTAGCGATAGCGTCCGTCGAAATGGCGCTGACGCTGGAAATCGGTGACCTCCGCCATGCGCACGTCGTGATAGAGGTGCACACGCATGCGCAGCGGTTCGATGATCGCATCCAGTACCCCGGACTGCGATACCCGGACGATGCTGGTGTAGGGGGCGCGCTCGAGGACTTCCAGCCACAGCGAACCGAAGCGCGTCTCGCGCCCCTTGAGGGCCACCTCGCGCACTTCGCCGGCCTCGAGCTCGCCGAGCAGCCGCGTCAGACGCAGGTAGTTGGCACTACACTCGCCTTGCAGGCTCTTGAGGTCGGTGACGTAAGCGGTTTTGGCCACAGACTTACCTCCTTGCTCGCAGTGAGGCCCGTTCGCGTACCAGCCAGTGGAAGGCGATCAGGCACATGGCATTGTCGAGTCGGCCGGCTTCCAGAAGCTCCCATGCCTTGGGAAACCCTAGCACATGAACCTGGATATCCTCGTGTTCTTCATCCAGGCCATGTATTCCGCCCAGGCCACGACTATCGACCAGACCACAATAAAGGGTCACTCGTTCGTTGCAAGCACCCGGGCTTGGATAATAGGAGTGCAGCTCGATCAGTTCGCCGACTTTGCACCCCGCTTCCTCGATGGACTCGCGACGCGCGACATCGACCGGGTCCTCGCCGGGCTCGATCAGGCCGGCGACGATCTCGAGCTTCCAGGGACTTGCCGGATCGTCGAGAGCACCGGCACGCAGCTGCTCGACCAGCACTACGTTATCACGCTCCGGATCATAGAGCAGGACCCCTACGGCATCATGGCGTACATGCACCTCACGCACCACTTCCGCGCTCCAGCCCCCGCCGAACAGCCGGTGGCGCAGTCGGCGGCGCTCCAAGCGGAAGAAGCCCTGATACAGGCATTCGTCATCGAGACGTTCGACATCTGCGGCCGTAAAGGAAGTCGGCGGTAGTAGCGGCTCGTCCATGGTGCCTCCGAGGGTCATGGCAAAAAAGCCATTATCGCGGCCCCGTCGGAGGATGCCAACCTCGGCGCAGGGAACGCCGCGACTCGCGGCTTTCGGATGTGGACTGCTCGGGAAAGTGGATGTCGCCACCGTTGGCATCGAGCTGCACGATCTCGCTGGGACGCCCCTCGTCATCGAGCCGCACCCAGCCGATGCCAGCCCCGTTCCATAGCCGCTCGCCGGCCTTGGCACAGTCAGGGATCCTTGGCCGGATACGCATGGCACGCCGCTGGGTAAACCAGTTCAACGGCGAGCGGGGGGCATAAAGCCAACGGTTGAGGCGGTCGAACCAGTCCAGCAGCGTATCGGGAAAGGCATTCTTCAGGCCACTGCTGGTGATCTGCCACAATCGAGGCCCCTCGCGACGATGGCGAATGTGAATATCGTAGACAAAGGAGTAGTGCACATCACCCGACAGGATCACGTAATTCCCCGGGGTCCGCGAATGGCGGAAGATATTGAGCATCACACTGGCGGCTCCCCGGTGGGCCATCCAGTTCTCGGCATCCACCAGCAACGGCTTGCCGGCCAGGGTGAATAACCTCTGTACCCCCTCGATCAGTTTGACACCGAACATCGGCGCCGGCGACACGATCACCACCGAGGACTCGTCCAGCAGCGCCTGCTGCAAGTCCGACAACGCCTCCCAGTCCATCAGCCCCGAGGGACGATTGCGGTGGCGCTCGCTGCGCCAGCGACGCGTACGGGTGTCCAGCACCACCAGCCTCGGCGAGGTGGGCACCACAAACTCCCACCTCTCGAAGCGCAACAGCCGCTGGATCAAGGCATCCTGATCGGCAGCCGGCAGGTAGCGGTCCTCACTGCCCTTCGCCAACAGCTCGGCCAGCGCCTCGATTGGCTCGGCCAGGCGATCGGGGTCGTTGCCCCAGCCCTGACACAAGGCATACGCCAGCAGTGCGTTGCCGATGATGCGTCGCGAAAACGGATGGCCATAGGCGGTCTGTTCCCAGGCGGCGGTCAGATTCCAGTCATCGGTGATGTCGTGGTCGTCGAAGATCATCAAGCTCGGCAGATTCGCCATCACCCTGGCCACGCCCTCCAAGCCCTCGATGAAGTCATCGATGACGGCGAGTTCCTTGTCGAACAGCGAGGCTTGTTCGGCGGTGAGAACGGGACGCTCGATGTCGATCAGGCGCCAGGGGACGGGTGACCAGACCAGCAGGTACATGGCCATCACTTCGGCGAAGGTGATCAAGTGATTGTGAGCATTGGCGGACGTGAAGACCGGTTTCCTTACCCCGCCGAAGAAACGATCGCGCAGTGCCTCGCTGGACTCGATATCGGGTAACAGCCACTCGCGCCGATAATAGCTCTCCGGTGCCGCATACAGTGCCTGGCTGTCGCTCACCGTCGCCCCTTCCAGGATTTCATCGAACAACCCCAGGCGCCGGATCAGGGCATGGATGGCGGCCAGCATGGGACCGGCCACATCGTCGGCATAGATCTGGTCACCGGTCATCAGCAGCCAGGCGGGGCGATCCCGCGGCTCGGCCCGATGCTCGCCAAGCCAGGTATCGGCTCGGGTCAGGCCGTCTCCGCCGGCATAATGCGGCTTGCGGCAGGAGCCGTGCAACAGACTGCCAATGCGCGAGGCGATCACGAAGCTCGGCAAGACGGCACCGTCATATCCCAGATGCGCGCCCCAGTCGGCGATACTCACGACCTGCCCGGTTTCGTCCAGCAATGCCAGGTCATAATCGATCCGCACGTCCTGAGGCAGGGGGGAATCGAGGCCGACATCGATGAGATGCACATGGGCATGACGTCCCACCGCCAGGCAACGGCAGGACGCCCCCTCGAGCGTCTGCTCATACGACGGTGAGCCGTCCTCGGGCATCAGGGTCAGCTGCAACGACAACGGACGCGTACCGACCAGCCACATCACGATGCGGTCGGGAGAGATGCGGCGCAGTATGGGACCGGCCAGAACAGCGGGCAGCGCGGAACGAGAGGAAGCGAGGGTTGTCATGGACGCCAAGCGTAACGCAGATGGCAACCCGGCGTCTCGGGATCTATTCCAGTTCGGCCAACAGCGAACGTGCCTGCTCGCGCAGTGCCTCATCGGAGGCCTGGCGGTCCTCGCGGACCTGCCCTTCCACCGCCCGGCGTGCATGCTCGCGGGCCTCGTCCAGACGCCCTTCGTCTTCGAGGAAGGTGGCATAGTAGTAATTCACATCGATGCCTTCGGGTCGTATCTCCAGGGCGCGAGCAAACATCTTCTCGGCGGTCTCGCTGTCGCCGAAGCCCAGTGGCCAGCCCGGTGCCCGATCATACAATGCCCCCAAGGTCACATAGGCCGACCCGTTATTCCCCTGAGGATCGATATCGATGGCCCGCTCCAATGCGGCACGCGCCTCCTTGGCCAGCCCCAGCGCTCCAATCCCTCCCTTGGCACGCGCCTCGGACGCCAGGATGATACCTTTCCAGACCAGCACTTGAGCGGCTTGCGGATGTTCCTCGGCCAGCGCTTTTGCGTCCTCGGCCAATGCCGAGAAGTCATCGGCACGCTCACGTTCCGGTACCTGGGTGGTGATGTGCTCCCAGCGGTTCTTGAGAGCGAAAACCTCGTTTTCGTAGGCTTGGACCGTGCCCCACGGAGTGAGCAACAGCCCCAACATGGCGATCAGTAATCGGTGGCGAATCATCGGCGAACTCCTTCGAATTGTTGTTACCTACGGATGTGTCGTTGGCAGTGACAGCCTGTCACCGACTAAATGTAACGAACGTTTGAATTATTCGCTAGCCTTGAGCATCCCATTGGCGACCGGCGTGCTATTGTGAACTTGCCCCGAGGTTGCGTAAGGTAGCGGGCATTGACAGGCAGCACAGACACGAAATCCCATGAAAGGCCGCAATATGACTCGCTGGCGCGATCCCGCCAAGGACCCGCGCCAGGAACCCAAGAGCAACCTGATCACCCCCGAAGGTTATGCCCGGCTCAAGGGCATTCACGAACACCTGTCGCGGGTGAAACGTCCACAGCTTTCAACCAAGGTCGGCGAGGCCGCGGCACTAGGCGACCGTAGCGAGAATGCCGACTACACCTACAACAAGAAGGAACTCAACCGCGTCATCGCACGCATCCGCTATCTGGGCAAGCGGCTCGATGAGTTGCAGGTGGTCGATCGCTTGCCGGCGGACACCGGCCGCGTCTACTTCGGCGCCTTCGTGACGCTCGAAGATGAGGAAGGCGGGGAGCTGCGGATTCGCATCGTCGGCCACGACGAGACCGATACCGAAAAGCACTGGATCAGCGTCGATGCACCGCTGGCCAAGGCGCTGCTGGGCAAGGCGCTCGACGACGAGGCGACCGTCGCTGCACCGGCAGGCGAGACGACTTATATCATCACCGCTATCGAGTATCGGGAACCAAGCACCTGACAATCTAGGACTTGAACGCCCGATAGACCCGAAAGCGTCGGTCGTCAGCAAGGATTTCGAAGCCACCAAAAGCGGCTTCGAGCAGATCCGGGTAGGGCAGGAAGGCATTGGCCACCAGAATCAGCTGGCCACCGGGTTCGAGGTAATGAGGGGCTTCACCGATCAACTGTGCCGCTGGACCATAGTCGATGCTGCGCTCCTGATGGAAAGGCGGGTTGCTGACGATGACGTCGAAGCGACGACCGTCCAGCGCCGAGTAGACATCGCTGGCCAGCACCTCACCGACTTGAGCATTGGCATCCAGAGTGCGGCGCGTGGCCTCAACCGCGAAGGCATTGACGTCCACCGCAGTGACCCGGGCTCCACGCCGCGCCAACCAGGCGCCGAGAATGCCGTCGCCGCAGCCCATATCCAGAACCCCAAACGAGCCTGACGTCGTCGAAGCCGGCTCCGGCAACACTGCCGGCAACTGCTGCAACAGCAGTTGCGTTCCTTCGTCGAGCTTGCCATGGCCAAACACCCCGGGATGACTGACCAATTGCAGCCCTTCGGCCTCGAAGCGGCTCCAGGCCACTTCAGGATCGATGGTCACTCGCCCCAGGCGAGTCTCGAACAGGGTGCAGCGCCGCGCGCTGTCACGTTTGCGACACCCGAGCCCCAGTGCGGCAAGCACCTTGAGCACGCGCTTGATGCCACCGTTGTTCTCACCCACCACCTGCAGCGGCGTTCCCTCCGGCAGGTAGCGACATAGGGCCAGCAACCACCACTCGCCCAACGCATGGCTCTTGGGCCAGAACAGCACCGCGCCGGGCGGTTCGCCAAAGTCCGTAGCCAGTGCCGTAAACGCCGGTCTGCCCCGTTCGCGCCAGGCTTCCAACACGGCATGGTCGCCACTCAGCACACCGCCCTGCCCGTTTTCCAGCCAAGCATCCCGCGGCGGCGCTACCCACAGCCAACCGCGATAGTCCATGGCTTGGCGTTCCAGCAACTGACAAACGGAGGTTTCAGCATTCATCGAGATGACTCCGCCCGATCGGGCGCATGGGGGGTGGATTTCGTGAGGGTATAGAGCAGATAACGCCCCAGCCGCCAATAGGGTTCACTGGTGCAGTAACGGCGCTCCAGCTCGATCAGCTTGGCCAGACTCTCGTCATCAGGCTGGCGATCACGCAGGTAGTCGTAAAAGACCCGGACCCCGGCCACGGCCCTGATCTCGAGACCGCACTCCGTCGCCCAGGCGACGATCTCCTCATGCATCAGCGGTGAGATCGGCGTCAGGCGCTGGCGCCGGCCGGTACCGGCCAGCCGGTCGGTCAACGCCTTGTCGAGATTGCCCTTGACCACGTTGGAGAAGCGCAAGGCGTCACGGTTGAACACCATCAACGACAACTGCCCGCCGGGCGCCAGCAGCGACGTCAGTGTGCTCATGGCCGCTCGCGGATCGCCCAGCCATTCGAGCACCGCATGACACACGATCAGCGGCCAGGGACCGGGAGCTGCCTGGCCAAGCCGCTGCAGCGGCACCGGCAGAAAAGTCGCGTCATGGCCAGCCAAGTGCTGCCGAGCCGCGTCCAGCATCTCGGCCGAGGGTTCCGCCAGGGTCACGGGGTGGCCGCGTTCGGCGAACCAGGCACTCATATGCCCTAGCCCGGCGCCCACATCCAGCACCGGCTGCTCATGCAGGGACAGCATCTGCGGTAGCAGGTACTCCAGCACGGCCAGGCGAATCTCGCCGCGGGTACTGCCGTAGAGACTAGTGGCAAACTTGTCGCCCAGCCCATCGAAATGGCGGTCGCCATGCACCGATAGCGATACCGGCCGGGGCACATTACTGGATCTGTCTGCCATCGAGGCTCCGCGCGGTGGTTCGTTCACAGGCCCTATTCTACCCATCAAACGCCGCAAGCTCATCGTGTCAGCGATAGTCGCGATCGTGCATCGCCCATTTCTTGATCAAGTTTAGCTAAAATAAAATACGTATTTCAACAATACTCAAACAATGACATACAACATGTAAAGGAATTAGAATCACACCAAATAACATCCAACTGGGGACCGTTCCTTGGGCCGTCGCGCCGCCTTGCCTGCTACTCTCGCCGAGCTACTGGAGATACCCAGCCTGGCCATTGCCATCGCCGACGGCGAGGTGCCGCGCTGTCCGTTACTGTTCGTCAATCGTGGCTTCGAAGCTCTCACCGGCTATACCCGAAACGAGGTGATCGGACAATCCTTCCGCCTATTGCAGAGCCCGAGTACCGAACGGAAAGCCATCGGTGCGATACGCGATGCCATCAAGTACGATCGCCCCATTACCCTGACGCTGGAGAGCCGCCGCAAGGACGGTTCGACATTCTGGAACGAACTGAGTCTCTCCTCGTTGTTCGGCCATGACGGATATCGTTACCTGATCGGCTTTCAGCGCGATGTCAGCGAGCGCGAACATGCCCGACAGCGCATGGAACTGGCCCAGGCGGTATTTCGCAATACCCATGACGGCATCCTGGTCACCGATGCCGACAAGCACATCATCGACACCAACCCGGCATTCACCGAACTCACCGGCTACGCCCGCCATGAAGTGATCGGCAAGAAGCCCAATCTGCTGTCATCGGGCAAGCACGACTCCGGCTTCTATCAGAGCATGTTCGCCGCCGTGGAAGAACGCGGCTTCTGGAGCGGCGACATCTGGAACACACGCAAGGACGGCAGCCAGCTCATCGAAAACACCACCATCTCGGCGATTCGTGACGAAGCCGGCCTGATCGTCAACTATATCGGCGTGTTTCGCGATATCACCCAACGGCGCCTCAACCAGGCCCGTCTGGAGCGCATGGCCAGCTATGATCCTCTGACCGGGCTGTTCAATCGCGAGCACTTCAACACCCTGCTGGAACGCCAACTGGCGAGTCTGGAGTTCACCCAGACCGGGCTGGCGGTGCTGTTTCTCGACCTGGACGACTTCAAACCCATCAACGACAGCTTCGGCCACACCAGCGGCGATGAACTGCTCATCGAGATCAGCCGCCGCTTGAAACGCCTGATGCGCGCCAACGACCTTACTGCGCGCTTCGGCGGCGACGAGTTCGTGATCGCCTTGAGCGGGCTGGGCACCGCTGAGAAGGCCGGCAAGGTCGCACGGAAGGTGCTCGACGACATCGTGCAGCCATTCGAGCTCGACAACGGCCAGCGAGTGAACGTGTCGGTCTCCATCGGCATCGCCTTCACCGGCGATCACAGTGTCACCGGCACCACCCTGCTCGATGCCGCCGATACCGCCATGTACGAGGCCAAGCAGCGCGGCAAGAACTGCATCGCCTTTGCCGACGTCATCAGCCCCACGGCTGACGGCGAAGATGTCTTCTCGATCATCAAGGGCGCCTTCGAGAGGGGGCAGGTCGAGCTGTTCTATCAACCGATCCTGTCGTTCCAGTGCAATGAAATCGTCGGCTTCGAAGCCCTCGCCCGCTGGCGGCATCCCAAGCAAGGCATTCTGGGCCCGGAACACTTCATAGGCGTCATCACCCACTCGGCCCTGAGCCTGCCCTATGGGCAGTGGCTGATCGATCAGGCTGGGCGCATGGCCCAGCGCTTTCGTGAAGCCGGCTATCAGGTACTGATCGGCGTCAACCTGTCCCAGGATCATATCGAGACCGGCGCCTTCCTCGAGGCCCTGTCGACGACCCGAACCCGCTACGACCTGATGACCGCCCCCTTCCTGATCGCCGAAGTGCTGGAATCGACCCACTTCCACGACCTGGACCTGGCCTGCAGCCTGCTGCAGGAAGCCCACGCCCTGGGGGCCGAGGTGGCGCTGGACGACTTCGGCTCGGGCATATCCTCGATCACCTACGCCAGCCAGTTGCCGCTGAATACGCTCAAGATCGACCGCACCGCCACCCGGCACGTGGACAGCCGCCTGGATCGCCAGCAATTCATCAGCGGGATCATCCATATGGGCCATGCCATGCAACGTCAGGTGCTCGCCGAAGGCATCGAGAGCCAGGCCCAGCTCGACACGCTCAAGGCCATGGGCTGCGACCTGGGCCAGGGATATCATATCGGCCGCCCCATGGCAGAAGGCGAGTTGATCGCTCGCTACCTCAGCAGTCAGCATCCCACTGAAGCTACCGGCGGCTACTTGCTGTGCCGCGGTCATTGACTGTGGCGACCAGCTGCGGGTTTATCTTGCGCGTTCAGGGGCTTATAATAGTGGCCGTTTGCCGATAAGCCCCTATAGCTCAGCTGGATAGAGCGTCCCCCTCCTAAGGGGAAGGTCTCAGGTTCGAATCCTGATGGGGGCGCCATCCTCTCCGCCTCCCCCTCGACAGAGCGTCGGCATCGCCAGTGTTTCCAGAAACGTCCTGCCTGTCAGCTGTCCACCGGCTTCAGCGGACGCCAATCACTGCGGTTGGCAAGGAATTCCGGACGCGGCTTGTTACCGCAATACGGGTCATGAAGGGTGTTCTCGACACTGTTGTAGACGAAGAACAGGTTGCTTCTCGGCCAGCAGGACATGTTGACGTTCGAGCCATGCAGGGTGTTGCACTCGAACATGATCAGCGAGCCGGCCGGCCCTTTGGGCGCTTCGATATCTCCTTTCAGCATCAGCTCGCGCAGGCTGCTCTGGTCGGGAACACCGACATACTGGCTCTTCAACGACTCCTTGTAGTTGTCCTCCGGCGTGCGGCCTACGCAAGGCACAAAATAGTGGTGCGAGCCGGGGACCAGCATCAGCGGCCCATTGAACTCGCCATTCTCGGTCAACACGATCGAGCAGCTCAGCGAACGCATGCGCGGCATGCCATCCTCGCTGTGCCAGGTCTCGAAGTCGGAGTGCCAGTCGAAGCCCTTGCCCTTGAAGCCAGGCTTGTAGTTGATACGTGACTGATGGATGTAGACATCACTGCCCAGCAATTGCTGAACCATCGCCAGGATTCGAGGGTCCCGGGTCAAGCGGCTGAAACGCTCGGAAATCTCATGGATGCCGAAAATCGAGCGAATTTCCTCCCTTCCCGGTTCGAGAATAGTACCCTCAGACAACTTTAGATCTGCATCGTCCTCATATTCCCCCAACTCCTGTATGAAGGCGTCCATCTCCTCCTTGTCGAAATATTCCTCGAAGGAAAGAAACCCCTTGCGGTCGAATTCATCGACTTGCTCCTTGCTCAAAGGACCGTCATTGCGTTGACCGTCCTCGCTGTGCACAACCGGATCGATACGCTCGAACATCCCCAGCTTACGTTCCAGACGGGTGGGAAACAGATCCTGAGTATCTTTCATGACGAACTCCTGAATCGGTCTGCTTTCAGCCATCTCCTCCCCGCCTTCGACTATGACTTCCCCTGGTAGTGCCCAAGAATATCGAGAGCAACGCGGCCTGCTTCATGCCGCCACGACGATCCCGTCCCGTCCCTCGGTCTTGGCCCGATAGCAGGCCGCATCGGCGCGTTCGATGATGCTCTCGATGGAGTGATCGACGTCGGCGAAGCTGGCAACGCCGATGCTTAGCGTGACACGGTATTGCTTGTCATCATGGCTGACACTGATGTCTCGCACTGCCCGCTGCAGGGCTTCAGCGACTTTCCTGGCGTGCGGCAAGGTACAACTCGGCATCAGCACCGCGAACTCGTCTCCTCCCTGACGCGCCACATGATCGCTGCGCCGCACCTCCCATGCCACGATCTGGGCGATACGCCGCAACATCTCGTCGCCCAGGGAATGCCCACCCTCATCATTGATGGGTTTGAACTGATCCAGGTCGAACAGGATCAGCACCGAGGGCGTGCCGGTTTTCTGCCACTCGGCCATGGCCTCTTCCAGACGCCGTTCGAAACCGCGACGATTGAGTAGCCCGGTCAAGGGGTCGTGTTCCGCCTCCCAACGCTGTAACGCTTCCCGCTCGCGACGCTGGGTGATGTCCTTGACGGTCCCCACATACCCCAGTGGTCCGGCCTGGTCGCGAACCTGGCGGATATGGACTTCCAGCCACAAGGTGTCGTCATCGGCAGTGAGGTAGCGGAACTGACGCTGGAAGTCGCGCCCGGTTCTCAGCATATCGCGCCACAGATCCCGGATGTCGTTGACGTCCTCGGGATGGAGATGGTCGAAGATTTCCCAGTGGCGATGGGCAGCCTTCGAATATCCCGTCAGTTGTTCGAGTGCCGGATTGACGTACTCGACCAGCCCCTGGAGATTGCACACGAACATCCCCACCGGCGACGAGGCCAGCACCGCATCGAGGAAGGCCTGGCGGTCCTTGAGCAGAGATACCGCTTCCCCGCGCTTGCCTTCCAGGCGATTGAAGGCACCGGCGACCTCCTGCAATTCGCGCATCCGGGTGGTCAAGCGAACTTGGGTGGCTTCTCCACGGCCGATGCGTTCGATCTGGCGCTCGAGGCGATGAAGGGGCTTCAGCAAGGTCTTCAGCAGCGACCATAGCAGCGGCAGCATCAATGCCACTGCAAACAAACCCACCCACCATAGCTCACGCACGAAGGCACCGATCGGCCCCCGGATCTGACGGGTAGGAAGAAAGACCCCGACGACCCAACCGGCCGACCAGACCTGCCGATAGGCCTGCAGTGCCGGCTCTCCGGACAGCAGCCGCCCTTCGGCCGCGCCCTGCCAGCCCGAAAGCGCCAGATCGAGATGCGGGTTCTGCTCGGGGCCGGGCACCCGCTGCATGAGCAGCGAATTGTCGGGGTGCGTGATAATGCGTCCGGACGCCGTCATCAACGCGGCGAAACCCGCCTCGCCGATGCGGATACGGCGCAGGTTGGCGAAGAAACTACCGCTTCTGACGCTGACCACGCCACCCACTATGCCGGCGAAGCTGCCATCGCCATCGTGCAACGGCACGCCAATCATGATCAGCGGCACATCACTGGCTTCCCCGATGAACGGTTCACTGACATGGGGACGACGTACCTGCTTGATGAACTGGAAGTATTCACGATCGGTCACATCGAGCCCGCGGCGCCCCTTCAGTCGCGGCCAGTCGGCAAGCACCCGCCCCTCGGCGGAGATCACCACCAGTAAATCGAAGGCCTCCAGCAGACTTTCGTTCTCTCGCAACAAGGCGTCCGCCTGCTCGGCATCGGGCTCTGCCCGAGCGGCCAAGCGCTCCAAGGCCCCGACTCTTTCCTCGATGGCCTGTTCGATATGCTGCGCGATCAGTGTGGCTTCATACTCCAGGTGGGCGGTATTGGCCTTCGTGCCCAAGCTGCTGCCGGCTTGGGAGGCATAGATCAACACCGCCGCAATCACGACCAGCCACCCGAGAGCGATTCCCAGAAGCAGGCGTGCATGCAGAGAACGAAGGAGCCATCCCATTCCGTGTCGAACCATTTCCTGTCAGGCGTTGATCCCAGGCTAACATGCCCTGGCCTCGGCACATCGCCTTTTCGTTAACAAGTGTAGCCTTGATCAACCGCCGGTATAGGTAATGTCGATTCAGGCGGGTGTCGTTTTTGGCTTACGCCAAAAGGACAAGCCAGACCGCCAATGTTTGACTTCCGGTCATTGTCCCCTCAATAGTTAGGCAATCACCCCGTTCCTTTTCGTGGCAACCCTGCTCATGGATGATGGTCCCAGTCGTAACTCCGACACCGCTCATGGCGAACCTTCCGGCAATCCGCTGGTGCAGGGGCTGCCGATTCCCCGGGGTGAGGTCTCACAACGAGACTTCGCCGAGCTGGCCTTCCTCCATGGTCTGGTGGGCATCATCATCACCGACCCCGAGCATCGCATCCTGGTCGCCAACCCGGCATTCAGTGCGATCACCGGCTACGACGGACAGGAGGTGATCGGCTGGGATATCTCGGTCTTTCACAGCCGCGAGCAGAAGCCCGAATATCACGAGCAATGCCAGCATCTCGACCTCAAGCACCGCTGGCAGGGCGAAGTCCTGTGCCGACGCAAGAACGGCGAGTACTACCCGGAACTGCTGATCATCAATGCAGTACACGATGCTCAGGGGCGGCTCACGCATTACGTGCGCGCCTTCATCGACATTTCCACTCTCAAGGCCAATGAATCACAGTTGCGCCTCAAGGCACACTACGATCCCTTGACCGGGCTCGCCAACCGGCTGTTGCTCAACGACCGGCTCGCACATGCTATGCGCCGTGCCAAGCGCCACGATCGGCGCTTCGCCCTGCTGTTCATCGACCTGGACTGCTTCAAGCGCATCAACGATTCGCTCGGCCATGCCGCAGGCGACCAATTGCTCAAGCAGACCGCCAGGCGCCTGTCCCGAGTGCTGCGAAGCGATGACACCCTGGCCCGTTTCGGCGGCGATGAGTTCGTCGCCCTGCTCGAGCACGATGTCAGCTCCGCCTCGGCGCAAAACGTGGCGATACGACTGCTGGAAGCGCTCGAGCCGCCTTTCTGGATCGCCGGACAGCATCTCCCGGTGTCAGGCAGCATCGGCATCGCGTTGTATCCTCAGGACAGCGACGACATCGACGAACTGATACATCATGCCGATGCCGCCATGTACGCGGCCAAACGCGCCGGTCACGGCCGCTATGCTTTCGTCGACAAGGCCTTGAGCCGCGACATGCAGGCGCAGTTGACACGCGAGATCGCCTTGCGCGAGGCCTTGGGCGCTCCCGACCGGCACTTCCGCCTCCTCTATCAGCCCCAGATCGACCTGCAAACGGGCCGCCCGGTGGGGCTGGAAGCCCTGGTGCGCTGGCACCCTCCCAGCCAGGAACCGTTGTTGCCGCGCCAGTTTCTGCCACTGGCCCGAAGCCTCGGCCTGGCGGTGCGGCTAGATCGTTGGGTGCTTGGCCAAGTGATTCGCCAGCACCAGCATTGGCTGATGAACGATTCGCCGCTGGCCAAATTGCCGATCGCGGTCAATATCGTCGATCAGCACCTGCTGGAGGATGCCTTCGACCATCAGCCGCTGGACCGCTTCCTGCGCGAGCATGCCGAGGATGCCTCATGGCTGACGCTGGAGATTGCCAGTGACAGCCTGGCGGGCGAACCCGAGGAGCTACAGCACCTGCTGCGTCGCCTGCAGCGTCTCGGGGTCAAGCTGGCCATCGACGAGTTGGGTGACGGCTATGTCAATTTTGCCTACCTGTCACGACTGCCCATCCGCCAGGCCAAGCTCAATGGCGCCCTGGTGGCGAGTGTCGCCAGGCAGGAACGCAGCCAGAAGCTGATTGGCGGCATTCATCACCTGCTGGCAAGCCTCGGTGTCGATTGCATCGTGGTCGGGGTGGAGAACCAGCCTACGGCGACGGCGCTGATCGCCCAGGGCGTCACCCGCTCCCAGGGCAACCACTTCGCCGCCCCCATGACCGCAGCGGACCTGGCGGGCTGGTACCAGACCCAGCAGGATTAACCCAATTGGCGAGCCAGCGCACGCACCTGTGCCAATTCGCGCCGCCGCCTCACCTCATAGGCGATGGCCAGCCCCACCGTGATCAGAATCAGGATCAGGCCCAGGGCATTGACGGCCGGTGTCAGGCCGGTACGCACCTTCGAGGCGATATACACCGTCAGGGTGGTGTCGTAACCGGCCACGAACAGCGTGGTGTTGTAGTTTTCGAACGACTGCAGGAAGGCGATCACCGCCGCCGACAGGATCGCCGGCTTCAGATACGGCAGCAGGATGCGCCGGAACATCTGCCACTGGCTGGCCCCCAGATCCAGGGCGGCCCGTTCCATGGTCCGGTCGAAACGTTGCAGCCGCGCCATCACCATCAGCATCACATAGGCAGCGATGAAGGTGGTCTGGCCCAGTACGGTCAGGAAGATCCCGCCACTCACCCCGAACTGGCGCCAGAAGATCAGTGTCGAGATGCCGATGATCACTCCCGGCGTCAGCAGCGGCGACAGGATCAAGGCATAGACGAACGGCTTGGTGCGGCTCGACACGGTGTTGAGGAACAAGGCGCTGGAAATGCCGATCGGCACCGCCAGGCACAGCACCCCGACCGCCACCATCAGACTGTTGGACAGCGCCTGCCACATGCCACCGTCGGCCCATAGCTCGCCGAACCATTTCAGGGTGGTTCCCCCCCAAGGTGTCACGGTGGGAAAGCGGCTGTCGTTGAAGGTGGCCGCCGACATCACGATCAACGGCAGAAACAGGTAGGCGAAGAACACCACGATATAGAACTTGAGGCCGAAGCCCAGCAGGCGCTGTGAACTCATCTCATCGTCTCTTTACTTGGCAATATCACCCAGCCCCACCTTGAAGACCTTCATCACCAGGGTCATGAAGCCGATACACAGCACCAGCAGCAGGAAAGCGTAAGCCGCGCCTTGGTTCCAGTTGCCGCCCTCGAAGAACCAGTTGTAGATGATCTGGGTGAACCAGCGGCTGCCCGGCGAGCCCAGCAGCGCCGGCACCGCATAGCTGCCCGCCGCCAGCATGAAGGTCATGATGCAGCCGGTGGCGATGCCCGGCTTGGCGTGCGGAATGACGATGCGCCGATGGGTGCGAATGCTGCCCGCCCCCAGATCGCGCGCCGCCCGAATCTGGTTGTCGTCGAGACTCTCGATGGCGTTGTACAGCGGGAAGACCATGAACAGGATATAGGCGTAGACCATGCCTACCATCACTCCGCCATCCCCGCTCAGAAAGCGGATCGGCCGCTCGATCAGCCCCAGTGCCAGCAGGATCTCGTTCAAGGGGCCACGAAAAGCCAGGATGATGAACCACGAATAGGTGCGCAGAATCTCGTTGATCCAGAACGGCACGATCAGCAACAGGATACATAGCGCCGCCTGGCGCGGAGTGGCCACCTTGGCCAGGTAGTAGGCCAACGGATAACTGACCACCAGCGTCAGCACGGTAACCAGCACGCTCGACCACAGGGTCTTGAAGAAGATCGAGCGGTGGATCTCATTGTCGAATAGCGTGACGTAATTGGTCAGTGTCCAGGTGTCGTCCGGTCCGCCCAGTTGGGCCGGCAGCAGATTGGGTCGGAAGGAGTAGTCGATCATCTGCAATTGCGGCAGGGTGACCATGACGATCAGCCACATGCCCAGCAGCGTGAGGATGGCCATTGCCAGCGGGCGGCCGAAACGCTCGCTAAGCTGACGGAACACGGGCACCTCCCACCGCCTTGGCCGTGCTACCAGCTCCGCTCCCGGTGATGTTCTCGAGCACCTCGCCGGTGTCCTCGTCGATTACCGGGCTGCCGTCGTCGGGCAACACCACGGCATCCTCGGGATCATAACCGAAGGTGGCCTGCTTCCCTGGCTCGAGCGTGCCGGCGGCCTGCTTGGCCAGTTCGCTGCCGAGTTGGATGCGCAGCTTCTCGCCGCTGGCGTCCAGACGCGCTTCCAGCATCAGCCAGGCGCCCTCGAAATGCACCGCCTCGATGGTGGCGGCGAGCCTGGGGCCCGAATGGGCACGATTCACCGGTCGCAAGTGCTCCGGTCGCACGTAGAGTGCCGCCGGTTCCCCGTTGGCCAATGGCACACTGTCGCCGACCGCGGCACGCCCTGCCAGTTCGCCCAGTGCCCCGCCATCGAGCCGCACGCGCGGTCCCTCGCGATCGAGCACCCGGGTTTCGATGCGATTGTTCTCGCCGACGAAGGAGGCCACGAAGCCGGTCTGCGGCGCCCGGTACAGTGTCATCGGGTCGGCCACCTGCTGGATGCGCCCCGCGGACATCACCGCCACCCGGTCGGACATGGTCAGTGCCTCACCCTGGTCGTGGGTGATATAGATGAAGGTGATGCCGGTCTTGCGCTGGATCGCCTTGAGTTCGGCGCGCATATGCTGGCGCAGCTTCAGATCCAGCGCCGACAGCGGTTCGTCGAGCAGCAAGACTCGCGGTTCCACCGCCAGCGCCCGGGCGATGGCGATGCGCTGCTTCTGGCCACCGGACAGCTCGGCGACCTGCTTGGCGCCACTGCCTTCCAGCGCCACCAGCGCCAGCAGTCGCTCGGAGACCTCGCGCCGCTGGCGCTTGCTCACACCGCGCACCTCAAGGCCGAACTCGATGTTCTCGAATACGCTCATCAACGGGAACAGCGCCAGGTTCTGAAAGATCATCGCCGTGGGCCGGCGATTGACCGGCACCCCGATCATCGACTCGCCGCCGATCTTCACCTGGCCCTCGGTGGGGGTGAGAAAACCGCTGATCATGTTGAGGATCGTGGTCTTGCCACAACCCGAAGGCCCGAGGAAGCTGAAGAACTCCCCCGACTCGATCGCCAGCGACGTACGTTCGATAGCGGTGAAGTCGCCAAAGCGCATCACCACGTTATCCAGAAAGACGCTACCGTCCATTGAAACCTCATTATTCCCTAGCCCAAGGATGCTGCACAGGGCGGGTTGCCAATGACAGGCATAATCGCGGCTGAAGCCGCTCCTACATTAGCCATGGTGCCCACACCGCCTGCTGCTCGGGCATTGGCAACCAATCGCGGCTAAAGCCGCTTCTACAGATACCGGTGCCCGCGGCGAATGATAGGGGTCGGGAAGGCATAGCCTCCCCGCCCTCCGAACCGTGCATGCGGTTCTCCCGCACACGGCTCTCCAGTCGATGGTTTCAACATCGTGATTGGCT
>NZ_JBHRUG010000005.1:0-97299 GCF_042646605.1 Litchfieldella rifensis | reverse complement strand
GGCCTGAGACCGGGACTCACCTGAAACGAAGCGCTTCATCGGCACCTCCACGAGCTGTCACGGGTTGAGTATAGTGGGAGCTACGTTTTCACACAGCCTCGGCCGTCTCCAGACATTCATACCTACTCTCACCAATGGCAAGAGACATATTTGTGAAAAAAGCACTCATGCCTCGAATTTATTAACAAAATTCGTTTCCTCCAAAATAAACCGGGACATGTGTTGGCTGCCAATGGCGGCTTTCCACCGTATGCGCGAGTCTGGCACGCTATAGGCGATGCCCGTTGGTATCCGTACTCACCAAGGATCACGCCATGGATCGTATCGATGCTCTCCGCATCTTCCTGCGTGTCGCCGAAATGCGCAGTTTCACCAAGGCCGCGGTTTGCCTGCAGATGCCACGCTCTACCGTCTCGACGGCCATCCGTGAACTGGAGGCCCGGTTGGGGACGAGGTTGCTGAACCGTACGACGCGCCATGTCACCCTGACGCATGATGGTGAAGCGTTCTATGACAGATCCTTGCGATTGCTGGCAGAGTTGGAGGAACTCGAGGGATTGTTCCAGGATGATGGCTCCCAGCTCAGTGGCAAGTTACGTGTGGAAGCGCCGGGTCGCATTGCAAGGCTCATCATCGTGCCGGCCCTCCCCGATTTCTTCTCCCGCTATCCCGGCATCGAACTCGAGATCGGTGCCAGCGACCGCCCCGTTAACCTGGTGGAAGGAGGAGTCGATTGCGCCATCAGGGTGGGCGAGCTCAGCGAGTCGAGCCTGATCGCTCGCCCCCTCGGCCTTCTGCCCGTCGTCAACTGTGCCAGCCCCGGCTATCTGGCCCGTCATGGTGTCCCGGAGAGCATCGCTGACCTGCCCCACCACCTGGCCATCCACTATGCTTCCCCTTTCGGCAGCATCGCTGAAGATTGGGAATATAGGGAAGGGGGCAAGGTGCGAACCCTGCCAATGCAGGGAAGCGTCACCGTGGACAGTGCGGAGAGTTACATTGCCTGCTGCCTGGCGGGTCTCGGCCTGATACAGGTACCGGCCTATGATGTTCAGCATCATCTACAGGAGGGGAGCCTGATCGAGGTGCTGGCGGACAAGCAGGCTGGCCCCATGCCGCTTACGATCCTCTATCCCCATCGCCATCATCGCTCACGCCTGCTTCACGTCTTCATCTCCTGGGTTGAGGCATTGCTCAGCAAGGAAATCCACGGCCTCACACTGCCCCAGGCTCAGCGCGCAACCCAGCAACCCTAGACTTCCGCTTCCAGCCAGGTGGTCGGTTTTCTTCCGCTCATTGTTCGTGTTTTCTGAACAGTGCTGTCAGAGAGCGACCGATTATCCTTGCGTTCTCACCCGCCATACTCCCTCAAGGCGTGCGCCGGACTGCCGCATGCACGGGTTGCCACGCCCATGCACTAGATCCAGTGACTAAGCGATCACACAACAGGAGGGAATCACCATGACTGCACACACTCTTGAGGGCAAAGTGGTGGTTGTCGGTGCCGGGGCGAAGAACCTTGGCGGTCTCATCAGTCGCAAGATGGGAGAAGCCGGCGCCAAGGTTGTCGTTCACTACCACGGCAGCGCCACCCAGGCCGATGCAGAGACCACCGTGCAAGCGATCAAGGACGTCGGCAGTGATGCCTTTGCCATTCAGGGAGACCTGACCCAACCAGCCAATGTCACGGTCCTGTTCGAGGAGGCCGAGAGCCGCTTCGGCGGCGTCGACATCGCCGTCAATACGGTGGGTAAAGTCTTGCGTAAACCCATCGTGGAGACTTCTGAGGAAGAGTACGACGCGATGTTCGACATCAATGCCAAGGCAGCGTACTTCTTCATCAAGGAGGCTGGTCGAACGCTCAACGCTAACGGCAAGATCATCACCATCGTCACCTCTCTGCTGGCCGCCTTCACCGATGGCTACTCCACCTATGCCGGCGGCAAGTCCCCGGTCGAGCACTTCACCCGCGCCGCCGCAAAGGAGTTCGGAGCCCGCGGCATCTCCGTGACCGCTATCGGTCCGGGCCCCATGGACACCCCCTTCTTCTATGGCCAGGAGACGCCCGAGCGCGTCGAGTTCCACAAGTCGCAGGCCATGAATGGCGAGCTGACCAAGATCGAGGATATCGAGCCCATCGTGCGCTTCCTCGCCACCGACGGCTGGTGGATCACCGGTCAGACGATCTTCGCTAACGGTGGCTATACCACACGCTGAGGGCTGCTCAGCCTCCGGGGCGGATAGCTTCCGCCCCTTCTGAACAGGCAAAAATATACATGCGTACACTTATCTTCATCATTATCGGCCTGGCCATTCTGGGTGTGGCCCTGGGCATCAGCCGCCCCAGGTGGCGCGCACACGTGGCCTTGGGCTTTATCGCTGTATGGCTGGCCGTCAGTGTCGTCAACCTCGGCATGGGACTCGCCGCCGGCTACGCATTGGCCGAGGAGCTATTGGTGCATCTGTTCCTGTTCGGCGTTCCGGCGCTGGTCGCCGTGTGGGCATGGAGGAAATATCGAGCCTTACGCTCATGACGAAGACCTGCTGAACCTGATGCTCTTTCTACAGGACTCTACATGCTGTTCTACGCTGGCACTTATGCAGGGAAACGGAGGTCCTGATGTCCGTACTACTGTGCGTGGTCGCCGGAGATCGCCAGCGCCGTTCATTATTGGCACGACTGGGGCTGCCGCTGCATTCGCACTCTTGATCCCCGTGATTCTGATCTGGTCTCTCCCACCCACCCTGGTGGCTCTCTCCGCCACTGTCATTGTGGGGGCCCTTGTGGCACGCGACGTGGTCCGGCACCCACTCAAGGAGATGTCATGAAGCGCGACATAAGCTGCGGTAGCGTCAAAAACCGTATTCCTTGAGCTGCTGCGCTGTCATTGGCCTGCCAAGGAAATAACCTTGGGCCTTGTTGACCCCCAGTTGGCGCAGCATGGCCATTTCAGCCTTGGTTTCCACGCCTTCCGCGATGATCTTGGTATTGGTCGCTTCTGCAAAAGCGATCAAACCAACCGCAAGCGCTCGACGTCGATGATCCGTATCAATGTTTCGTGTAATGCTCATATCGAGCTTGATGATGTCAGGAGACAAGGACAGGATATGACGAAAGCTTGCATATCCTGCACCCGCATCATCCACTGCGAGTCGTATCCCTCGATCCCGTAACGGCTCTAATGCTTCCGCAATATCTTCATAGCGTTCGATGATGGAATGTTCCGTCAACTCAATGACTATCTGCTCTGCCGGCCACTCTTCCAAAACGCTCCTTACCTCAGCGTCAAGAAGTAACTTCGGGGATATATTCACTGAGAGATAACAGTCGGCCGGCAAACGCTCGATCAGTGGCAGTGCCAGTTTGATGGCCTGGATTTCGAGCGGCACATCCAGACCGACTTGACTGGCTTCTTTGAACCAGACATCCGGAGTACGGACAGGTATCATCGAAAATCGAGCTAACGACTCGAACCCAACGAGTACCTCTTTCGCCACGTTGTAGATGGGTTGATAGACCATGGAAATAGAGCCGCTGGAAATAGCAGCGTTGATACGTGCTGTAATCTCATTCCTTTCCTGCCTTTGCTTGGTATCCCTCTCAACCTGATCGGCTGCGATCACAGAAAAAGCGCGCATCATGCCTAGATCGCGCTCATCCAATGAAGTGTTGGGTTGGAAGCTGAAACAGCAAAGCGTCCCATAAACACTACCATCACTCAGCTTGATGGGAACACTTAGATGAGCTCCGACAGGCACTGCTGCCGTGGCAAGTAACCCTTGCGCTTCTTTATTCAGGCTCGCATCAGGAATAAGCTCTGGCAACCGGCCATCGATAACCCGCTGACAATAGGTATCTTCAAGTGGATTTCCCCCACCCTCTTGAACAGGCTGATCAGGGTATGGTGAATCCACATAGCGGAAGTTTCTTTGCCCGTTCGTGAACTCGGATATGAATGCCACGTCCATGTCCATGTGCTCGCGAATCACGGCCAGCATCCGCTTCAGAATACGTTCCGGTGAGTGGGCCTCCGTTGTTATAGTCTCGGCGATAACATCACTCATAGTATTCGCAGACTTGAGCTCCATCAGCCCTCCTTTTAAATATCTCAGCTTTCCTGCCTGCTCTTATATCCTTCATATGATCTTAATCTGAGAATACGGCTGCGGCTTCGTCTTCCAACACCGGCCCTATCACAACCGGTGCTCCTTTTGCCGTTTCCATTATCGTTCGGCCGGAAACCGTGGGGATATGCGGCTCGGGCTGGTCGAGTTGCTCCACGCGCTTGGAGCCGAGGGCGTAGACGACTCGGCCGATGCCGCTCCAGGCGATGGCTCCGGCGCACATGGCGCAGGGTTCGGCGCTGGAGAATAGCGTCATTTTATCGAGCTCATCAGGTGAGTAGTGCTTGGAAGCGGCGCGGACGACTTCGCTCTCCGCGTGTGCGGTGACGTCCTGGTTGGTGACTGTGGCATTGCCGGCTTCCAGCAGCACCTTTCCATTCTGATCGACCAGGCAGGCGCCAAAGGGGGTGTCGCCGCGCTGCTTCGCAGCACGGGCGATGTCGAAGCAAGTGCGTAGGTGCTGAAGTTCGGTTTCGGTCAAGTTAGTCATGGCGGTGGAGTCGGTGTTTGGCTGATCATGAAGTGATAGACGTCCTGCCCTGAGGTTTTCTCCGCCCACGCTACCGCCGCGACGGTACCACTCAGGGTTCCGCCTTCTTGGCTGCTATGGGAGGCAAAACGTCTCCATACTGCGACAAGAAAATTCCACTAGGAAACATCCATTAACACTCAGGCTACTCAATAATCCTTTGGCCTGCGTAGTGAGATCTTGAGGAAAAAGTCGTAGGGGGTTGATGCGGCACAGGGTGAGGGAATGCAGGGCGGGCTGGTGTACTGGTGTACTGATTGCCAGCCGGCCTAGCGGCCGGTTCGTCGGAACGCCGCCCGGGCTGAAGCCACTCCTACCCAGACGTAATGCCCTACCCCGCTTAGGTGATACTTTCCATCGCGGCTGAAGCCGCTCCTACCATTCAGCCCCGCTGCCGCCCCTCACCACAGATGGGCGTAGGGGCAGGGACACTGGCGCTCTCTCAGCGGCTCCGCGTAGGGCCACTGTAATAACGTCGACATCAGAAGGTCGGGCGAAGAAGAACCCCTGCCCCATGCGGCAGCCAAGCTGCAACACGCATTGCCCTTGCGCCTCGGTTTCGATGCCCTCGGCGAGCACGGTGAATCCCAGGCTGATGCCCATATCGGCCATTGCTCGGAAGATGGCCTGATCCCGGGGATCCGTCAGGACGCCCTGAATGAAGGTGCGATCGAGCTTCAGCTTGTTAATCGGCAAGCTCTTGAGATAACTCAGTGACGAATAGCCGGTCCCGAAATCATCGATCGCCAAGGACACTCCCATGCTGCGGATCTCGTGCAGCCTATCGATGGTTGCCTGATCCGAGTGCATGAGGGACGACTCGGTGATCTCCAGCTCCAGGCAACGAGCGGGAAAATCGGTTGCCTCCAATATATGCCGCAGCTGGCTAACGAAGCCTGGTCGGGCAAGCTGAGGCGCCGCGATATTGACCGCGATCCGTCCGAACTCGAGGTCGTCGTCCAGCCACCTCCGGCCCTGGTGACAGGCCTGCCGCAGGGCCCATTCGCCGAGCTGCACCCCAAGCCCGGTGCGTTCCGCCAGCGGCACGAAGAGGCTCGGCGAGATATCCCCTTCCTGGTGATGCCGCCAGCGTGCCAGGGCTTCGAGCCCTACCCATTCCCCGGTCCGGAGATTGACCAACGGCTGGTACTGAAGGAAAAGCTGGCCCTCCTTCAATGCGTCACGCAGGTCATTGACCAGACGCACCCGCAGCATGGCCCTGTCGGTCAGGGTCTGGTCGAAGAAGTGGTAGCCAAGGTCATCGCTCTTGGCCCGGTACATGGCGGCATCGGCCTGCTGGATGAGTTCATCGGCCCGCTCACTATCGTCCGGGTAGATGCTGATGCCGATACTCGCCTGGGCGTGCAGCTTCCAGTCATCGAACTCGATCGGCGGTTCCATGGCCTGGAGCAGCCTCTCTGCGGTCTTGGCGGCGTCCTCCGGCATGTTCAGGTCCTGAACGAGAATGATGAATTCATCGCCACCGAAACGTGCCACCGTGTCCTCTGAACGAATGGGGCCGACTAGCCGCATAGCGAATTCCTCGAGCACCCGGTCCCCCGTCGCATGGCCGAGACTGTCATTGATGGTCTTGAAATCATCCAGGTCCATGAAGAATACCGCCAGGCGAGTGCCCTGCCGACGACTACGGGACAGAGCAAGCTCAAGGCATTGCCGGAAGTGCGCACGGTTTGGCAGACCGGTCAACGCGTCGGTATTGGCGAGTTGCTCCAGCATTCGTTGAATCGCCTTCTGCCGGTCCATCCAGGTCGCCAGCAGGCTCAGGCCCAATATCAGGCCGGCGAAGCCACCGATGGTCGCCGCCATGGCACCGTCGGAAAGCAGTGCGCCATGCCCCACAGGGACGGGGACCTCATAAAAGCGCGACGCGCCCATGGCCGTATAATGCATGCCGGCCACCGCGAAGCCCATGAAGACGCCTGCTACCAGCGTCATGCCATTCTCGGAAAGCGCAGGCAGCTTGCGCACGCGGAAGTGCAGATAAAGCGCCGCCAGTGCCAACAGGAAGGCGACCCCGATGGAAAGACAAAAGAAGAGGAAGTCATAGCGCAGCCCCTCCATACGCATCGCTTCCATGCCGGTGTAGTGCATGCTGCCGATGCCGACCGCCATCAACAGCGCCCCTCCCACAAGCTGATGCGCCTTGAGATTCGGGTGAGCCATGAAATGCAAGGCAGCCCCACTGCCCAGTATCGCTGGGACCAGCGACAGCACCGTCAGGCCCAGGGTGTACTCCATGTGCGCATGGCCCTCCACGGAGAAGGCCAGCATGGCACTGAAGTGCATCGCCCATATGCCACAGCCCATGGCCACTGCCCCGCCGATATTCCACCAGGCCTTGACCATGGCCGAAGACGAGGCGAGCATGCGGTCGGCCAGCATTAATGCCGTGAGCCCCGCAAAACAGGAAATGGCAATGGAAAGCGTCACAATCAATGGATCATAGCTGCTTTCCAGCAACGGGCCCAAAGCAGGGTTGGTGGTATCGAAACGCCAAAATTCCATCTTGACTCCTGGCCGGCCATCTTGAGCCCTACCAGCTCACAGAACATCAGCGCTCCGACGAAATCCCTTGGCGCTGCCCATAGTAAGTGGAAACAGGAATACCAGACATTACTATGGATATTACTAAATTAGTCAATGTATCTGGTTATGGACTGTCGACCTTTAGCAACACCAACCTCCCGCTTGGAAACATCCATTAACACTCAGGCTACTAAATGATTCTTCGGCCTGCGTAGTGAGATCTTGAGAAAAAAGTCGTAGAAAGTTGAGCGATGAGCATGAGAAGCAAGCCCCCTGGGATGCCACGGCATGAATGGCTGCGGCATGATAGTGTCAGAGTGGACGTGAGAGTTTTGGATCAACCATATGCGCTCTAATACGCCAAGGAGCCGACATGATCGACCTCTGGACCTGGACCACGCCGAATGGCCGCAAGGTCTCCATCATGCTCGAGGAGCTGGGCTTGCCCTATCGGGCCCATGCCGTCGATATCACCAGCGGTGAGCAGTACGATCCGGAATTTCTCAAGATCAGCCCCAACAACAAGATTCCGGCCATGGTGGATAACGACACCAGCATGACGCTGATGGAGTCCGGCGCCATCATGATCTACCTGGCGGACAAGACCGACCGCTTCCTGCCCACGGATGCCGAAGGCCGCTATCGGACCCTGGAATGGTTGATGTGGCAGATGGGAGGAATCGGCCCGTTTCTCGGCCAAGCCCACCATTTTCTGAAGTTCAACCCCGGCAAGGCCCCCTATGCCGAAGAGCGCTTCTTCGCCGAGGCCCAGCGCCTGTATGGCGTGCTCGACAAGCGCCTGGCGGAACGAGCGTATCTCGTCGACGACTATACGATCGCCGACATGGCGACCTGGCCGTGGATCTCGCGCTATGAGTGGCAGCGCATCGACCTCAACGACTACCCCAACGTGAAACGCTGGTATGTGGAGATCGCCGAACGCCCTGCCGTTCAGCGCGGCTATCACGTGCCGAAGAAGGTCAATGAGATTCCCATGCCCTGAGCGGGGATGCGCGGAAGCCGCTCTACGAGGGGCGGTGGCGTAACACCCCAATCCGTTGACCATTGCCCGGCGCCGGGGCGTGATCCTACCTTAGTCGTAGGAGCATCGTTACCCGGGCATACCCGGCAGATGCAGTGACGCCTGAACATGGATACAATCGAGGACTGATTTTCACGGGAATTCCAGAGCCGATATGTCGAATACCGCAAGCCGTTCGCGCAAGATCCTGGTTACCAGTGCCCTGCCCTATGCCAACGGCTCGATCCACCTGGGCCATTTGCTGGAATACATCCAGACCGATATCTGGGTGCGCTTCCAGAAGAGCCGTGGCAATGAGTGCCACTATGTCTGTGCCGACGATGCCCATGGCACCGCTATCATGCTGCGCGCCGAGCTGGAAGGCATCACCTCGGAGGAACTGATCGAGCGGGTCAGCAAGGAGCACCAGAGCGATTTCGCACGCTTCGGTGTCGCGTTCGACAACTATCACTCTACCCATTCCGCAGAGAATCGCGTTCACAGCGAGCGCATCTATACCGCGCTGCGCGATGCCGGCCATATCGCCACCCGCGACATCGAGCAGATGTACGATCCGGTCAAGGGGCTGTTCCTGGCCGACCGCTTCATCAAGGGCTCCTGCCCCAAGTGCAAGACCGACGATCAGTACGGCGACAACTGTGAGGCGTGTGGCGCCACCTATACCCCCGCCGAGCTGATCGATCCGGTATCGGCGATCTCCGGGGCCACGCCGGAGGTGCGCACCTCGACACACTTCTTCTTCAAGCTGCCCAACTTCGAGGACTTCCTGAAGCGCTGGACGCGCGCCGGCCACGTGCAATCGCAGATCGCCAACAAGCTGCAGGAGTGGTTCGAATCGGGCCTGAACGAGTGGGACATCTCCCGCGATGCACCCTACTTCGGGTTCGAGATTCCCGATGCCCCGGGCAAGTATTTCTATGTGTGGCTCGATGCACCGATCGGTTACCTGGCCAGCTTCCAGAACCTCTGCGACCGCGAGGGCATCGACTTCGACAGCTTCTGGCAGCCAGGCTCCGATGCCGAGGTCTACCACTTCATCGGCAAGGACATCGTCTACTTCCACGCACTGTTCTGGCCGGCCATGCTGAAGGGCGCCGGCCTGCGCACGCCCACCGGCATCAACTGCCACGGTTTCGTGACGGTCAACGGTGCCAAGATGTCCAAGTCGCGCGGCACCTTCATCAAGGCCGAGACCTACGCCGAGTACCTGAACCCCGAGTACCTGCGCTACTACTTCGCCGCCAAGCTGACCTCGGGGGTCGACGACCTGGACCTCAATCTCGAGGACTTCGCCAGCCGGGTGAACGCGGACCTGGTGGGCAAGGTGGTCAATATCGCCAGCCGTTGCGCCGGCTTCGTCAAGAAGTTGGGCGATGGCCAGCTCTCCACGCACTGCACGGAACCGGAGCTGGTCGCGCGCTTCATCGCCGCCGGCGACGACATCGCCGAGGCCTATGAAACCCGCGAATTCGGCCGCGCCATGCGCAAGATCATGGAACTGGCCGACGAGGCCAACACCTACATCGCCGAGAAGGAGCCCTGGGTGCTGGCCAAGCAGGACGGTCGCGAGCAGGAGGTGCTGGATATCTGCTCGGTCGGCATCAACCTGTTCCGCCAGTTGATGGTCTACCTGGCGCCGGTGGTGCCCAAGATGGCCGGCGATGCCAAGGCCTTCCTGCAACTCGACAGTCTCGACTGGCACAGCCGCCACGACGTGCTGCTGGGGCATGCCATTGCCAAGTTCAAGCCGCTGATGACCCGCGTCGAGCGCGACCGGATCGATGCCATGATCGAGGCCTCCAAGGAGGACCTGGCGGAGGAGCAGAAGATGAAAGAAGCAGCCAAGGGCCCGCTGGCCGAGGATCCCATCGCCGACGAGATCTCGTTCGAGGACTTCGCCAAGGTCGATCTGCGCATCGCGCGCATCGCCAAGGTGGAGTATGTCGAGGGCGCCGACAAGCTATTGAAGCTGACTCTGGACCTGGGCGGCGAAACGCGCACGGTGTTCGCGGGCATTCGCTCGGCCTACGCCCCGGAAGCCCTGGAAGGCCGCCTGACGGTGATGGTCGCCAACCTGGCGCCGCGCAAGATGCGCTTCGGCGTTTCCGAAGGCATGGTGCTGGCTGCCGGCAACGCCGAGGGCATCTATCTGCTGGAGCCACATTCCGGTGCCGAGCCGGGCCAGAGGGTGACCTGAGGGCGCACGGTGGCTGCCACCGTGCGCCCGGAGGGGGAGGCAGTGAATTCACGCATTTTCTCCCCATTGCCCTTAAAGCTGGGCGGCATTCGGTCGATAGCCTTTGTAAGCGATATCTTACAAATTTGTTAATGTCTTGTGACAAGGCTAACCGAATGGCACCCACTCGATGACGTCAGCTTTCACCTCCCTGCGCAACCGCTTTCTCCTAGCGCTGGGCGGCGTGCTATGCCTGGCATTGCTGGCCCTGGTGCTGATCGCCCGCTACCAGATCACCCCGATCCTGTTGGAAGACGAAGCCCGCTACGCCAAGACCGAGCTCGATCGCGCCGAACGGGCATTGAACAGCGAACTGGGGCATATGGTGCGGCTGGTCGAAGACTGGGCCTGGTGGGACGACAGTTATCAGTTCGTACAGGGACAACGCCCGGAATATATCGACTCCAATCTTTACGACGGCACCCTCAACACTCTCGACCTGCGCTTGATGGTGTTCTTTTCCGATGACGACCAGCCTTACTGGGTCTCGGGTTTCAATCCCGCCGATGATGCCTTCACCTCGTGCCCCGGTCTCACGGCCTCCTGCGAGTGGGCCGACGAGATCATCGGCTTGCTGCAGGACAGGATCGAGGATGGGCTCGAGGAAGATACGTATGCCTGGTTGCTGGCCAACCCCGAGCTGGCCATGATCGGCCTGTCGCCGATCTACAGCAGCCAGGAGGACGCACCGCCATCGGGCTGGATGGCCATGATACGGCCACTCTCGGAACCCTGGATCACGCAGTTGCGTGATACCACCGGTATCGATATGACCCTCACCAGCATCCCCGTTGGCAATTCGTCGGCCCAAGGAGTGCTGGAGCGGCTATCGGCGACCCGCATGCAAGCCAGCCGGGATATTGCCGCCGTGCCGTCCAGCCATAGGGTAAGGATCGATGCCACCTTGCCTCGCCAGCGTTACCAGGCCAGCCTGGAGACTTTCCGCTTCGCGCTGTACTGGACCTGTGGCGTCCTGATCGTGACCCTGATCGTGGTCCTGGTGCTGCTCGAGCATATGGTACTTGGCCCTCTGCGCCAGTTCGCCCATTTTACCCAGCGGTTACAGCACGACGAGGACCTCGATACCACCCCCTCGGGACTGCTGGCGCGTCGCGATGAAATCGGCACGCTGGCGCGGGAATTCCAGCATTTGCGCGAGCACCAGCAGCAACAGAAAGCGTTACTGGTTGATCTTTCCCAGCACGACCCCTTGACCGGCCTGGCCAATCGGCGGCTGTTCGACGAACGCCTGAACGAGATTCTCGATGAAACTCGACTCAGGCACGACAGCGTGGCGACGCTGATGGTCGATGTCGACCATTTCAAACCCTACAACGACCACTATGGGCATCAAGCGGGCGACGACTGCCTGGTCGCGCTGGCCGATTGCATGACCCGATGCTTCCCCGACCCCGATCACCTGGTGGCACGTACCGGCGGCGAGGAGTTCAGCATTCTGCTGCCGCGCACGACCCTGGTTTCCGCCATCCAGCAAGGAGAAGACCTGGCAGCGGCCATCGAGCGCCTGGCGCTGCCGCATGCGACCTCACCCACCGCCGACGTGGTCACCATCAGCGTCGGCGTGGCGGTTTCGACCCCGGGCCACCTTCTGATGCCATCGGCACTGATGCGTAGCGCCGACCAGGCGCTGTATGCCGCCAAACAGGCCGGCCGCAACCGCGTCCACCACCGCCTCGTCCCCGAAGTGCAATAGTGGGGCAATCGCGATGGCGTCGACCCGCCCATGGCCGGTATCCGCCGGCCTGCCTAGGGGCGTATAATAAAGCGCTGATCCGTGCCCTGCCGCCGCCGACGGCGGGCTGACCACGACACGACAATGGCTCGCGATGACCGAATACTTCCTGATTCTCGTCAGCACGGCGCTGGTCAACAATTTCGTGTTGGTGCAGTTCCTTGGGCTATGCCCGTTCATGGGCGTGTCCAACAAGCTGGAATCGGCCATGGGCATGTCCGTGGCGACCACCTTCGTGCTCACGCTGTCGTCGGTGGCCAGTTATCTGACCTTTCATTACCTGCTGGCGCCGCTGGGGCTCGAATACCTGCGCACCATCGCCTTCATCATGGTGATCGCCGTGGTGGTGCAGTTCACCGAGATGATGGTCAGGAAGACCAGTCCCCTGCTCTATCAGGTGCTGGGCATCTTCCTGCCCTTGATCACCACCAACTGCGCGGTGCTGGGGGTGGCGCTACTGTCGCTGAATCGCCAGTCGAGTTTCATGGAGGCCACCCTGTATGGCTTCGGTGCGGCGGTGGGCTTCTCGCTGGTGCTGGTGCTGTTCGCCGCCATGCGTGAACGACTGGCGGTGGCCGATGTGCCGCGACCGTTTCGCGGCGCCGCCATCGCCATGGTCACCGCCAGCCTGATGTCGCTGGCGTTCATGGGCTTTACCGGTCTGGTGCAGATCTAGTCATGTTCGAGTGGATAACGGACAACGAGATCGTCACCGCCATTGCGGCACTGCTGGGTCTGGCGGCTGGCTTCGGCGCCCTGCTGGGCTTCGCCGCCGTGCGTTTCCGGGTCGAGGGCGACCCGGTGGTGGAGAGAATCGACGCCCTGCTGCCCCAGACCCAGTGTGGCCAATGCGGCTACCCGGGCTGCAAGCCCTATGCCGAAGCTATCAGCCAGGGCGACGAGATCAACAAGTGCCCGCCTGGCGGCGAGGCCACCATCGCCGCCCTGGCCGACCTGCTGGGCCGCGAGGCCAAGCCCCTGGATGGCGAGGCCCAGGACGTGCCCAGGGTGGCCTACATCCGTGAGGACGAATGCATCGGCTGCACCAAGTGCATCCAGGCCTGCCCCGTGGATGCCATCCTGGGTGCCGCCCGCCACATGCATACGGTGATCGTCGAAGAGTGCACCGGTTGCGATCTGTGCGTCGACCCCTGCCCGGTGGACTGCATCGACATGCTGCCGCGTGAGTCCTCCCTCGACGACTGGCATTGGCCACAGCCCAGCGGTCCCGGACATCGCCCCGCCATCGCCGCTCCACGGGTGATCGCCACCGATCGCATGCCGGTCGAACGCCCGGAGGCCCGCCATGGCTAAAGCGTTCGACTTCCCCGGCGGCATTCACCCGCCTCAGCGCAAGTCGCGTTCCACCCAGGCACCGTTGGCCTGGGCGCCCCTGCCGACACGCGTGGTGCTGCCGTTGGAGCAGCATATCGGCTCTCCCGCCGAGGCCTGTGTCAGCGTCGGTCAACGGGTGCGTACCGGCGAGCGGGTGGCGCTGGCCCAAGGCATGATCTCGGCAGACGTGCATGCCAGCATCACCGGCACCGTGACCGCCATCGACGAGCATCCGGTACCGCATCCCTCTCAGGGCAAGCGGTTGTGCGTGGTGATCGAGCGCGGCGCCACGGACGCCGATCACTGGGCGCTGATGCCGACGCTCGACTGGCGCCAGACCGACGACGACGTCCTGATCGAGCGCCTGCAGCAATCCGGCGTGGTCGGCCTGGGCGGCGCGGGTTTCCCCACCCAGATCAAGGCGCAAGTCCGGCAGCTCCACGCCATCGATACGCTGGTGGTCAACGCCGCCGAATGCGAGCCCTATATCACCGCCGACGACCTGACCCTGCGCCACTATGCCGACGAGGTCCTGGAAGGCGCCCGGCTGTTCGCTCGCTTGAGCGGTGCCGAACGCATCCTGATCGGCATCGAGGACAACAAGCCCGAGGCCATCGACGCCTTGAACCTGGCGCTGCGCCACGCCGCGGATGCCAGCCTCGAACTCAAGGTCATCGAAACCCGCTATCCCAGTGGCGGTGAAAAGCAGTTGATCAAGCGACTGCTGGGACGCGAAGTGCCCAGTCACGGCCTGCCGGCCGATGTCGGGGTGTTGTGCCACAACCCCGGCACTCTGTTGGCGGCGCTGCGGGCGGTGCGCGACGGCCAGCCGCTGGTTTCGCGCGTCGTGACGCTGACCGGCGACGCGCTGGCGCGTCCCGGCAACGTCGAGGCCCGCCTGGGCACCGCCATGTACGAACTGTTGAGCTTCGCCGGTCTGCGCGAGGACGAGCTCGCGCGACTGGTGATGGGCGGGCCGATGATGGGCTTCACCCTGGCCAGCACCGCACTGCCGCTGGTCAAGACCAGCAACTGCCTGATCGCCGCCACCGAGCCTGAATTCCCCACGCCGCCGACGGAGCAGCCCTGCATCCGCTGCGGCGCCTGTGAGCAGGCATGTCCGGCCGGGCTGCTGCCACAACAGCTCTACTGGTTCGCCAGGGCCCGCGAGCACGACAAGGCCGAACTGTTCAATCTCTTCGATTGCATCGAATGCGGCGCCTGTAACTACGTGTGCCCCAGCCATATCCCGCTGGTACAGTACTTTCAGGCCGCCAAGGGCGAGATTCGCACGCGGCAGCATGAGGCCCACAAGGCCGAGCACGCCCGCCATCGCTTCGAATTTCGCCAGGCACGCCTGGCCCGCGAGGCCGCCGAGAAGGAGGCCAAACGTCAGGCCCGCGCTCAGGCCGCTTCACGCATCGCCACCCGTCCCGCCGAGAGCCCCGAGGCTGCCGGCGACAGGGGCGGCGACGCCAAGGAACAGATCAAGCAACTGCGCATCGCCCAGGCAGCCGCCAAGGCGGCGCTGCGTAAGGCCGAGAAGGCACTGACCAGGGCCAGTGAAACGGACCCGGCCAGTCACGACGGAACAGCCGAGCTCGATGACCTCGAGGTCCAGGTCGCCACGGCCCGGGAGAACCTGAAAGCCATTGAGGCTCGCCTGGCTGCCGTCCAGCAGGCGTCCCAGGACAAGGAGCCCCCTCGCCAATGAGCCTGATGCACGCCAGTGCCGGCCCGACGCGCCTGCCAACCTCCACTGGCCAGGTCATGGGCTGGTTGCTGCTGGCCACGCTTCCCGGCATCGCCATGCTGACCTGGCATTTCGGCTGGGGCGTGCTGACCAATGTGATGTGTGCCGCCGCCTTCGGCGTGATGCTGGAAGCCCTGGTCCTCAAACTGCGGGGGCGCGCGCCGGCGGCCACGCTGCGCGACAACAGCGCCCTGGTCAGCGGCGTGCTGCTGGGCGCGTCGCTGCCGCCCGGCTCGAGCTGGTGGTTGATCCTGGTCGGCATGGTGGCGGCCATCGTGGTCGCCAAGCAGCTGTTCGGCGGGCTGGGCCACAACCCCTTCAATCCGGCCATGGTCGGTTACGCACTGCTGCTGGTCTCGTTTCCGGTGCCCATGACCCATTGGCTGGCCCCGTCTGGCTTGTTTGGGCCGGAGGCATTGTCATTGCCCCAGGCGCTGGGCCATCTGGCCGGCCTGGCCAATGGCGAGGCTCTCGATGCGGTGAGTGGCGCCACCCCACTGGATGCCTTCAAGCACAAGCCCGAGACATTGATGGCCAGTGAGTTCTGGGCCACCAATCCGTTGCCGGAAGGCGCAAGTGGTGCCTGGCGGTCAGTGGCCCTGGCCTGGCTCGCCGGGGGTGTCCTGCTGCTCTACAAGCGCCTGATCAGTTGGCACATCCCGGTCGCGATGCTGGGCACGATGGTCGTGGTTGCCGCGCTGCTCTACGGCGTGGACCCCAGCCATCACGGCTCGCCGACCTTCCATCTGTTCGGTGGTGCGGCAATTTTCGGCGCCTTCTTCATCGCCACCGACCCGGTCAGCGCCGCCACCAGCCGCAGGGGCAAGCTCGTCTTCGGGATCGGCATCGGCCTGCTGGTCATGATCATTCGGACCACCGGTGCCTATCCCGATGCCGTGGCCTTCGCCGTGCTGCTGATGAACTTCGCCGTGCCCTTCATCGATTACTACACCCAGCCACGCACCTACGGACACAACGCGCCCAATCGCGGCATCAAGCCCAAGCCACTCGACGACGAGACGGAGGAGCCACGATGAGCGAACGGACGCCTCCCACCAGGCCTACCATGGGCCGGACCATTCTGCGTTCCGCCGTGGGCCTGGGACTGTTCGCCATCATCACCGCCGGGGTCGTGGCCGGCACCCGGATGCTGACCGCAGAGCGCATCGCCGACAACCGGCAGGCCAGCCAGTATCGGCTGCTCGGCGAGGTACTCCCCGAGGCGTTGCACGACGTGCCGATCGACGTGGTGCTGAACAATGCCGTGACGCTGCCGGCCAGCGAGGCCATTGGTCAGCACGAGCCCTTCCGCGGCTGGCGGATCAGGCGCGGCGAGACGGCGGCGTTGATCTTGCCGGTGGTGGCCACCGGGGGCTACAACGGTGACATTCATCTGCTGGTCGGTATCGATCAGCAGGGTCGCATCAGCGGCGTGCGGGTGACCCGCCACCAGGAGACCCCGGGGCTGGGTGACAAGATCGAACGGCGCAAGAGCGACTGGATCACCGATTTCAAGGGGCGCTCGCTGGGCAATCCCGCCCCCGAGGAGTGGACGGTGCGTAAGGACGGCGGCGAGTTCGACGCGTTTACCGGCGCCACCATCACCCCCCGGGCGGTGGTCAGGGCAGTCAAGCGCACGCTGGAATATGTCGAGGCTGAGAGGGAAACCCTGTTGCAGAACGACCGGGAGGACCAGCCATGAGCCAGTTCAACGAACTCGTCAAGAACGGCTTGTGGGCCAACAACCCCGCCCTGGTGCAATTGCTGGGGCTGTGCCCGCTGCTGGCGGTGACCAGCAGCGTGGTCAACGCCCTGGGCCTGGGCCTCGCGACCCTGCTGGTGCTGATGGGCTCGAACCTCTCGGTGTCGATGATCCGCCGGCATGTCACCGACAACGTCCGCCTGCCGGCCTTCGTGATGATCATCGCCGCCTTCGTCACCTGCGCCGACCTGTTGATGCAGGCCTATACCTTCGAACTGCACCAGATCCTCGGCATCTTCATCCCGTTGATCGTGACCAACTGCGCGATCCTCGGCCGCGCCGACGCCTTCGCTTCGAAGCATGCCATGCTCCCCGCGGCCACCGACGGCCTGATGATGGGGCTCGGCTTCGGCGCCGTACTGGTACTGCTGGGTGCCATCCGCGAGCTGTTCGGTCAAGGCACCCTGTTCGCCGACATGGACCTGCTGCTGGGGCCGGCGGCCGCCGACTGGCAACTGACGGTGTTTCCCGATTACGATTTCCTGTTTCTGGTGCTGCCTCCCGGCGCCTTCTTCGCCACCGGGCTGTTGATCGCCTTGAAGAACGTCATCGACGACCGGCTGGAACGCCGCCGCCAGGCATTGCGGGCCGGCCAACCCAAGGAGAGCCGGCGCGTCAGGGTCACCGGCACCATTCGCTAACGGACATCGCGGCTTCAGCCCGGGCGGCGTTCCGACGATGGATCGAATCCTCGAAGGTGCAGCGCTTCACCCATGGGATATAGCGGCTATCATGTTGTTTTGCTTGTCAGACATGGATCCTAGATGAACGCCCAGAAACGCTATGAGATCTTCGCGCGGCTGCGCGAGCATATGCCCGAACCGACCACCGAGCTCAACTGGAGCACGCCGTTCGAGCTGCTGACCGCCGTGCTGCTCTCCGCCCAGGCGACCGATGTCGGCGTCAACAAGGCCACCGCACGGCTGTTCCCGCTGGCCAATACCCCCCAGGGCATTCTCGACCTCGGTATCGACGGTCTCAAGGAACACATCAAGACCATCGGCCTGTACAACACCAAGGCCGAGAACCTGATGAAGACCTGTCGGATCCTGGTCGATCAGTTCGGTGGTGAAGTGCCGCAGACGCGGGCCGCCCTGGAGGCGCTGCCCGGCGTGGGCCGCAAGACCGCCAACGTGATTCTCAACACCGCCTTCGGCCAGGCGACCATCGCCGTCGACACGCATATCTTCCGCGTTTCCAACCGTACCCGCATCGCCCCCGGCAAGAATGTGGTCGACGTCGAGCAGAAGCTGATGCGCCACGTGCCCAAGGAATTCCGCAAGGACGCCCACCACTGGCTGATCCTGCACGGCCGCTATACGTGCGTGGCCCGCCGGCCACGTTGCGGCAGCTGCGTGATCGAGGATCTCTGCGAGTATCCGGACAAGCTCGACATCGACTAACCCGATAGGCACTCACCCAGGAGCGGCCCATGAACTGGCTCAAATACCTCTTGCTGCCGCCACTGGTCAATGTACTGCTGGCCCTGCTGGGTGCCTTGCTATGGCGGCGCATGCCCTGGCTGGGTGGCCCGCTGATTGCACTGGGTGTGGTCGGGCTGCTGGTGCTGGCCACCCCCATGGCCAGCCACTGGCTGCGCGACGGGCTGGAGCCTCACCGGCCGCCCGATCTCGCCCAGCTGCAGCAGGCCCAGGCCATCGTGATACTCGGCGGCGGCCGCGACTACGACGCCGCGGAGTTCGACTGGGGCGATGCACCCAACAACACCACCTGGCGGCGACTCGCCTATGGCACCAAGCTGCATCGCGACACCGACCTACCGATCCTGGTCAGCGGCGGTCGGGTGCATGACGAAGAAAGGGCCGAGGCCAGCCTGATGGCCGCGGCGTTACTCGAGGTATTCGAAGTGCCGGTGACCTGGATCGAGGGCCGCAGCCGCACCACCGCAGAAAATGCGCGCTACAGTGCCGAGCTGCTGCGTAGCGAGGGCATCGATCGGATCGCACTGGTCTCCCAGGCCTGGCACCTGCCACGCGCGGTAACGGAATTCACTCGGGTCGGATTCGAAGTGATCCCGGCACCGACCGAATTCGCCAGCCCGCCTCCCGACGTCCTGTATGCCTGGATTCCCCGTGCCTACCACCTGCGTCACAGCACCCAAGCCCTGCATGAGTGGCTGGGGCGTGCGGCCTATGGATTACGCGAGCGGCTATTCCGGCGTTAAGCAGCGGCGCGGCTCAGAACCCCGCAGCGCTAGCCGCGGACGCGGCAGATGGCCAGGCTCCTGATATGACGTCTATGCTGTTGGTGACGACGACAATTGTTCGAGAGATCCATTCCTACAAGGACTGTCACCGATTACATCAAAAGTCGAAAGGCATGGAAGGCGCTCCACGGATACGCTGCCAGACATAGCCCCCTTGTCAGAAGGCCACATATCAGAGGCGATATGGAAGGATTCTGGTTACCACTGGGCATGACGGCCGCTTTCGGTGTCTTTAGCGGCTTGCTGTTCCGCTTGAGCCGCGCGCCGGGCTACGAGCGTCCCTTCCTGTTTCCGCTGTTAGGTCTGATGGCGGGGTTCATCGCGTTCTTCATCCATCTGGTGCTGGTGCGGATCGCCAATGCGCCGGACTGGCTGCTGCCGGTGCTGGTGGTGTTGCTGGTCTGGCTGTGGCTGAGGCCTTTCGGTACCAGGTTCCACCGCAGCAAGAAGGAATGAGCCTGGGCACTTGCGTCACTCGAGAACGCGCTAACGCCGCGAGCCTTTCGCGGCGTTCTCATTAGGCACCTGCGCAAGAAATCAATCGCGTGCCGACGGACAAGGAGCCCCACAAGGCGCGCAGGCGGTGCTGTCACGCTGCATCAGCGTAGTCTCCACATTGCCGTGCCCCATGTTGAAGGCGAAAGTCGGGCTTTGCAGATGGTCGGCCAGGATCAGCCCCAGGATCACCACGAGGGCGAGGATAACGCTGCTGCGCTTGTAAGTGGCTTGCATGGCGGCTCTCCTGGCGACTCAGTTGGGCAGACGGAACCACGGGCGCAGGCGAATACCGAGCAACGACCCGACGAAAGCCGCGGCGAACCAGATCCAGCCGTGCAGGCTGGCCGAGGCGATTCCCGAGTACAACGCGCCGATATTGCAACCGAAGCCCAAGCGTGCGCCATAGCCGAGCAACAGCCCGCCGACCACCGCCGCCAGGAACTGACGCCCCCGGAGGCGATGGCGGCCGGCTTCGTTGAAGCGGTTGGCCAGGCCGGCGGCCAGCATGGCGCCCAGCAACAGGCCGAAGTTCATCACCGAGACGGTATTGACCAGTACTGAATCGGCCAGCGCCATGGCCGGATAGTCCCAGGTCCAGAACTCGAACTGGCTCATATCGACGCCGACGGCCTGCAGCGCCTTGGCGCCCCACAGGCCAAAGGCGAAGGTGATGCCCCACGGTGAACCCCCGATCACCAGCGTCAGTACACTGCCCAGCGCCAGTACGCCGATTGCCCAGAAGAACGGCCAGCGGCCGGTCAGCAAGGTGCGCAGCAGTCCCTTGTCGCCGCTACGAAAATTCCATTCGCCGCGCTCGACATTGCCATGTGCCTTGCGCTCGATGTGATCGACCCAGAGGGCGATGGCACCCAGGCCGGCAAGCTGCAGGAAAACGGCACCGGAGATGCCGAAGCCATCGATCAGGCTGACGGGGTCAAACCCCGGCTGATCGAGCCACCAGGGCAGATGCAGCGTGCCGATCACGCTGCCGATGATGAAGAAGACCAGCGTGACCAGCATGCGGATATTCCCCGACCCCACGCTGAACAGGGTGCCGGAACCGCAGCCGCCGCCGAGCTGCATGCCGAGCCCGAACAGGAACGAACCGACGACCAGCGAGGTGCCGACCGGCGCCACCGCCCCGACCATGCCTTCCTGGCCGCTGCCCAGGATCGGCACCATCAGCAGCGACGTCAAAGCGAACAGCAGCAGTTGGGCACGCAGGCCGGCCCCGCGCTTTTTGGTGACAAGATGGCGCCAGCCGGCCGTGAAACCGAAGGCCCCGTGGTAGAGGGCTACCCCCAACAGGGTGCCGACCCCGAACAGCGCCAACAGGAAGGGCGCGGTTTCCAGCCAGATCAACGCACCTAGCACCGCCAGCCCGACCAGTGCCACACCGACCACGAAGCGGTCGATGCCCCAGGCCCGCTCGGGAGCCGCTAGCGTGCTTGCTTGACCCATGATGATTCCCGTTCGTTCGAAGACACGCTATCGCCCCGTCCCTGCGCGCTCAGGGACAGAGCGAAGGTCGATAGTGGATGTCATCGCTCAATCGAAGAAGTCCAGCAGGCGACCCAAACCACGCTTGACCTTCTCGACAGGCCGGCTGCCGCTCAGCGTCCACTCGGCCATCGAGCCATCGTACAGGGTCACGTTATCGAAGCCGGCGATCTCGCTGAGCACGAACCAGTCGGTTGCCGCCCAGTGGGCGGTGTTGCAGTACGACACGGTCCGCGCCTTGGGATCCAGTTCGGCCTCGTTGATGCGCGACTGCAACCCTTCACTATCCAGATAGAAGGCGTTGTCGCGATCCTGCAACAGCGAATGGTGCGGCAGATTGATCGAGCCGGGAATGGTCCCGGCGGCTCGCACGGCGGGTGAAACAGTCTCACCGCGGAAGTAGTCCACCGGGCGAGCGTCCACCAGTTGGGCCTGCGACTCGCGGGCCGCTTCGACTTCCTCCGTGGTAGCGATCAGCTCCTCGCGCAGGTTGGCCTCGAAATCGGCCACCTCGCGAGACGCCGGCTCCCCCCTGGCGACCTCGTAGCCTTGCTGTTGCCAGCCGGCAAACCCGCCATCGAGGATCGACACCCGATCGTGGCCCAGCACCATGAAGGTCCAGTAGACCCGAGCGGCACTGCCGAAGTCGGTTGCCCCGGTCCCGGCAGGCACGATCACCACCGTATCGTCATTGCCGATCCCCAGTCCGCCGATCAGCCGCTCGAGATCCTTTACCGGTGGCAGCAAGCCCACCACCTCGTCGCGGGTTTCACGCCAGCCATCATCGGTGTAGCTGCTATAGAGGCTGCCCGGAATATGGGCTTGCTCGAAGCTGTCCCGGTCACCGCCATCGTCGATGCTCGAGCGCACATCGAGCACCACGAGATTATCGTCATCCAAATGGTCGTTCAGCCACTCGGCCTCCACCAACGGTGCCGGATCGGCGGCAACGGCACGTGCGGCCACCAGCAGCAAGCCGGTGGCCACGATCAGCGACTTGAGCATGATTCTTGACCTCTGCAGTCGGGTATAGTGTTCGTATTATGCGGACAATTCATTGACGGCAATATATTCGCCAAGAATCGATATGAAATATCATATTTCCAAATGAAATAAACATTGCTCAACCGCGTTCTGCCAAGGTCGTCTTTTCGCTTGTCGCCAAGCCCCACTAGACTGCCAGTAACGGCTGGTAAAGGAGATGCGGATGGCCAGAGTATTGGTGGTGGACGATGAACCCAACATCGTGCTGTCGCTGGAGTTCCTGATGCAGCAGGCGGGTTTCGAGGTGATAACCGCCGGCGATGGCGAACAGGCCTTGGCGCGCGTTGCCGAACACGCCCCGGATCTGGTGCTGCTTGATATCAGCCTGCCTGGCATCAGTGGCTTCGACGTCCTCGAACAGCTACGCTCGGATCCGTCTCATGCGCGACTGCCGATCATCATGCTGACCGCCCACGGCCGTGAGGTAGAACGGGAGAAAGGTATGGCGCTAGGTGCCGACGACTATGTGACCAAGCCGTTTTCCACGCAGGCCCTGGTCGACAAGGTCCAGGCCTTGCTCGACGAGGCCTACTAGATGGCACGTGGTGCCCTGCCCAAGCGCCAGCGCCTGATCGGTCTGTGGCTGTTGATCAGTGGCATCACTCTCTTCGGCGGTGCCTGGCTGGCCTTGTGGCTCGACGCGGAACTCGCGCCCAGCGGTGTCGCCCGGCTGGCGGTGTGGGCTGCCTGCCTGTCCGCCGGCATGCTGGTATCCGTGCTCGGCGCCCTGCTCTCCCAGCGCTTGTTTGTCCCTTTGCGCCACCTGCATGTGCTGCTCGCGCGGCTCGCTGCCAACCCCGATGCCCGCGACGACTACCCGCCCGAGGGCTGGCTGCGCGGCCTCGGCCCGGACCTCGACCGCATCCGCGACGGTTGGCGTAGCGACCGTCAAGCCCTTGCTACCGCCCATACCGAGGGCGCGCGCAGCGCGGCTCGTATTCGTCAGGAACTGGAAGCCCTGTTGCAGGTGCTCGACACGCCGCTGCTGTTGTGCGACCGCCATCGCCGGCTGATGTTGTTCAATCATGCCGCCGAGACGCTGTTCGCGGGGCATCCCGGCCTGGGACTCGGCAAACGTCTGGAAGCCCTGCTCGATATCAGTAGCCTTCAGGATGCCATGCGCCGGCTGCCCGACGATGGTTCGCCCCGCGAGCTGCTGCTGCCCTATGGCGATCGCTGGCTATGCTGCATGTTGCGACGCGTGTCACAAAGCCACGGCGAAACGCTACTGACGCTGACCGATGCCACCGCCGCCTGGAGCAACGAGATGGGGGCCCGTGCCGACCTGGCCGAGGCGTTGCCCGCCTTGCGCCGCCATGGCGCTAGCCTGACCAGTGCCGCCGAGGCGTTGAGCAGCGTCACCGAGGTCACGCCGGAACGCGAGATCCTGTGCGAGCGCCTGAGTGCCGTGATCGATGAGGAGAGTCAGGCCCTGAGCCACGGCATCGCCCTGTTGAGTGCGCTGATCGATGACATGCAGCGTCAGGGCGAGCGACTGGTGCCGATGTGGTCCAACGACCTCTTCCAGGCCCTCAACGAACATCTGGCCGATACGCCCATGCAGTTGGTTCCCATCGGCATGCCGGCCTGGGTCAAGGCCGATGCTCCGGCCCTGCTGGCGATGCTGGAAGCCTTGCTCGAACGCCTGACCAAACATACCGGCACCACCACCTTCGAAGCCGAGATCCTGCTCGGCAACAAGCGCGTCTATCTCGACCTGATCTGGCCCGGCAAGCCGCTGCTGCAACGGCAGTTGGCCAATTGGCGTGAGCAGCGCCTGGCGGCGCTGCCCTTGTCGCCGAGCGTCGGCGACCTACTACGCCAGCATGCCAGCGACGTCTGGAGCCTGGCCGATACCGATGGCCGGCATGCTCGCCTGCGCCTGCCGCTGCCGGCGGAGGAACGCGTCGGCCCCCCACCATCGCGCCCGGCGCCGCGCCCGGAATTCCATGATTTCGGGATCGCCGACCTGCCGCCACCGGATGCCGAACTGGCCGCACGCCCCCTGCGCCAGCTCGAGATCGTCGCTTTCGACACCGAGACTACCGGTCTCGAACTGCGCCGCGGCGACAGCGTGATCAGCCTCGGTGCCTGTCGCATCGTCAACGCGCGCCTGCTGGCCAACGACACCTTCGATCAGCGCGTCGATCCCGGGCGGCCCATCCCTCCTGCCAGCACCGCCATTCATGGCTTGACCGACAGCGATGTGGCCGGCGCGCCGCCCCTGCATGTGGTGCTGCCACGCTTTCGCGACTATGTCGGGGAAGCGGTCTTGCTGGCTCATAACGCCGCCTTCGACCTGTTGGCGATACAACCGCCGGGTGGCGGGGTCGAGTTCCATATGCCGGTGCTCGATACCCTGCTGCTCTCGCGTGCCCTGGACTCGGGACTCGACGGTCACGACCTCGATACCCTGGTCGATCGATACGACCTCTCGGTACCGCCCGGCGCCCGGCATACCGCGCTCGGCGATGCTCGGCTCACTGCCGAACTGTGGCTGACCCTGCTGCCGCGCCTGGAGGCTCGCGGCATCGTCACCCTCGAAGAGCTTCTGACGCTGCAGGCCGGCGCCTTCGACAAGGAGGATGCCAGCGCATGAAAACGCCACGCCTGGGTGAACGGCTGGTCGCCTTGATCGTGCTCACGGTGCTGCTGTTTTCGCCACCGCTGATCCTGCTGTTCGACCGTGCCACGAATGCCGGCCTGTCGTGGCTGCCACTGTACCTGTTCATCGCCTGGGCAGCGGTGATCGTGCTTGCCGCCTGGTTGATGGAGCATCAGCATGATGATCAGGGGGGAGCATGAGGACTGACCTGGTGGTCCTTAGCGTTTCCTTCGGCTATCTGGCGCTGCTGTTCGTGATCGCCGCCTGGGGCGATCGGCGGGCCGAGCAAGGCCGCTCGCTGATCGGTTCGCCTACGGTCTATGCGCTGTCGATTGCCGTCTACTGTACTGCCTGGACCTTCTACGGCAGTGTCGGCCGCGCCGCCGAGTACGGGCCCAGTTTCCTGTTGATCTACCTGGGCCCGACCCTGGCGATGTTCGCCAGCCCCTTCATCATCCGCAAGATGGTGCGCATCGCCCGCGCCCAACGCATCACCTCCATCGCCGACTTCATCAGTGCCCGCTACGGCAAGAGCGGCAGCCTCGGCGCCCTGGTGGCGTTGATCGCGCTGATTGGCATCACACCCTATATCGCCCTGCAGCTCAAGGCCATCACCCTCAGCCATGCGGTGTTGATGAACTACCCCGACCCACCGGCTCTGCGCCTGGTCGAGGAAGGTTTCTGGGCCGACAAGTCGTTCTGGGTAGCGCTGGTACTGGCGGTTTTCATCATCCTGTTCGGCACCCGTCACCTGGATGCCAGCGAACGCCACGAAGGCATGGTCGCCGCCATCGCCTTCGAGTCGCTGGTCAAGCTCTTCGCCTTTCTGGCGGTGGGGATATTCACAGTCTTCGTATTGTTCAACGGCCCCGGTGACCTGTTCGCCCGAGCCGCTGCCGACCCGGCATTGAACGGTGCCTTGAGCCTCGAGGCGGTTCCCGGCGGGGGCGTGGGTTGGGTCGGCACCCTGGTGTTGGCCTTCCTGGCTTTTCTGACCCTGCCGCGCCAGTTCCAGATCCTGGTGGTGGAGAACGTCGACGAGCGGCATCTCAAGCGCGCCAGCTGGCTGTTTCCGCTGTATCTGCTGGCGATCAACCTGCTGGTGATTCCCATCGCCCTGGCCGGCGTGCTGCTGGCGAACACCGGCAGCGACCCCGACAGCTTCGTCCTTACCCTGCCTCTCTCCGCCGGGCTCGATGGGCTGCCGCTGCTGGTATTCATCGGTGGCCTGTCGGCGGCCACCGGCATGGTCATCGTCGAAACCATCGCCATGTCGACCATGGTCAGCAACCAGTTGGTCATGCCACTGCTGCTGCGCTCGCAACGCCTGCACCTGGGCTCACATGGCGAACTGTCGGGCTGGCTGCTCGGCATCCGGCGCGTGGCGATCGTGATGATCCTGCTGCTGGGCTATCTCTACCATGCCTTGATCGGCGACTCCTACAGCCTGGTGACCATCGGCCTGGTGTCCTTTGCCGCGGCGACGCAATTCGCCCCCGCTTTGCTGCTCGGCCTGTACTGGCGCGGCGCGACTCGCCAAGGGGCCAGCCTGGGCTTGATCGCGGGCTTCCTGGTCTGGGTCTATACCCTGCTGCTGCCTGGCTTCGCCCAATCCGGCTGGCTGGACGATGCTTTCCTCGAACATGGCCTGCTGGGGCTCGCCTGGCTGCGCCCCTATGCGCTATTCGGCCTCGAGGGCTGGGATATCTACAGTCACTCACTCTTGTGGAGCATGCTGGCCAATGCCGGCGTGCTGGTCGGCGTGTCGTTGTTCACCAGGCAGAACCGGCTGGAGCAGACCCAGGCGGCGCTGTTCACCGAGGCGCTGCACTCCTCGCTGGTCTATGCCCCGTTATGGCAGGGCCAGACCACCCGCAGCGAACTGGAAGCGTTGCTCAGCCGCTATATCGGCGCCACCGCCACGGCCCGCGTTTTCGCCGGCCTCGAGCACGCGACGCCTTACGATCAACCGGTGGCACCGGAAGTCATCGCCCGTGCCGAGCAGGCACTGGCGGGAGCCCTGGGCAATGCCTCGGCCCGTGTGCTGATCAACTCGGTGGTACGCGGCGAGGCACTCGATCTGGAGTCGGTACTCAGTATTCTCGACACCACCTCCCAGACCCTCGAGTACAATCGCCGCCTGGAGCAGAAATCCAACGAGCTGGCGCGAATCGGCGAAGAGCTGCGCAGCGCCAACGAACGCCTGCGTGAACTCGATCGCCTGAAGGACGAGTTCGTGGCCATGGTCAGTCATGAGCTGAGAACGCCGCTGACCTCGATTCGCGCCTTCGCCGAGATCCTGCGCGATGGCCATAATCTGCCCGAAGACAAGCGTCGACACTTCCTCGACGTGGTGGTGCTGGAAAGCCAGCGCCTGTCGCGTCTGATCGAAGAGATTCTCGATCTGGCCCGACTGGAAAGCGGCCGCCTGACGCTGCATCCCCAGCGCCTGGACCTGGCCGCTCTCGCCCGCCACAGCGCGGACGCCGTGCACCGGGTGCAGGAAGACCGGGGCGTTTCACTACGCCTCGAGATCGCGATCGACGAAGCCCCGGTGATCGGCGACCCGGATCGGCTCGAGCAGGTGATCATCAACCTGCTCGACAATGCCAGCAAATTCGCCGCCGACGACGCTCCGCAAGTGTTGCTGCGCCTCGAGCGCCATAAACGGCATTACCGCTTGAGTGTCGAGGACAACGGCCCCGGCATTGGGGCCGAAGAACGTGAGCGGGTGTTCGAGAAATTCCACCAGATCCAACAGCATGCCGCGAGCGGCAGCCAAACGCGCAGCCGACCGCGTGGCAGCGGCCTGGGGCTACCCATCAGCCGGGGCATCGTCGCCCACCTCGGCGGACGGCTATGGGTCGAGGACGCACCGACCCTGGGTGGCGCCTGCCTGGTGATGGAACTGCCCGAGGCGCCGGCCGGCAGCGACGAGAAGGAAGATATCGAGAAGGAAGATACCAAGAAGGAAGATATAAGGAAGAAGAAGGCAGCGCCGTAAGCTGGAAGCTGGAAGCTGGAAGCTGGAAGCTGGAAGCCATGCATGTTCCCACTATCGCTTGCGTCAAGTTTTTTCTTCAAACTTCCAGGCGCGGAGCGCCGCTCTTCAAGCTTCCAGCTTATGACTTACCGCTTAAAGCTTCCGGCTCCCCCGAGGAGCGGCCTTGGCCCGCTTGACCAGCGCACGGATCTGCTGCAAGTCGTGACGCAACAGCAAGTGGTCGGCCTCATCGAGTGCGTCCACATCCACCCAGCCGTCGGCGGCACGACCGGCGGCCAGGCTAGTGAGTTGTGCCTCGAGAATGATCGCCTGCAATCGACCCAGGGCGGCGATCAGCGCATGGGCATGTGCTGCTTCCAGCACGCCAAGACCGACCAGCTCGGCAAGGCGGGTACGGGTATCGACGCCACGCCCACCGTGCGCCATGGTGAGGAGACGTGTGGCACTGGTCAGCGGTAACAGCCCCTGTCGCTTGAGGTTGATGGTGCGCTCATGAGGGGCATCCTCGTCGTCGCCACTCACTCGACCTCGTCGGTCCAGCGCCACCGGCGTCTCATCGAGCAGTGTCGCCATTTCATCGAGAAACAGCCCGGCATGCGGCATCAGTCCGATGACCTCATCGCGCAACGCTTCGGCCAATGCGCCAGCACCATAGACAGGGGCAAAATCGAGCAGGATGTTCGACTGCTGAACGCGCTTGACCCGCCGCTCGGCCGTCCACAGCCGCAACTGGGCGCACCACTCGCCGAGACGCTTGCGCCACATCGGCCAGCGTGCCATCACGTGGCCATTGCATAACGGGATGCCGGCCTCGTCGAGGCGCGCGGTGAAACGCTCTCCGAGTGCCTGGAAGTATCCATCGATCTCGAGGTACCGGGCGTCCGGGTAGTCCTCGATGATCATGGCGTTGTCCTGGTCGGGCCCCAGCAGGCTTTCGTGACGCGCCCCGGAGCCCAGCACCAGCACGCAGAAGCCGACGGGCGGTTCTCCCCATCCCGTGCCCTGCATGTCATTGAGCGAGTCGGTGATCGCTTGACGATAGAGCCGATCGTTGTGATCGCTGATCAACTGACTGATACGCCAGGCAGGCAGGTCGAGGCGCAGCAGGGCCTCGACCAATGTCACCTGCCATGCCTTGGCTGCGCTCGGCTCGGGGGCAGGCCCCAACCGTTCGAGGGCATCCGCCAGGGGGGCAAGTAGCGGCGGCCAGTGGCTGGTGTCGGGTAACGAGTCACCGGCAAACAGTTCTCGCCAAGGCGAGGCACGGTGCAGCAGGCGCATGAAGGGGTCCTCGATGAGTCGCCCCTAGAGTGTAGCGCCCGGGACGTGGCACAAGAAAACGGCGCCCTCGAGGAGGCGCCGTTTTTCCGATGAGACGAGGGGTGAAGCGATCACTTATTGAAGATGTCATCGCCCAGGTCGTCGATGAAGCGTTGCGCCTTGCTGACCATCAGCTCGTCACAGGCCTCGCGACTGGAAACCACATCGGAGCGTTCGAAGCGGTGCTCGAGCATCTCTCCCCCGTCTACAGGCTTGCGAATCCAGCCACTGACGCGGAACTGGCCATCCCTGTCCTGGGGGTCGGAAATGATCAGATAGCCCTTGTACTCCACCGGCTCGACGTCGGGAGCCGACTTGCTGCCACCTCCCATCAGGCCGGATAACAGTTTCTTGAGCATGACAGCACTCCTGGACCGGTTCATCGCGGCTGCAGCCGGATTTCGCCAGCCATCAACTCTGGTTACGCCCCTTGCTGGCAGCAATCCGCAGACGCAACGCATTGAGCTTGATGAAGCCCTCGGCATCCTTCTGATCGTAGGCACCGGCATCGTCTTCGAAGGTGGCGATGGATTCGTCGAACAGCGACTGTTCGGACTTGCGACCGACCACGGTGGCACTGCCCTTGTAGAGTTTCATACGCACCACACCGGAGACATACTTCTGGGTTTCGTCGATAGCGGCCTGCAGCACCTTGCGCTCCGGGCTCCACCAGTAGCCGTTGTAGATCACCTCGGCATACTTGGGCATCAGCGAATCCTTGAGGTGGGCGGATTCGCGATCGAGGGTAATCGACTCAATGGCGCGGTGGGCACGCAGCATGATGGTGCCCCCCGGGGTCTCGTAGCAGCCGCGGGACTTCATGCCCACGTAGCGGTTCTCAACGATATCGAGGCGACCGATGCCGTTATCACCGCCCAGCTTGTTGAGCTTGGCCAGCACCTCATGGGGCTTGAGGGCTTCTCCATCGATGGCGACGATGTCACCGTGGTCGAACGTCAGTTCGACATAGGTCGGCTGGTCTGGAGCGGCTTCCGGCGACACGCTCCAGCGCCACATGTCTTCCTCGGCCTCGGCCCAAGGGTCCTCGAGGATGCCGCCCTCATAGGAAATGTGCAGCAGGTTGGCATCCATGGAGTACGGCGATTTCTTCTTGCTCTTGGAGAAGTCGACGGGAATCTCGTGCTGCTCACAGTAAGCCATCAGCTTCTCGCGCGAGGTGAGATTCCACTCGCGCCACGGGGCGATGACCTTGACACCGGGTTTCAGCGCGTAGGCGCCGAGCTCGAAGCGCACCTGGTCGTTGCCCTTGCCGGTGGCGCCATGGGAAATGGCATCGGCCCCGGTCTCGTTGGCGATCTCGATCAGACGCTTGGCGATCAGCGGGCGGGCGATGGAGGTGCCCAGCAGGTACTCGCCCTCGTAGATGGTGTTGGCGCGGAACATCGGATAGACGTAGTCGCGCACGAACTCCTCGCGCAGATCCTCGATGTAGATCTCCTTGACGCCCAGCGCCTGGGCCTTGCTGCGTGCCGGCTCGACTTCCTCACCCTGACCGATGTCGGCCGTGAAGGTCACCACCTCGCAATCGTAGGTTTCCTGCAACCACTTGACGATAACGGACGTGTCCAGGCCGCCGGAATAGGCGAGAACGACCTTCTTGACATCGGACATTCTGGGGCTCCTTCGCTTGCATGACGCAGTAAGAGTGCGGCAGCCGCCGCACATCGATAGGTGTTTCGACAGCCCATTAGTATAGCGCCGTTGCTGCCCGGCGAATACCGGCGGACCACGGCGTTCGGCTGGGAAAAATGTTAGACTCTCGCGCGTCAGCGCGGGCAACCGCTAGGGCAATCCAACACGATGACGAGGGAGAGGTGAATGAGCGAGGCCAGCGCCCGCGATCTTATGGCCCAGCGCTTTCGCAGTTATCTGCCAGTGGTAGTGGACTTGGAAACGGGAGGGTTCAATGCTCAGGCCGATGCGATTCTGGAGATCGCCGCGGTAACGTTAAGCATGGATCCGGAGGGCAATCTGCTGCCGGATGCCACCTATGCCTTTCATATTGAGCCTTTCGAGGGCGCCAATGTGGAACAATCGGCACTGGACTTCACCGGCATCAAGCTCAACGACCCGCTGCGCAAGAAGGTGGCCCTCAGCGAGTCGGAAGCACTGGGGGAAATTTTTCGCCCCGTGCGCAAGGCGATCAAGGCCAACAACTGTACGCGCGCGATCCTGGTCGGCCACAATGCCGCCTTCGATCATGGCTTCCTGAATGCGGCGGTGAATCGTTGCGGTGTCAAGCGCAACCCCTTTCACCCCTTCTCGAGCTTCGATACCGCCACCCTCTCCGGCCTGGTCTATGGCCAGACAGTGCTGGCCAGGGCCTGCCGCGCGGCGGGGATCGAATTCGACAACTCCTCGGCTCACTCGGCACGCTACGACACCGAACGCACCGCCGAGCTGTTCTGCGCTATCGTCAACCGCTTCAAGGACCTGGGCGGCTGGAACCTGGCCCAGCGTGAACAGGGGCTGGAAGAAGACTGATTCGAGTTGCCTTGCCCCCAACATCGCTGATGGGGCACCAACACGCGACGCTTAGCGCTTCTTCCAGCCTATCGGCATCTCCAGAGCCTCGCTCCCGGCTTCGGAACCACCCACGCCGGGCTTGTCGATAATCTGCACCGTGCTGGCCTGCGGCCCCGCTTCTCCCTCCTCGGGCTCGAAGCGCACGCGCGTACCGACCGTCAAGCGGTCGAAGTCGTCATGCAGGACAGCGTTACGGTGAAAATAGAATTCCTCACCATCCAACCCCTTGATAAAGCCATAACCGTCCTTGTCGAACAAACGGACCACCGTGGCGACGGGAACATCCTCTTCATCGCGTTGTTTCACCTTGCCACTGCGCTTGGCGGTCTGCTTCTTCAACTGCTTTTCCATTGCCTCGAAGGCGCTACGGATGATGGGGCGCAGTTGAACATGAGGGTCAGCGACCTGATCGGTCTTTTCCGCGACCAGCTCCCTCTTGGCGGGTAACGTGACTTCGACAAATGCCCGGTAAGGATTCCCCGTGCGGTGAGGGTTTTGCGTCTGCTCGATGAGTACGCGACAAGAGACGATGTCGGCGCCGAACTGTTCGAGCTTGTCGACACGCGACTTGATGTAATCGTCGATCCACTCGGAACGTGAAACATGGTGATAGGAAATCTCCAGCGGAACCTTCATTGGATACCTCCTGCTCATGCTTGATGGCGACCCATCCATTTCGGTCCTCTCACATGGCACCGTGGTAGCTCACCCAGCACATTTCAACGCCCCAACGGGATGGTTTCGTATCCACACGTATCTTTCTGGCAGTCAACGAAAAAGCCCGCGAGCCATTGACTCGCGGGCCTTGGTTGTCACCTTGGCGGGGAAGATCAGGCGTCGCCACCCTGTTCCGTATTGGCCTTGGCGGCAGCATCCTTGATCAGCGGTTCGAGTTCACCATTCTGGTACATCTCGACAACGATATCGCACCCGCCGACCAACTCGCCATTGACCCACAATTGCGGGAAGGTCGGCCAGTTGGCGACCTTGGGCAGCTCGGCGCGGATATCCGGGTTGTCGAGGACGTTGACGAAGGCGAAGCGCTCGCCACAGGCCATCAACGCCTGAACGGTCTGGGCCGAGAAGCCGCACTGCGGCAACTGTGGCGTACCCTTCATGTAGATCAGAATCGGGTTTTCGCGGATTTGCTGCTGGATATTCTCGATAGTCGTGCTCATGCTGGAATCCTATGGCTTGCGGCTTGACGTTATCCCCATTCTACTGATGCCGGAGCCCCGAAAACAGCCCCGTAAGCGAAAGCGCCGGCCAGCGAGGGATACATTGCGCAACCGGGGACGCCTGGCTAGGATGGAGGTTTTTGCGCGCGGAGTGACATCATGGCGACTCGCCATTTCCTGACCCTGCTGGACCTTTCCCCGGACGAGCTGACCTATCTGGTGCGCCGGGCCATCACCATCAAGAATGGCCTGAAGACTCACGGCCCGACCTATACGCCATTCTCCAACCGCACCCTGGCGATGATCTTCGAGAAGTCGTCGACGCGTACCCGTGTGTCCTTCGAGACCGCCATGGCGCAGTTCGGCGGCCATGCGCTGTTCCTGTCGCCCCGCGATACCCAGCTAGGCCGCGGGGAGCCCATCGGCGACACCGCACGGGTACTCTCGGAAATGGTCGATGCGGTCATGATCCGTACCTTCTCGCATGCCGGCCTCGAGGAATTCGCTGCCGCCAGCTCGGTGCCGGTGATCAACGCCCTCACCGACGACTATCACCCCTGCCAGCTGCTGGCCGATGTCATGACCTGGACCGAGTGCCGCGGCAGCGTGCGCGGCAAGACCGCGGTGTGGATCGGTGACGGCAATAACATGTGCCATTCCTGGATCAATGCCGCCCGTCAGTTCGACTTCCGGCTACGCATCTGTTGTCCCGAGGGCTACGACCCCGATCCTGCCATCGTCGCCACCGCCGGCGATCGCGTCAGCATCCTGCGTGATCCGCAGCAGGCGGTGGTCGATGCCGACCTGGTCACTACCGACGTGTGGGCCTCCATGGGTCAGGAAGAGGAACAGGCCAAGCGCGAAGCCGACTTCGCCGACTACCGGGTCACCGAGGCTTTGCTCGACAAGGCGGCCAAGGATGTGGTGTTCCTGCACTGCCTGCCCGCTCACCGCGGTGAAGAAATCAGCGAAACCTTGCTCGACGACCCGCGTGCCGTGGTCTGGCAGGAAGCCGGCAATCGCCTGCATGCCCAGAAGGCATTGCTGGAATTTCTGCTGTTGGGACGCGTCGACGGCTAAGCCCTTCACAACCCCAAGGGGCCGCCACCCACGGCGGCCCCTGCTCCCGAGGCGATGCCGATTCGTGACTGAGGCAGACACGAAAAAGCCGCCTGAGCGTGTGCTCCAGGCGGCTGATTCCTATAATTCTGTTGGTGGAGCCTAGCGGGATCGAACCGCTGACCTCGACACTGCCAGTGTCGCGCTCTCCCAGCTGAGCTAAGGCCCCACGTACATGCCCTTCCATAGCGAGCGGCATGTTAATATTTGCCTTGAGACATCCACCGCCCCGAAGACGAGGCGTATGTTACGCAACACTTTTTGCCGGGTCAAGTACTTGCATTGTGCTGCCGGCATTGGAAAATGCCGGCGTGGCGTGGTGCTGGATTAGTGACACTAATCAACGCTAAGCTAATCAAATTAGAACTCCTATAACGTTGTGATAGTCTTTTTCGGGAGCCACCTTGATCAAGGTCCTTGTCGCAGATGACCACCACCTGGTGCGTACCAGCATTGCGCGCATGCTGGATGCCGAAGACGGCATCACGGTGGTCGGGGAAGCCGCCGACGGTGAGGAAGCCATTACCCTGGCTCGTCAGCATCGACCGGACATCGTACTGATGGATATCCGTATGCCCGGCATCGGTGGCCTGGAAGCCACCCGCAAGATCGCCACGGGCATGGCTGATATCAAGGTCGTGGTACTCACGGCCTACCTCGAGGAAACCTTCGCCGAGCGGTTGCTCGAGGCCGGTGCCAGCGGCTTCATCAGCAAGGGCACTGAACTTACTGACATGGTGTTCGCCATTCGGGCCATCTTTTCCGGACGGCGCTACATCAGTCCTGAAATCGCCCAGCGACTGGTACTGGCCAAGATGGACGCCCAGGAAAACCCCTTCAACATTCTCTCGCACCGCGAGCTGCAGGTGGCGATGATGATCGTCAACTGCCAGACGGTCAGCGACATCTCCGACCGTCTGTTCCTGAGCCCGAAGACCGTCAATACCTATCGCTACCGCATCTTCGAGAAACTCGGCGTGCATTCCGACGTCGAATTGACTCATCTGGGATTACGATATGGACTGGTCGACGGCTACCATAGCGAAGTCTGATCACCCATGAGTTTCGACGCCAAACGATTTCTCAAGACCGTCAGCGCTGCCCCCGGCGTCTATCGCATGCTCGACGAGCAGGGCGAGACGCTCTACATCGGCAAGGCCAAGCGCCTCAAGGCTCGCCTGGCCAGCTATTTTCGCGGTGCCCTCAACGCCAAGACCCAGGCGCTGGTGGGACGCATCGCCGCTATCGAAGTCACGGTGACCCGCAGCGAGACCGAAGCCTTGCTGATGGAACAGACGCTGATCAAGGAACTGCGTCCGCCCTACAACATTCTGTTGCGCGACGACAAATCCTATCCCTTCGTGTTCGTCAGCGACCGCCATCCCTACCCGGCCCTGGAGTACAAGCGTGCACGCAGCCGGCGCGGCGATGGTCGCTACCTGGGTCCCTATCCCAGCAGTAGCGCCGTGCGCGAGAGCCTGTCGCTGATGCAGAAGATCTTTCGCATCCGCAATTGCGAGGACAGCGTATTCGCCAATCGCACCCGGCCCTGTTTGCAGTATCAGATTCAGCGCTGCAGCGCTCCCTGCGTCGGCTATATCAGCGAGGAAGACTATCGTCGTGACCTGGAGCACGCGGTGATGTGCCTGGAAGGCAAGAGCGAAGAGGTCACCGCCCAGCTCACTCAGCAAATGGAAACGGCCAGCCAGGCCCTCGAGTTCGAGGAAGCGGCTCGCCTGCGCGACCAGATCCAGCAACTGCGCCGCCTGCAGGAACGGCAGTTCGTCGATACCGAAGGTGGCGATGCCGACCTGTTTGCCCTGGCCGAGCGCCCTGGTGCGTTGTGCATCTCGGTAGTGACGGTACGCCAGGGCCGCATGCTGGGGGCCCGCCACCACAGCCCGGAAAACGGCCTCGACCTGGGCCCGGAAGAATTGCTGGGCGAGTTCGTCAGCCAGTTCTATCTCGGCCAGGGACGCGAGTTGCCGCAGGAGGTGCTTACCTCCCACCCACTACCTGATGCCGCGCTGCTGGAGGATGCTCTGTCCGAGCATGCCGGCAAGCGCATCCGGGTGGCGCATCAGGTGCGCGGCTATCGCGCCCAATGGCTGCAGTTGGCGCGCACCAACGCCGAGCAGTACCTGGCGACCCAGCTCGATAATCAGACGCAGCTATCGCGTCGCTTCGAGGCGCTGCGTGACGCCCTGGCTCTCGACATCACTCCCGAACGCCTGGAGTGTTTCGATATCAGTCACAGCCATGGCGAGGCCACGGTGGCCTCTTGTGTCGTCTTCGACCAGCAAGGCCCGATCAAGTCCGACTACCGCCGCTTCAATATCGAAGGAGTGGCCGCCGGCGACGATTACGCCGCCATGCGCCAAGCGCTGACGCGGCGCTTCAAACGCCTGGCGAGTGGAGAAGGCAAGCGTCCCGACATCCTGCTGGTGGATGGCGGCAAGGGCCAACTCAACATGGCGCGCGAGGTCTTCAACGAACTTGGCGTCAGCGATGTCAATCTGCTCGGTGTCGCCAAGGGCACGACCCGCAAGCCCGGCCTGGAAACCCTGTTCGTCGAGACCGTCGACCGCACCCTCAACCTCGACAACAGCTCGCCGGCATTGCATCTGGTCCAGCATATCCGTGACGAGGCCCACCGGTTCGCGATCGCGGGCCACCGGGCACGACGCGATAAGCAGCGTCGGACCTCGACGCTGCAGGATATCCCCGGCGTTGGTCCCAAGCGGCGCCGGGAGCTGTTGCGTTTCTTTGGCGGCCTGCAAGGGGTGCGCCAGGCGACCCGCGAGGAGCTCGCCCGCGTGCCCGGTATCAGTGCCAGCCTCGCGACGACGATTCACCAAGCGTTGCATGGATGATCGCTCGCAAGGCAGATAGAATAACCTCCTTCGCTCACCGGCAAGGACATGCGGCGCACTCATGAACATCCCCAATCTTTTGACTCTGGCGCGTATCGCGTTCATTCCGCTGCTGGTGATCGTCTTCTACCTGCCCTTTTCCTGGAGCATGCTGCTGGCGGCGCTGCTGTTCGCCCTGGCAGCGATCACCGACTGGTTCGACGGCTATCTGGCGCGGCGCTGGGATCAGAGCACGCCGTTTGGCGCCTTCCTCGACCCGGTGGCCGACAAACTGATGGTCGCCGTGGCCCTCGCCCTGTTGATCGAGGTGTATGAGGCAATCTGGCTGACCCTGCCGGCCCTGGTGATCATCGGCCGCGAGATCGTGATTTCGGCCCTGCGCGAGTGGATGGCCGAGATGGGCAAGCGCAGCAGTATCGCCGTGTCGTGGATCGGCAAGATCAAGACGACACTGCAGATGGTGTCGATCTTTCTGTTGCTGGGATTCCCACCGGGCACCCTGGTCGCCAATCTCGGTGTGGCAACGCTATTCGTCGCTGCCGTGCTGACCTTGTGGTCGATGTTTCAATACCTCCGGGCTGCCTGGCCGCACCTGAGTCGTTCGATGTAACCCCGGCGCAGCCAATAACCAATTGACAGATACGTACTTATCCGTATAATGCGCTCTCGAGTCGAGCGGGAATAGCTCAGTGGTAGAGCATCGCCTTGCCAAGGCGAGGGTCGCGAGTTCGAATCTCGTTTCCCGCTCCAATCTCCCACTTCGGTGGGGGGAGCAGATCCTCGTGAGGGTCGCGAGCCGGTGCGCCGGTCCGATCGAATCACGTTGTCCCGCTCCATATAATTGGTCACGACTCATTGAGGCTGGATGGCAGAGTGGTTATGCAGCGGACTGCAACTCCGTGTACGCCGGTTCGATTCCGACTCCAGCCTCCACTGTTTTTTTCCCGCTTCTTGCCCGCTCGGCCCCCCGCCCGGATGGCGAAATTGGTAGACGCAAGAGACTTAAAATCTCTCGGTGGCAACACCGTGCCGGTTCGATTCCGGCTCCGGGCACCAGTTCAACCATGAGTATCAATCCGACCAGCAGCTTTCCCGGCCCCTACGAGGGCATCGTGCAATGAACCTGCCGCGCCTTCGCGACCCCTATTTCAATTACCGGCACCGGCAAAAGCTGCACGTCCTGCGCATCACGCTGGCCCTGGCGATCACCTTCAGCATCACCAACCTGTTTGCCATCCCCCATAGTGGCTGGGCACTGGTGAGCACCATCATGGTGATGGGCAACCTGCCACATATCGGCGGGGTACTCGACAAGGCCAGCCAGCGCCTGCTCGGTACGTTTCTGGGAGCCAGCTGGGGGATCCTGTTGATCCTGTTGCCCGTACCCCTGCCCGGCTTCATGCCGCTGGCCACTCTGGCCGGCATCGCCGTTGCCACTTACGCGACCTTCGCCAATCGCTATGGCTACAGCGGCCTGATGTTCGGCATCAGCCTGCTACTGGTGGTAGGCGATGGCCATCAGGACCTGGGTGTCGCCTTGTGGCGCTCTTTCGACGTAATCCTCGGCACCCTGGTGGGAATCACCGTGACCATACTGGTCCTACCCCAAAAGGCCACCGACATGTTGCGCTTCCTGCTCGCCGAGAATCTCGACACTCTGGCCCGGCTTTACCATGCTCACACCACCTCGACATCCGGCCTGGACATCGATACACAAGAGCTTCTCAAGACCGCCAGCACCCTGTTGGTCAAGCAACGCGGCCTGGTCGATGCCATTCACAGCGAACGCCGCCTGCGTCGCGATGAACTCGATGACATCATTTCCCTGCAGCGACGCATGTTGTCGACCGTCGAGCTGCTGCTGGAGACTCACTGGACGACCCGTGCCGGCCATGACCGCATCGAGGCCATGGAGGGCCTGCGCGATGCGCAGCATCGATTGGCGCGCACGCTTGGCACCCTGGCCTTCCAGGTCCGCACCGGCCAGACCATCGAGGTCCAGGTAACCGCTTTCGACTTGCAGCGCTACGCCGATATCGCCCACAACGCCAAAGGCGAGAATGGGCGCGCCCTGTTCAGCCCTAGTGGCTATCTGTGGCTCAACCGTGAGCTGGCACGCCTGAGTGTGGCCCTGGTCGAGCGGCTCGGCGGCCTGCGACGCCTACCCAGCAAACGCTTGCGTCGGCGCGCCGCTCGCCACACCCTGATCAACGAGACCCGAGACCGCGTCAATGGCGACAAGGAAGGATCCGTGAAATGACACGCAGCGAACACGATGTGCTGATTATCGGTGGTGGTGTCGCCGGCCTGACACTGGCGTTGGAGCTGGCCGAAACCCGCCGCGTCACTCTATTGCGCCCGGCCAGCGATGACCATGGTGCAAGCCGCTGGGCGCAAGGTGGCATCGCTGCTGTGCTCTCGCCCCAGGACGATATCCAGGCCCATGTGGCGGATACCCTGGACGCCGGCGATGGCCTCTGCGACGAGGCGACGGTACGCTTTGCCGTGACCCAGGGGCCTGCCGCCATCGACTGGTTGATCGGCCTCGGCGTGCCATTCACGCCCGACGCCAACCCTCAGGCCCCCTATCCCTTTCACTTGACGCGTGAAGGCGGGCACGGGGCGCGACGCGTGATCCATGCCGCCGATGCCACCGGGCGAGCGCTGATCGATACCCTGCTCTCCCATGTCAGGGCGCATCCAGCGATCCTCCTGCATCAGGACGTCAATGCCATCGAGCTGATCGCCGATAGCGTGGGCCACTGTCGCGGTGCCTACTGCCTGACTGCGGACAACCAACTGACCGCCCTGCTGGCCACCGATACCGTGCTGGCCACCGGCGGCGCCAGCGGCCTGTTTCGGCACACGACCAGCCCGATTCCTGCCTGTGGCGAAGGCATGATCATGGCCGCGGAGTTGGGTGCCGAGCTGATGAACCTGGAATTCCAGCAGTTTCATCCCACCTGTCTCTACGACCCCACGGGCAGCCCATTCCTGATCAGCGAGGCCCTGCGTGGCGAAGGCGGGGTTCTCAGAAACCTCGATGGCCAGCGATTCATGCCGGCGATCGACCCACGGGCGGAACTGGCACCTCGCGACATCGTGGCTCGCGCCATCGATGCCGAGATGCAGCGCGACCACAGCCCTCATGTGTTGCTCGATATGACCCACCTGCCGGCTCGGACGGTTCGCGAACTGTTTCCCACGATCCATGCCCATTGCCTGGAGCGGGGATGGGATATCACTTGCGGGCCTATCCCGGTTGTCCCCGCCGCGCACTATAGCTGTGGCGGCGTGGCCACCGATCATCATGGCGCCAGTCAGGTGCCTCATCTGTATGCTATCGGCGAAGTCGCCTGCACGGGTCTGCATGGCGCCAACCGCATGGCCAGCAACTCGTTGCTGGAATGCCTGGTCTTCGCCCGCGCCACTGCCCAGGCATTACGCCACCCCGAGCCCCGCTCATCGGCACCGTTGCAAGCGGTCTCATTCGGCGGCGAAGGAAGGGTCGACTCGGCCATGATCGCCGAGCTGATGGGACGCGTACGCGAGGTGATGAGCCGTAACGCCGGCATCGTGCGCCATGATGCCGGCCTGGAGGAAGCTGCCAGCGCCCTGCAGGTACTGCGCCGGCAATGCCAGACGTTGTGGCACCGGCATCTGCCCAGTGTCGAACTCTGCAGCCTGTGGCGTGCTGTCTGCCTGGCCGAACTCACCGTCAAGGCCGCTCGCCGCCGACGCGAATCCCGAGGCTTGCACTTCAACCGCGATTGTCTCGGCCATGCCCCCGGACCGGCACAAGCATCCCACTCCTATCTGAATCGTTCCTGTAGCGTGGATGCCTCCTGACGTCGGGACGAGCCACCGAGCAAGACACGGCGCAAGTCGCGCAATGCTTCCGCTGGCGCACTGTCGGGCCATAGCCAGTGGCGATGGCCGGCAAGCCTCAAGGCGATCAGCCAGGGCCCCAGATAGCACACCTCAAGAGTCGTCTCCCGCCAGTGCTCGTCTTCCGGGCGTCGCCACTGCCAGCGCCTCTCGCGCTCGCCATATGGCACTCCGCGAAGTTGCCAATGCCGCCGCATACGCCAGGACCGCCACAACAGGGCGGTCATCGCAATGGCCGCCGTGCCCAGTAGCCACGGCGGCGCAAATATCAGCAGCGACAGACAGATCAGCAACGCCATGCCCAGATGCACCAGCCCGGCCAATCTAGAGGGTGCGATACTGATCGTTACCGGTGTTCTCGGCATATTCGACGATCATCTTGACGATCCGGCGGCGGGCCGGCTCCTGCGGCCATTCGCGACGCATCAACCACATGAACAAGTCCTGGTCTTCCTCGTCTATCAGCGTGCGGAAGGCTGTCTGATCGGCGGGCTCGAGGTCATCGTAGCAGTGCTCGAGAAACGGAATCAGCAACAGATCGAGCTCCCACATGCCGCGCCGGGAGTGCCAATAGAGCCGCTTGCGGGTAATCTCATCGGCTGAGGTGTCTTCGCTCAACATGGGCCTCGGGAAAATCACGGTGGGTGTTGGCGCAGTATACCCGAGCTGCCAACCCACGGCATCCAGGGTAAAGAAATCCCAACCGTCATCGGCATCCGTTGACAATAGTTCTAGTGCGTTGTTTTATCACGGTTTGCACAGTATGCTGAGAGGAAACAACAATGCCAGGAATGCCATCACCCTATCTGGCATCACCGCATGGAGAAAGCCGATGACCAAATCCGAGTTGATCGAGCAGATTGCGATGCGACAGCCAGAGCTGTCGATCAAGGAAGTCGAGGCCGCCGTTCGAATCATTCTCGACGACATCACCGATGCCTTGGCCGATGGCGGGCGAGTGGAGATTCGCGGTTTCGGCAGCTTCTCTCTGCATTACCGGGAACCGCGAACCGGGCGCAACCCGAAGACCGGCGAACCGGTCGAACTCGACGGCAAGTTCGTGCCACACTTCAAGCCGGGCAAGGAACTGCGCGAGCAGGTGAACGCCAGCCGCGCCCTGGGCTATTGAATCTCAGGTGTCTTGAAACCAGGCCTCACCAGTGTCACCAGGCCTTATTGTATCGACAAAGGAAACCATCATGCGTTGGCTCAAAGGGGTCATCCTGGCCATTATTCTGCTGGCGGTGCTGCTGCTCGGCATCCTGTTCGCCGTCAACAATCAGCAGGCCGTGCCACTCAACCTGATCTGGGTCGAGCTGCCCCCGGCATCTCTTTCCGTCTGGCTGCTCGCCTCGCTGGCCTGTGGCGTATTGCTGGGAATGCTGGCCATGAGCGGTGTCTACCTGCGACTGCGCACCTTGCTGACCCGCGCGCAACGCCACAACCAGCAGCAGCGCAAGGAACTCGATCGCCTGCGGATCCAGGAGCTCAAGGAAGTCCCTTAAATGCCCGATCTTCTGCTGCTGGCCCTGTTGTTGGCAGCGGTCGCCATCGGCTGGTGGCTGGGCCGCCGCGAAAGAGGGCATCGCCTTCTCTCTTCGCCGCAGCCCTCCCTGTCGCGTGACTACTTCGTGGGCCTCAATTATCTGCTCAACGAGCAGCCTGACCGTGCCATCGAAACCTTCGTGGCCGCTCTTGAAGTCAACAGCGATACCATCGAGACACATATCGCATTGGGCAATCTGTTCCGTTCGCGGGGCGAAGCCGACCGAGCGGTGAAAATTCACCAGAACCTGTTGGCCCGCCCTTCCTTGACCCCGTCCCAAAGCAACCTGGTCCAGCTCGAGCTATCACGCGACTTTCTTCACCTTGGCTTGCTCGATCGCGCGGAGCGGCTACTGCAGAACCTGGTCCGTGATACCCATGATGACGGCATCCGCCAGTCGGCGAAGCGCCTGCTGGTGGATCTACTCGAACAGGAACAGGAATGGCAGGCAGCCCTGGATGTCGCCCAGCCAGCGCTGGTCAATCAGTATCAGGATATCCGCCGTGCTGCGGCGCATTGGCTGTGCGAACTCGCTGAACGAGACATGCGGTCGGCGAGCCCCGCTCTGGCACGCAAGCGACTGCGCCAGGCGCTGTCCGTCGATGCCCAGTGCGTACGCGCCAACTGGTTACTGGCGAAGATGGAGCACGACACCGGCCACTACAAGGCCGAGATCCGGCTGCTCAAGCGCATTCCTCAACAGGACCGCGACTTCACCCCGATCATTCTCGAGCCTCTCCGTGACGCCTATCGAATGCTCGCCGATGAGGACGGCCTCGAGAGGTCACTGCACGAATTGATCCAACCGACACCGTTCACCAGTGCGGTGATCATGCTCGCCGAAACCCTGCAACGCCGTGAAGGCAATGCCGCGGCTACCGCCTTCATCAGCGAGCAGCTCGCTATCGAACCGAGTTTGCGCGGGGTCGACTATCTCATGGACCTGTACCGCCACGATGCCGACCTCAAGGAGCGCGAACGCATCGAGCTTCTCAAGCGTCACACCCATACCTTGCTGGAAGCCAGTCCACGACATCGATGCCAACGCTGCGGCTTCGCCGGAGCCCGCCTGCACTGGCGGTGCCCCAGGTGTCGCAGTTGGGGCACGACCAAACCGATCACTGGCATCGAAGGGGAATAACTACCACGGCACCTGCTTACAGCGCAGCCAGTTCCTGCTCGATGGCATTCAGGGCCCTCATCGGGTCCTCTGCCTGCGTCACCGGCCGTCCGATCACCAGATACGTGCTGCCTGCGGCCATCGCCTGGCCGGGCGTGCGAATGCGGCGCTGGTCCCTGGCCTCAGCGAACGCGGGACGAATTCCCGGTGTGACCTTGAGGAAGTCGTCTCCACACAACTGGGTCAGACGTGCCGACTCCTGCGCCGAACACACCACGCCATGCATACCGCACTGCTGCGCGAGAAGCGCCAGACGCTCGACCTGAGCCGCCGTTGACGTCCCTAGCCCCACCTCGGCCAAGTCCTCGTTCGCCATGCTGGTCAACACTGTCACGGCGATCAGGCGGGTGTCGTAACCATGTCGCTCAAGACGCTCACGCGCCGCTTCCATCATCCGGCGGCCGCCACTGGCATGGACATTGACCATCCATACTCCCTGCTCCGCGGCCGCTTGCACGGCCCCGGCCACGGTCTGCGGAATGTCGTGGAACTTGAGATCGAGAAAGACCTCGAAACCGCGCCCATGCAAGGCTTCCAGCACATCGGGGCCGCTGCGGGTGAACAGTTCCTTGCCGACCTTCACCCGACAGCGTGCCGGGTCGAGACGGTCGGCCATGCATAAGGCGGCATCCAGAGAAGGATAGTCGAGAGCAATGATCAACGGTGAGGCGGTCGACATAGTCGCATGCATTCCTGACGGTGAAATAGGTAGCACCCAGTATATCAGCCTGGAGCCGGCTCCGGACTTACACTGAGCGAGCCGATGTCCTCGCCTGAATGTCGGTGATCTCGCACACGAATGTTCCGAGATCTCTCAACAACTAACAACGAATTTAACGTTAGGTTGGAGGTGGGGCCAAGAGAGGCGCCAACCACAATGGAAAAACGATAACTGGAGGGACCCATGAAGACACTTCTCAAGACGCTGGCTCTGAGCCTGCTACTAGGCACCGCCTCGATGGCAGTGGCACAGGACGTCGCCCCCATCAATATCAACACTGCCAATGCCGAACTACTGGCCGAACTGCCCGGCATCGGCAGCACCAAGGCACAGGCGATCGTTGAGGATCGCGATAACAACGGGCCTTTCGCCGATGCCGACGACCTGACCCGGGTCAATGGTATTGGCGAAGGCACCGTAGCAAACCTGAGTGACCAGGTGGAATTCTGATCGGACATTCCCCCATTTACTGCCAAGCCGGGCAGCCCACGAGGGTGCTCGGCTTTCACCCGCGAGGGGCCGACGCTTCTCTCAGATACGCAACCCGCCGTCACACTCGATCACCCGACCGGTGAAATAGTCGTTATCGAGGATGAAGGCCACACTCTCGGCGATATCGTTCGGCTTTCCCAGCGTCCCCAGGGGAATGCCCCGCGTGATCTTCTCGAGTACTTCGGGACGCATGGCAGACGTCATCTCGGTTTCGATAAAGCCCGGCGCCACCGCCCCCACACGCACGCCGTGACGCGCCAGTTCCTTGGCCCAGGTAACGGTCAAGGCCGCAACACCGGCCTTGGCGGCAGCATAGTTGCTCTGCCCCATGTTCCCGGCCCGCGAGATACTGGAGATGTTGACGATTACCCCACCCCGCCCCGCTTCCACCATTTGACTGGCGGCTTCCCGACCGCACAGGAACACGCCGGTCAGGTTGACATCGATGACCTGCTGCCACTGCGACAACGACATGGTCTTCTCGACCGTACCTTCCTGGGCTTTGACCAGCAGGCCATCGCGGGTAATCCCAGCATTGTTGATCAAGCCATTGAGAGGGCCCAGTTCTCGGGCAATGTCGGCGAAGACCTGCGTGACCGAGGACTCATCGGCAACATCGGTAACGAAGGCCATCGCCTCGATTCCTTCACTCCTCAGGGAATCGACGGTGGCCTCCAGTATTTCCTGCTCCCGATCCAGCAACGCTAGACGCGCCCCCTTCTGCCCCAGCAGACGCGCCATGGATAACCCCAGCCCGCGCGCCCCCCCGGTAATGGCGATTACCGCCTTGTCCATCTGCATATTGACTCCTCGGGTATCGTTCCATAGTCAGAGGCATTGTTGCACCGCAACATGACAAATATAGCACGACGCGTGCCCTCTCCCAACACGACCTAGGCAGCACAGGTTGAAATTGTGCCACTCACCACCATCTATCCATGAGTTCTAGTCAGCGGAGTCATCATGCCCTTCCTGTTGCTGTTCACGCTCTTTGCCCTGCTCGACTTCACCGTCCTGTTCATGGTCGGCAGCCAGATCGGCTTGTTGACCACGCTGCTACTAGTCCTGGCCACCGGCTTCATCGGTTTGCATCTGGTTCGCCGCGAGGGTGTAGCTACCCTGCAACGCGCCCAGCAACGCTTCGCACAGGGCGAACTGCCTTCCGGGGAGTTGCTGACCGGGGCCGCCTTGATCTTCGGTGGTGCACTGCTGATGGCTCCGGGCTTCTTGTCCGACGCCCTGGGCTTCATGTGCCTGATCCCCAATGCCCGCCGCCTGCTGGGCAAGTTGCTGATAAGCGCCAACGTCCGCATCCAGGGCTTTCGCTACCGCCATGGTCAGCGCACGCAGGACCCGCGCAACGACCAGCAAGATCCTCGTGATCCTACTTCTCGGGCCCGTCAGGATACACGCCGGGAAGACGACAATGGCCAACCACTCGAAGGGGACTTCATCTCCAAGGACGAGCCTCGCCAGCGATGACGCCAGGTGCAATTTTTTTTATCGGTAGGCCTTGAAAGGACTTGAGCAGCCCCCACTGATGGGGCTAGTGACACACTTCGGCCAACAGGCGCGAGTCTGTGGCCATCGACAAGGAAGGCATCCGCCTTCGATCCGGAGGACACACTTCCGGATCTGGTATGGACCCGTCATGGCAACCAGTCATGACACAGCAAACCATTAGGAGAACGTGAGCAATGAACATCCGTCCCTTGCACGATCGCGTCGTCGTCCGTCGCGTTGAGGAAGAGCAGAAAACATCAGGCGGCATCGTGCTCCCGGGCAATGCCCAGGAAAAGCCGACACGCGGCGAGGTGCTTGCCGTCGGTAACGGCCGGATTCTTGAAAACGGCGAAGTGCGTCCCCTGGACGTCAAGGTTGGCGATACCGTGATCTTCAAGGAAGGCTTCGGCGTCGAAAAGCAGAAGATCGACGGCGAAGAAGTCCTGATCATGAACGAATCCGACATTCTCGCCGTGGTGGAAGGCTGAGCCCGCCTACTTCTGCATTGACTGCTCAAGTTTCACGAACTAACCGAAGGAAGATCGAAAAATGGCAGCAAAACAGGTCAAGTTCTCCGACGACGCCCGCAAGCGCATGGCCCGTGGCGTCGACCTCCTCGCCAACGCCGTGAAAGCCACCCTGGGCCCGAAAGGCCGCAACGTGGTGTTGGAAAAGTCCTTTGGCGCGCCGACCGTGACCAAGGACGGCGTTTCCGTGGCCAAGGAAATCGAACTCAAGGACAAGTTCGAGAACATGGGCGCGCAGATGGTCAAGGAAGTCGCCTCGAAGACCTCCGACGTCGCTGGCGACGGCACCACTACCGCCACCGTTCTGGCCCAGGCCATCATCACCGAGGGCATGAAAGGCGTCACCGCCGGCATGAACCCGATGGACCTCAAGCGCGGCATCGACAAGGCCGTGATCGCCGCCGTCGAGCAGATCCGCGAACTGTCGGTGCCTTGCACCGAGCAAAAGTCCATCGCCCAGGTCGGCACCATCTCCGCCAACGGTGACGAGCGTATCGGCGAGATCATTGCCGATGCCATGCAGAAAGTTGGCAAGGAAGGCGTCATCACCGTCGATGAAGGCCGTGGCCTCGAAGACGAGCTGGAAGTCGTCGAAGGCATGCAGTTCGACCGCGGCTACCTCTCTCCCTACTTCGTGACCAACCAGGACACCATGGCGGTGGAACTGGAAGATCCGTACCTGCTGCTGGTCGACAAGAAGGTTTCCAACATCCGCGAGCTGCTGCCGGTGCTGGAAGCCGTCGCCAAGGCAGGCAAGCCGCTGGCGATCATCGCCGAAGACATCGAAGGCGAAGCGCTGGCCACTCTGGTGGTCAACACCATGCGTGGCATCGTCAAGGTCGCGGCCGCCAAGGCGCCGGGCTTCGGTGACCGTCGCAAGGCCATGCTGCAGGATATCGCCATCCTGACCAACGGTACCGTGATTTCCGAGGAAGTCGGCCTGACTCTCGAGCAGGCGACCCTGGACCACCTGGGTAGCGCCAAGCGCATCACCATGTCCAAGGAAAACACCACCATCATCGATGGTGCCGGTGCCGAGGGCGACATCGAAGCACGCGTCAACCAGATCCGTGCCCAGATCGAGGAAACCTCTTCCGACTACGACCGCGAGAAGCTCCAGGAGCGCGTCGCCAAGCTGGCCGGCGGTGTTGCCGTGATCCGCGTCGGTGCCGCGACCGAAGTGGAGATGAAGGAGAAGAAGGCTCGCGTCGAAGACGCCCTGCACTCCACTCGCGCCGCTGTCGAGGAAGGCGTCGTGCCCGGTGGTGGTACCGCCCTGGTGCGCGTGCTGGCCAAGATCGCCGATCTCAAGGGTGACAACGAAGACCAGACCCACGGCATCGCCATCGCCGTGCGTGCCTTGGAAGCTCCGTTCCGCCAGATCGTGACCAATGCCGGTGAGGAAGCCTCCGTGATCATCAATCGCGTCAAGGATGGCGAAGGTAACTTCGGCTACAATGCCCAGACCGGTGAGTACGGTGACCTGTTCGAGATGGGTGTCATCGACCCGGCCAAGGTGACTCGCAGCGCGCTGCAGTCCGCTGGCTCCGTGGCTGGCCTGATGATCACCACCGAGTGCATGATCGCCGAAGATCCGGAAGAGAAAGAATCCGGCGGCGCCCCCGACATGGGCGGCATGGGTGGCATGGGCGGCATGATGTAAGCCACGCCCCGCTAGCCATCAGGTGATGCCTGAAACGAAACCTCGCCGGTGAAAGCCGGCGGGGTTTTTTTTCGTTCGGCTGCGTGCTCCGGGTCACGAGCCTCGAGCTCGTAGCTCGTAGCTCGTAGCTCGTAGCTCGTAGCTCGTAGCTCGTAGCTCGTAGCTCGTAGCTCACGTACACTACCTTCCCCTCGCCTTCTGCCCAATTGCGCAAGAATTCCGATGCTCTCGAATATCCGTATCGTTCTCGTCCAGACCTTCCACCCCGGCAATATCGGCCAAGCCGCGCGTGCCATGAAGACCATGGGCCTGACGGACCTGGTGCTGGTCAACCCCCGTTGCTTTCCCGACGACGAAGCGACACGCCTTGCCGCCGGCGCCGAGGACCTGGTCCAGCGCGCCCGGGTCGTCGACTCGCTCGCCGCGGCGGTGAACGATTGCGTGCAGGTGGTGGGCGCCAGTGCCCGACTGCGCAGCCTTTCCCTGCCCTTCCATGACGAGCCCGACGCCATGGCGCGCGAGTTGGTGGCCAACGCCGAGACGGACCCGGTCGCGTTGGTCTTCGGCCGCGAGCGCTTCGGCCTGACCAACGACGAGCTTCGTCATTGCAGCCAGCAGGTCAGCATCCCCGCCAACCCCGAGTATGGTGTCCTCAACCTGTCGCAGGCGGTGCAGGTTCTCGCCTACGAAGTCTTCCGTGCCTGGCGCCACCGCCCCGAGAGTGGGTTTGTCCCTCAACGCCCCCCACACGACAGACCCCCGACCCGCGAGCAACTCGACCACTTCCATGCACACCTGCAACGGGTCATGCAGGCAAGCGGCTTTCTCACCCAGCCCCATGCCCGCACCGAAGAGCAACTGCAGGCCTTGTTCGCCCGCGCCCAGCCCAGTCGCAAGGAGCTGTCGCTGCTGCGGGGCCTGCTCAGCGCCCTGGAGCCGAAGGATACGAGAGATGACTGAATCTCGCTCTAGTAACATGGGCCGGCCTGAAGTCGCTTCTCCGGAAAGGTGCCCAGGTTCTGGTAGGAGCGACTTCAGTCGCGATGTTCTTGCACAGCCAATGCCTCGTCTACAGCGTCATCGCCGCCAGCCAGCCAGCCGAACACGATCAATGGAATGTTGTCGTGGAGGAAAAAGGTCATCGCGTTTTCATCCAGGTGTCACCCAACTGTCATCCCTGCCCCCTATAAAGGGCCATAGCCGGACAGCAAGAGAAGCTGGCTGGCCCGTTAGAGACAAGGGACACTGTCGTTAATCGCGCTACGGAAGCGACGGCACAAGGAGTGCCTCAGGGAGTGGCCAGGAAGGCCAAGGCATCGGGAAGGATGCCCAGGGAGGCTTGAGGATACCGCCACGAGGCCAAGTCTCGTGGCGCTTTCTTTTCAAGGCGCTGGGGTCAGCCAGTCGCGATAGGCACCGAGATCGTCGCCCAGCTCTCCGCTCGTCACCCGGCGATACAGTCGCTGCAGCCGGGCGGTCAATGAGTCTTTCGCGATCTCGCGGCTGGGTGCTCCGATGCGACGTCCGTCGAGTTCGCGCAACGGCAGAATCTCGGCGGCGGTACCGGTAAGGAAGGCCTCGTCGGCGGTATACAATTCATCGCGGGTGATGCGGCGTTCCTGCACCTCGATCCCCAATGCATCGCGAGCCAGACGGATCACACTGTCGCGGGTGATGCCCTGCAGGCAGGAGGTGATCTCGGGGGTGTGCATCACTCCGTCACGCACCAGGAAGACATTAGCTGCCGAGGCTTCGGCGACATACCCCTCCGGATCGAGCATCAATGCCTCGTCGAAACCGGCCTTGATCGCGGTATTCAAAGCCAACATCGAATTGACATAGTGACCGTTGGTCTTGGCGCGGCACAGGCTGATGTTGACGTGGTGGCGCGCCCAGGAAGAGGTCAGTGCTCGCAGGCCAATCGATGCGGCCTCGGAGGAGATATAGCCCCCCAGGTCCCAGGCGGCGATCATCACGTTGGTGGTCAGGCCCTGGGCACGCAGTCCCATCCCTTCGGCACCGAAATAGACCGTCGGCTTCAGGTAGGCATTGGTCAGGCCATTGCGGGACAGGCATTCGCGCTGGGCATCGATCAACTGCTCCGCCGTCCAAGCGAGCGGCATATCCAGGGCATGGGCGCTATCACGCAGCCGTCGTGTATGTTCGGCGACGCGGAACAGGTGTGCGCCACACGGGCCATCGTAGGCCCGCACGCCCTCGAAACACCCCATACCATAGTGCAGGGTGTGAGTCAGCAGATGGGTCTTGGCCTCACGCCAGGGTAGCCAGTCACCGTTGTGCCAGATCCAGCCATCGCGTTCGCAGATCGGTGTCATCCAGAGAGGGCTCCTTGCTTGATGTCTTCAACGTCTGAAGCGGCCGGGGCGGAAGGGTTCCAGCGACATGGCCGGTGTTTCACCATCGATCACCTGCGCGATCAGTTGCGCGCTGGCGGCGGACAGCGTCCAGCCGAAGGTGCCGTGACCGGTATTGAAAAACAGGTTGTTGCGCTTGCCTTCGCCGATCACTGGCGGGCCATCCGGGGTCATGGGGCGAAAACCGGTCCACGACTCGGCGGCCTCGAAATCCGCCGCACCAGGAAAACGGGATTCAATGGCGCGCCGAATCGTCGCCAGACGGCTGCCGGGAATGCGTCGGTCCATATCCGCCAACTCGACGAAGCCGGTGGCTCGCAGGCGCGATCCCAGGCGCGTCGCCACCACCTTGTAGCGATCGTCGATGACCGTGGAGCGCGGCGCCCGTTCGGCATCGAGCAGCGGTGCCGTCAACGAATAGCCCTTGACCGGGTAGATCGGCAACCTGGCGCCGAACAGCTCGCCCAGGCGTCGCGACTGCGTTCCGGCACACAGCACGAAGGCATCGGCATCGATGCGCTCCGGCACCTCCAGGTCATCGGAACTGGGCTTGAGTCGCAGTGCGCGGATATGCCCCTTGTCGCGCATGGAATCGACGACTTGGGCACCATACTGAAAATGAATGCCGCGTTCCTCGCAGATCCTGGCCAGGGCCTGGGTAAAGCGATAGCAGTCGCCCGTGCCATCGCCGGGTAACCACAACGATCCAACGAGAGGACCATGCTCGGCAAGCGCCGGTTCACGCTCCAGGGTCGCCTCGGCATCCAGCGCCTCGTACTCGATCCCCAGTTCGTTAAGCAACCCGGCGTTGACCTGCAGCACCTTGGCACTCTTCGCATCGCTGGCCAGTTCCATCAGGCCGTGATGACCACTATCGAAGTCCAGCGACAACTCTTCCTCCAGGGCCTGGAAACACTGGCGACTGTAAGCACCCAACTGCAACATGGCGCGCTTGTTGATATCGAAGAGTCCCGGCGTCTGGGCAAAGCGCCAGGTGGCGACCAGAAAACGCAACGTCTCGGGAGTCGGCGGCAAGCGCATCTTCAGCGGTGCATCCTGCTGCAACAGCCAGGGAAGCGCCTTCTTGATCATCGCCGGAGATGCCCAAGGATAGACATAACCATAGCTACGCTGACCGGCATTGGCTCGGCTGGTTTCCATACCAGCCGCGTCCAGGCGCTCGATGACGGTGACTTCATGACCGCGTTCGCACAAGGCGTAGGCCGTGGTGACGCCCACTACACCCGCACCAATCACTGCGACATGCATGGCATGACTCCTGACCCCCTTACCCACCCATCGATCAACGCCCGCTGATGCGGTTGCAGTTCTTGGTAGCCCCAGGCGGCGATCTCGTCGTTCTGCGGATCGGGCACCTCGATGTCGCTGTCGGCCAGCACTTGAATCACCGCATGACCGCACAAGGGTACGTAGCCTTCGGAATATCCCCCTTCGTGGACCATGACCAGCCGCCCCTGGCAGCAGCGCTCCGCCAGGTCCTTGAGTTGTGCGGTCATCTCAGCGAACGCGGCACTGTTGAGCAACATCTTGCCCAAGGGATCCTTGGCGCCGGCATCGAAACCACAGGCCACCACGATCAGTTCCGGGGCGAAGGCCTCAATGACCGGTAATATTAGTTGAAGCATGGCATATCGGTAGGCCCCAATCCCACTGCCGGGCGGTAACGGCAGGTTGAGGTTGGCCCCCCGACCGGCACCCGCCCCGCGCTCGTTGAAGGTACCGGTATCCAACGGATAGTTGCCCGCCTGGTGGATCGATATCGTCAATACGTCGCGATCGTCGTAGAAAGCGGCCTGCTGACCGTTGCCGTGGTGCACGTCCCAATCGAGGATCGCCACGCGCTGGACCAGCCCCGACGTGCGGGCCTGCATTACCGCCACCGGAATATTGCCCAGCAGGCAGAACCCGCGCCCACGGTCGGCCTCGGCATGATGACCGGGCGGGCGGCATAGGGCATAGGCGTTGGTCAGCTCTCCCCTGGCCACGGCGTCGACGGCGGCGATGGCCAGCCCCGCCGACTGGCGAGCCGCTGTCAGGCTACCCGCCGTGTAGGGGGCACAGTCGCCGCCATCGCCGACGCCTTGGCGGCTGCCGGCTTCGAGGGCATCGAGATAGTCAGACGTGTGAAAGCGCTCCAGCGCCTGACGGCTGGCTGGAGCAGCCTTGCGCACCTCGAGCTCATCGATCAGCCCCGAGACCTCGAGCAGGTTCTTCAAGCGCCGCTTGCTTTCCGGGCTCTCCGACGCCGGCTGCGGCTGCAGGAATTCGTTTGGCGCCGCGAATACACCAATGGCGCCCGGATCATGCCAGAAGCAGCGTTCATGCCAGAAAAACCCGGTGGTTTTTCCCGCCCGTACGCTCATCGCCGGCCCTCGAGCTGCTCCCAGACCTCGATGGCGGCGGCCAGGTCCTCGAGCGACGCCCCTACCGACTTGAACACGGTGATTGCCTGCGGACCGCTGCGTCCCGGCTTGTCGCCGCGCATCAGCTCCGCCAGTTCGGCTTGAATCCTGTCGAACGCAAAGCGCCCCTCGTCGATGGCCTGCAGAATGTCACCCGCCTCGCCCTTGGCTCCCGCATAGGTGTCGACGAACACCTCACCGCGCTCGAAACAGGCGGCATCGCTTTCGCGCATGTTGGGGCGAAACGCGCCGACCAGGTCCAGGTGTGCTCCGGGCTTGAGCCAGGCCCCACGGACCAGCGGCTCGCTGGACAGGGTGGCGCAACTGACGATATCGGCCTCCCGGGTCGCGGCTTCCAAGTCATCGACTGACGCGCAGTCGAAACGGTCGGCATAGATGGTCGCCAGCTCCTGAGCCTTGGCCGGATTGCGCCCCCAGATCCGCACCCGTTTGATCGGGCGCACGGCGCCGTGGGCCTCGATCAACATCGGTGCCAATTTGCCGGTACCGACTATCAACAGTGTGTCGGCATCGTCCCTGGCCAGTTCCCGGGACGCCAGGGCCGAGGCTGCCGCAGTGCGTCGCCGGGTCAGCTCACTGCCTTCCAGGCAGGCCAACGGTCGCCCATGCTCACCCTCGCTGAGCAGGTAGACCCCAGCGATTGCCGGCAGCCCATGCTCGGCGTTCTGCGGGAACACGTTGACCACCTTCACACCGATATAGCCACGCGCTTCCCAGGCCGGCATCAGCAGCATGGTGGCCTCGCCGTCGTGACGCTGCATGGCATGGTGATGACGTGGCGGCGCCTCCACGCCATCGCGGAAAGTTCGCCCCAGGCGGTCTACCAATGCTGCCCACGACAAGGCTGCGGCGACTTGCTCGGCACCGATCATGTGGACGCCCTGCATGCTCATGGCTCTCTCCCGCTCTTGTTCAATGGCCTTCCATTCGATAGGTACGACGAAACCCTTCGAGAAACGCCGCCAGGTTGTGGCCAAGGCTGTTGGTAGGGTAGCCCCCTTCCTGTACCAGCACCACGGGTGTCGATAGTTGCCCCAGACGCTCGCCGACGCGGCTGAAATCCTCGGTCTCGAGTTGCAGGCCGGCCAGCGGATCGTCCTTGTGAGCATCCAGGCCCAGAGCCACCACCACGGCACTGGGATCGAAGTCGGCGAGACGCGTCAGTAGAGTTTCGAGCGCTGCCATGAACTCCGCCCCCCCGCTGCCCAGCGGCAGAGGCAGATTGGCGTTGGCACCTAGCCCCTGGCCGACGCCGCGCTCGTCCGCCCCACCCCAGAAGAAGGGGTAGAACTCCGCGGGGTCGGCGTGCAACGAACCGGTCCACACGTCACCACGGGCATAGAAGATGTCCTGGGTGCCATTGCCGTGATGCAGATCCACATCGACGATGGCGACCCGTTCGTGTTCTTCGCGAAGCACCGTGGCGGCGAGCGCCGAATTGTTCAGGAAGCAGAAGCCACCGGCGCGCTCCGGTCCGGCATGATGCCCCGGTGGGCGACACAGGGCATAGGCCACATTCTCGCCATTCAGCACCGCCTGGGCGGCCGCCTGGGCCGTCGCCGCACTGGCCAGAATGCCGGTGAAGCTGTCGGCACCGATCGGACAGGCCATGTCGTGCAGGTGCCAGCCGGCCTGCCCGACTGGATGTATCGGGTAGTGGTGGCCACCACCACAGGGATGCACATTGGGCGCCACCAGTTCGGCGGCTCCCGGTAGCTCGCGCCAGCGCGCGTGAATGGTTTCGAGGAAGGTCAGGTAGCGCGACGTATGGATCCGCGCCAGGCGCTCACGCAACAAGGGGGTGTCTAGCGTCGCCGGCGCACTCAACTCCAACCCCAGGCCTTGAATGGCGGCGCGTAAACGCTCGGCACGTTCCGGACGCTCCGGAGACGGTACCGGCGTCCCACGCAGCAGGAAGGTAGCCGGGGCATGGGCATCCTGAAATTCGCTATAGAACAACTTCATGGCAAAGAGCTCCTCACATACTAGTGAAGCAGCGACGGAATCCAAGTCGACAGTATCGGCAATGCCGCCAGCAGCACGATTACGGCAATGAACGACAGATAGAACGGCAGCGAAGCAATAATCGCGCGTTCGTAAGGTACCTGGGCGATACGCGCCGCCGTCATCAAGGTCATCCCCACCGGTGGCGTGACATTGGAAATGTTCAACACCACGATCATCAGGATGGCAAAATGCAGGGGATCGAAGCCAAGCTGGATCATCGCCGGCACGATCACCGGCGCCACCACCACCAGCGCCGGCAACACGTCCATCACGGTGCCGATGAGAATCAGCAGCACGCACACCAGCATCAGTTGCACGAACGCCGCGTCGCTGAAGGTGGTGATGATCGAGGCCGCATCACGGGCGATGCCCGAACGGGTGACGAACCAGCCCAGCACCGCCGAGGTCGCGAGCAGAAAGAACACCACGCCCGAGAAGCGCACCGTCACCACCAAGGCATGCCAGATCTTGGCAAGCGTCAAGTTACGGTAGAAGAAGGCCCCGATCAGCAACGCATAGACCGCCGCAAAACCGGACGCCTCGGTGATGGTGGTCAGCCCGGACAGGATACCCCCCAGGATGATCAGCGGCACGATCAGGGCGGGCAACGCCGCCAGGAAGGAAAAGATCGCTACCTTGAAGGGAATCGGCGCCTGCTTGGGATAGCCACGACGCCAGGCGATGACCATGCTGGTGACCAACAGCGCCGCCGCCATCAGAATCCCGGGGATGATGCCGCCGGCAAACAGGTCGATGACTGAAATGTCGCGTAGCAAGGACGCATAGACCACCATCACCACACTGGGCGGAATGATCGGGCCAATGATCGACGAGCAGGCGGTGATGGCGGCGGCATATTCGGCGTCGTAGCCCTGCTTCTTCATTTCGGGAATCATCAGCTTGCCGATGGCGACGGTGTCGGTGATCGCCGCACCGGTCAACCCGGCAAAGAAGACCGAAACCGTGACGTTGACATGCGACAGTGCGCCGCGAATCCGACCGAACAAGGCGTTGTTGAAGGTGATCAGTTTCTGGGTCAGCCCGCCTTGGTTCATCAATTCCGCAGTGAAGATGAAATACGGCACCGCAATCAGCAGAAAGCCCGACACGCCGGAGAACATGCGGTCGGCGATGATGCCCAGCATGCGTTCGCCGCCAAGGACGAAGCCACCCGCCAGCCCCGACATGGCCATCACCACGGCCACTGGCGCGCCGATCAACAGCAGCACCACGAAGACGATGATCGCTGAGGTCATGTGCGCTCCTCCACGTCGACGGTCTCGATCATCTCATCGATGAATTCATCCTCGTCGACAAAATGCTCCAGCAGAGCAAAGCCGTGTGCCAGATGAAACAGGATGATCACACCACTGACCGGAACCACGATCGCGGTGAAGCGATTGGATAGCTGGATGTTGTCCGAGATCATGTACAGCTGGGTGGCATTCAGGAAATAGCCCCAGCCATACCAGACCAGCAGGATCGCAAACAGGGCGATGACCGCCAGGCAAACAGCGGCCGCCGCCTTGACCAACACCCTGGGCAGGCTTCTGACCAACAGCGTCATGGCGACATGTTCGCCGTAACGCAAGGAAATAGTCATCGAAAGAAAACCGATCCACGGTAGAAAGATGCGCGCCAGGGAATAGGTCCAGCTAAGCGCACTACCGGTCATCAGCTTGTAGAGGAAGCCGGTAAAGGAGATGCCCAGCATGGCCAGGATGCAGGCCACGGAGAGCACGATGGCGACCCGATTGATGCCATCACTCAGGCGACGCAGAGGGGCGAGAAGCGGCATGGCGAGAATTCCGGAAAAGGTCCTGTAAATACCTCGGCGATACGTCATCCTTCCTGACGTATCGCCGAGGTGTGCCGTCGGCAAGACAGACTTACCGGCCCCAGTCATTGACCATAGTGCTGGAAGTCTTCCGTGGCGACTTTCTCTCCGACACGCTCGACTTCTGCCAGCAGGTTGTCGACACGCTGCGCGTCCATGCCGAAGTCCTCGACGATCCATTCCTGCCAGGCCGGACGCGCGATTTCCGCCATCCGCTGGCGTTCGCTCGCGGGCATGATGTAACACTCATCGAAGCGCTCGCAGGACTCTTCCCAGCTCGCCGTGGCCAGGGCGCCGGACATCCCGTGACTCATGGCGATGGCTTCCCGCGCCGAGGTGACGATGGCTCGCTGATGCTCCTCCGGCAGTTCCTGATACCAGGACTCGCTGACTACCCAAGGGGCGCTGTTGTAGACGTGCCCGGTCAAGGTGGTGTAGTCGGTGACCGCATCGAAGTTGAAGGTGGTATTGAGCACCGGCGCATTGAACTGGCCGTCGGCCAGTCCGGTTTCCAGCGCCGTGATCAACTCGCCCCAAGGCAAGGGCGTGGCCGACGCCCCCAGCGAGCGCATGATCGCCACATGCGCCGGATTTTCCTCGGTCCGGATATTGAGCCCTTCCAGATCCTCCACGGTGCGGATCAAACGCTCGTTGTTGGTGAAGGCCACGAAGCCGCCACCGTCATCGAAGGTACCCAGGTAACGCATGTTGGCTTCCTCGATGGTCCCGGCCATGAAGTTGGCGAACCATTCCCCGTCGAAGAAGGCCCAGGCCTGTCGCCAGTCGTCGAACAGAAAGGGCGCCGTGACAAGCTGGTAGTCATCGTAGAAGGACGACATCGCCCCGGCCGACATGATGGTCGACTGCAATGTGCGCCCGCCCTGTACTTCGGAGCCGTTCTCGACCTCGGAGCCAAGCTGCCCACCACCGAAGAGGGAGACCTCGACATCGCCGTCGGTGCGGGTTTCCACCAGGTTCTTGAAGTGCACCAGGGCCGGATAGATCGCGTTGTTGCTCATGCTTTCCGGCAACTGCGTGGCGATGACCATCTCAAAGGACTGTGCCTGGACCTGGGTGGTGGCAAGCGCCAACGGCAAGGCCGCCAATGCCAGCGTCCTGGTCAAAACCGATTTCATGCTCATGGACCCTTCCTTTCGTTGTTTTTGGGAGTGCAGACGACAATTTGCGCCTATTGCTTATCAGGCTATGACGCGATTCTCGGGGCTGCTTGCCCATAACTACGAAAGATTTGCCCCAGACTCAGCACTGTGCCGTGTCCAGGGAACTCAACAGGGAGGGCGTCGGTTCAGTTCACAGCACGACGATCCGCCAGGGGGGACATCTTGAAACGTCGGAGGTAGGCACGCGAGAAACTGCCCTGGTCGCGAAAGCCAACCAGCGAAGCGACCTGACCCAGTGCCAGGTCGGTATGTCGGACCAGGGAGAAGGCGTGATCGAGCCGGCGGCCCTGCACATATCCCAACGGCGTCATGCCCGTCACATCACGAAAGCATGCATGGAAATGACCGATGCTCAGTGCACATAGACCGGCCAGGGTCTCGACACGAATCTCGTCAGCCAGATGTGCATCGATATACGCGTCGATCCGCGACAGGTCTAGGCGGCGGCGACATCGACCACTCCCCGATGAACCGAACATGTCGTCGGGCAGACGCTCATCATGGAGTTCCAGATAGATCGCACGCAGGATCAGTGCGGCGATTTCGCTTTGCAGCTCAGGAAAGTGATCGACTTGCTGCATCAACGAATCGGCGAGCCGATGCAACTTTGGCGACACGGTGAAAAAGCGTGGCCGTGTGAAAAGGCGATTGATTTCATCGCTACAGGAGAGGACCGGCAGGCTGGTCAATGGCACATCCAACACCAGGGTGCGGTTGCGGTCATCTCCCTGGTACTCGTGATGATAGGTGGTCGGGATCAGACAGCCCCGCTCACCGGTCACGAACTCGCCACGGCCTTCGATACTGAGTTCCGTGCACCCCGACGTCGCCAGAATCAGCTGGTGAAAGCGGTGCTCATGCGAAATATGGTGCCGTGTCAGGGTGCAGGCACGCAGATGGAAGAATGACATGGCGCAAGGACTTTTCCGGTGTCATTGTTATCTTTTGTATTCTCCCACCATACGCCAGTCAGTAGTCGATGCCAATGAGATTAGGGTGCTAGCAACGCCCCTTCTTCGCCTGACCCGGCGGACAGAACCCACCACGACCGCGCCTTTCGTAATAGTAATGATCATGGTCCCAGTCGTCGTCGTCGTAGTAATAACGGCGACTGTGGTGATAATGACCGTCGTGACCGTCGATTTCGATCAGCGGTTCCGGGGTTATCCGAGCGGGGCTATAGCTGCAGCCAGCCATCAACAATGTACCGCTCAGCACGATAAGGGTGACAAGCTGCGTGGAAAGTTTCATGAATGAGTGCCTCACGAGGATCATGGAATCGGCTCCTGTCCCCCTGCGTTCCTCATCGGTCGCCTTCTTATGCGCTGTGCCAGGACAGCACGCCTTTCGGCACAGGGCAACTCGAACAGCGTTTCCTAACTAGTATATCCATACTCCGGGGTCCCTCCCAGCGGACAATGCGCAACAATTGCGCAACCTCACTTTCTCCCGAAACCATCAAGGGCATGCTGATGGCATGCCCTTGAGGCGGGTCGTGAGAGTATCGGCCTTCAACAATTGCCTTTCTTGGCCTGCCCCGGCGGACAGAAACTACCGTGGTTGTGTCCACCCCGGTCGTCGTCGATCACGATCAGCGGTTCGGACTTGATGCGGGCAGGCTGATAACTGCAGCCAGCAACGAACAGTGCCGCGAACAACACAACGCTCAGGGCCATCAGGGGCTTATGCATGGGTGATCCCTTTCCCTCTGGTTATATGGGTGTTATTGAATTTACCTCCTCATTCTAGCGAATGAGAGCTCACGGCGAAAATGTCTCCAGATAGCGACCCTACTACCGGCAACAGCTTTCGAAGCAACCTCAGAGAACGGGATTTGCCCATATGGCGCCGTTCACTCCTGCCCTCGGATGGCCGTTGCCGTCATCATTCCCCACAACCAATCAATCTTGTAGCGCTCGACCTCCACGTTTGCAAACTCCGCCCCGACAAGCAATTCACGGCATTCATCGCTGCGATAGGTACGGAAGTGTCCGGGGTCGAAGATTTGCAGGAAGACGTTACACAGACGGCAAGTCAGATAGTCGTCGCACCAGTCGACGATGACCACACGCCCTCCAGGCTTCAGAATCCGATGCATTTCCCCCAAGGCACGCCGAGGCTCGCGGATATAGTGAAATACACTGGTCGATACCACCGCATCGAACTCCGAGTCACTGAAGGGTAAGGCTTCGGCGGAGGCCTCTTTGAGCTCGACGTTCGGCCCGACGCGGTGACGGGCAATCTCAAGCATCTCACAGGAGAGATCGATACCGGCCAACCGAACACCCGGCATCTCGCGTGCCAAGGATGCCAGCAACACCCCGGTCCCGCAGCCGACATCCAGCACCCCGTCGCCTGTAGCCAAGGCGAGCCAGCGCCGCGATTCACGGACCGACGCATCGATATATTTTGCCCAACGACTATCGTAACGCGGTGCCAGCTTCGAATATTCGCGGCGCAAGGAGTCGTATCGATAGTGCTTCATGGGGGGCTCGCTCCGCGCACCGCCCTTAGCCTTGCAAGCCAAGAAACGGCAGGATCGACACCCCCAGCACGATGGCGGCTGCCACGATGAAGAGCAAACAACGTAACGGTTGCTGCGACAGCTTTCCCCAGAGCGTCGGCGCCCGTCCCTGAGCCTCGAGCTCGGCATGCGCCTGGCGGGCGCGGGCCGTGAGTTCCGCCTGGTATTCGTCGATCACCGAGCGGGCTGCCGCCGCCTGGGAGTCGTCCTTGAGCCAGATGGCGGCCACCGACAAACGCCAGCGTCCGGCACTGGTTTCGTAGAAATCGAACTGGTGTTCACGTAGCAACTGCCGAACTTCCTCGGCTTCCTGATCCGGCACGTCGCGAAGCTTGAACAGCAAGACTGCCATGAACGACTCCCGGCCCTTGGCACTGCAATATCCCCCGAATGCTACTCCTATCCTACCGCACCGCCGTCACCCGGCAACCGCTCCAGGTTGACCACGTTGCCGTTCGACGCGGCCCTGTCCACGGTCGACAATGAAGACACAACCAGCAACGGTTCGATGGTCTCGAGGAGAATCCCATGCGTTTCGCAATCTATGGCACGGGTGGTGTGGGCGGCTATTTCGGCGGACGCCTCGCCGAGTCGGGTGAGGATGTCACCTTCATCGCCCGAGGGGAGCATCTGTCGACCATTCAGCGCGACGGTCTGCGGGTAAAAAGCATCAATGGCGATTTCGTGATCTCACCGGCCCAGGCCACTGACGATCCGCTATCGGTCGGTGAGGTGGACTGCGTGATCGTGGCGGTGAAGGCCTGGCAGGTGAAGGATGCCGCCGAGGAGATGCGCCCGATGATCGGCCCCGAGACCTTCGTGGTACCACTGGAGAATGGCGTCGAGGCCCCGCAGCATCTCGCCGAGGTGCTGGGCCGGGCGCCGGTGCTCGGTGGTCTGTGCGGCATCCTCGCCTACCGCGTTGCGCCGGGGGTGATCCACCATGCAGGGGTTGACCCCTTTGTGCGTTTCGGCGAACTCGACAACCAGCCCAGCGAGCGCACCCAGCGCCTCAAGGCGACTTTCGACCGGGCCCAGGGCGTCCATGCCGAGATTCCCGATGACATCAATGTCGCGATCTGGAGCAAGTTCCTGTTCATCTGCGCCATGAGCGGCGTCGGCGCCGTGACACGGGCACCGATCGGCATCTGCCGCAGTCTGCCGGAAAGCCGCGAGATGCTCGAACAGGTAATGCAGGAGATCTGCCAGGCGGGCCGGGCCACGGGGGTCGCCCTGCCCGAGAACGCCATCGAGCGTGCCATGACGTTCATCGACTCGCTGCCCGAGACCAGCACGGCCTCCATGCACCGCGACATCATCGAAGGCTTTCCCTCGGAACTCGATTCCCAGAACGGCGCCGTGGTGCGGCTCGGAGAGGCAGCCGGCGTGGCAACGCCGGTCAATGCCACCATTCATGCCGCCCTGCTGCCGCAGGAGCTGCGAGCCAGAAGACAGCTCAACTTCTAGTCATGACAGCGGCGTCCCAAGGCATCGCCATCTCGGGAGATTCGGCCAACCGAGCTAGGCCGAAGGAAGGCTCAATGCGCTGTTACCGGACCTTGCCCCCGTGACGATGGGCGACTTTTCCCTCAAGTCTCACTGCTACTCTCCTCCTGACACCCGCTATCCTTGAGGTTCGGATCACAGCGATATCCGAATACCAACATAGCAGTCACCGCGCAACGTTTCGGAAACTGCCTTGGAGGAAACATGAGCGGACACTTCTATTTCGAGATTCAGGCCGATGACACCCAGCGTGCGGTAAGCTTCTATGGCACGCTCTTCGGCTGGCAGTTCGACAAGGTCGAGGGACTGCCCGTCGAATACTGGCGTATCGATACCGGAGGAACGGGGGGCGGTTTGCTCCAGCGCCCAGCGCAAACGCCACCTGCCGAATGCGGCACGAATGCCTTCGTCTGTTCGTTCGAGGTAGACGACTTCGAGGAGACGGCCCAACACATCGCACGGCTTGGCGGACAAGTCGCCCTGCCCAAGTTTGCCGTGCCCGGCCGCTGCTGGCAGGGCTACTTCCTCGATACCGAGGGCAATACCTTCGGCATCTTCCAGGTCGACGAAGCGGCAGAATGACAATGGCTCACACACGTTCGCCGGCCGAGCCCAGCTTGACCGGCGCTTTCAAATCCCTTTGAACATCCTCTCGTTATAGATCGCTGCGTGCTTTTCAAGCAGTCGAATCTTCGAGACGTCAGGATGCATGGGGTTGACGACCGCGATATTTTCCATACCGCCTGCCACGGCACAGCTCGGCACCAACAGCACCAATTTTTCTCGTTGCCGTAGCCACTGCGTGCCTAGTTGCTGGATAGACGATGGGTAGGAAAAGTCGGCCCAATCAACGGGTAGCTGATCGACAGACCAAGTTTCCACCTCGTCATCAGGCACCTCGAAAACCGCTAGCCGATAGTTGTCGGGAAGATCACGCGGCGAAGGGACGTAGTTTCCGAGCTCCAGCATCGCCACACTGGGTGAAGTGCCAAAATAGAGCACGGCCACACCAGCCGAATTCCACCCGGCACCATCACGATAGCTGCCGCCCATGCCACTCATGTTGCCGATGTGCTGGTCAGGCCCGATTCTGAACAACCGCATCAACTGAATTCCCCGTACTCGACCTTGCGAAGCACTTCACGAACGAGTTGACGTCCTTCGAAGGTGTCGAACAGATCGAGTGGCTTCTCACCGGATAGTGCGGGGATCGACGTATTCAGCCAACGCAACGCCTTGTCTCTGTCACCGAATACCTTGATGGTCTGGTAGTAGACCCGCAGCACGTCCAGCACTTCTTCGCTGTCGGTACGGCTCAACGCCTTGCGCTTGTAGAACCGGTGCAGGTTGCCGGGGGTTGTCTCCAACAATCTGACGAACAACTCCCGGTTGTCGCCCAAGGCATGGATGGCCTGTCTGACGACGCTACCCGAAATCCCCTCTCGCACTGTCTGGATGAAGGCAACCTTGTCGCAATATACCGCGGGAGGCACCTTCACTCCCTGGATGCCCTCTTCGCGGTCGCCGCCTTTCTCTATTACATCCATGACAAGCCCCTCGCATCAGCCTCCTGACACTTTACATCATTTTGAAGCAATGGACTCGTCAAAATGCAAACCAGGCGATTCACGTCTCAGCGGATGTCCGGTCGATTACCGTTAGTAGGCTGTGACTGCCCAGGAACGGAAAGCTGTCAGGTTCTCGACTTGCGCTTGCCGGCCTGGGCGCGCAACGCAGCATCGAACGAGCGGCGCGCCCAGGCGGCGGCCAGTTCGCGATCCTCGAACAGGTCTTCCGGGGCTTGATAGTAGGCGATCTGTATCACCTTACCGCCCTTGTCGTACTCGAAGGGTCCAAGCCCTTCCCGCTCGAAGTCACCGACGTTCTCCGCATCTGCCTTCAGGTAAAGCGTCTCGTCGGAGACCAGCGCAAACATCAGGCCGTCGTGATAGATGCCATGGCCACCGAACATACGGTGTGCCGTGATCGGCCCGAACCGTTCGAAGACATCGTGCAGATAATCGGTGTACTCACTCATCGACTCCCTACCCCACTCGCCGAGATACGCCTCTAGCCTGACCGATCCTCCATGCCCACATTCGCATCGGCCAGGAGAACCGTCAGATGCTTGTACAATGTAATCGTACACGCACTTTCCCGACAGCAAGCGATGCAAGACCACGAATGGCTCGACAGGAGCGAGTTTCCCTTTGCCCCGCACTACCTTCAGCTAGCGGCAGGTCGCATGCACTACGTTGACGAAGGCAGCGGGGAACCGGTGGTCTTGCTTCACGGGAACCCGACCTGGTCCTTCCTGTATCGCCACCTGATCAAGCAGTTGCGTAGCACACACCGCTGCATTGCCCCGGATTATCTGGGGTTCGGACTGTCGGACAAGCCTGCGGACTGGTCCTACAAGCCAAAGGATCACGCTGCCAACCTGACGCGTCTCATCGAGACGCTTGGTCTCGATGGCATCACGCTGGTCATGCAGGACTGGGGTGGACCGATAGGGCTTTCCTATGCCCTCAGCCATCCTCGGAACGTTTCGCGGCTCATCCTCATCAATACATGGGCTTGGCCCGTCAACCATAACGTTCATTACATCGCCTTCAGTGCTTTCATGGGCGGGCCAATCGGCAGACTCCTCATTCGTCGAGGCAACGTCTTTGCTCGAGTACTGCTGCGCCAAGCCTTTGGCGACAAGACCCGACTGAGCAGGCAAGCACACGCGCATTATCTCCATCCCCTCGACAGCCCCAAGGACAGAAAGGGGTGTCTCGTCTTTCCCAAGGAAATCCTCGGCTCATCCGCATGGCTCGCAGAGTTGTGGCAAGAGATTTCCGTCCTGCGTGACAAGCCGGTGCTTCTGGTGTGGGGGATGAAGGACATCGCCTTTCGCGAGAAGGAACTGCAACGCTGGCAGCAGACATTTCCACACCATCGGGTGGTTCGTTTGCCCTCCGTCGGACACTTCGTGCCAGAAGAAGCGCCGGAGCGCCTCTCTGAAGCCGTAACGAGGTTCTTGCATGAAGGTGTTGACGAATAGATTGACGGGCATGGTCAAGCGCTAGGTACTTGCCAACCGCTCCACCGCTTTGCGGTGTGAAACTGCGTGGACTATTCTTGTTCCGCTCCAGGTGGAATACGCCATGTTATGTATGGCCGTTAGGGAAGCGCTGATTTATGTCGCGAGCGATGAGAGGTTGGCTGCCGCCGGAGCGCAAGAACCGGAGTTTACGCGGTGTTAAATGAGGATTCTGAGCACCGCCGGCAGTCAAGATATCGAGCGCAGCAATAAATCAGTGTTTCCTTAGCGCATGAAGGGACCGGCTCAGATGAGGGCAATGCCATGTCCGGCATGATTCTACTGGGTACTCGCAAGGGCACTGTCATATTCGATCGTATCAATGCCGGGTGGCGTCCTCGTCCAATCCTGCATGCGGGCATTCCTGTTTGTTACGTGGCACGCGATCCGCGAAACGACACGCTGTGGGCATCGCTGGACCACGGCCACTGGGGACCGAAGCTGTCCCGTTCTCGCGATGGAGGCGGGACGTGGGAGGAAGTGGCATCGGTCAAGTACCCTAAAGGCGCCCGCTACATCCTCAAATACCTGCCTACCCCCGATTTCGATCCGGAGGCTCCGACCGGCCAGCCGGAGTATGCCGACGCGTCCGTATACAAGATCTGGAATATCGGGTTTGGCAGCGACAGTCAGCCAGGTCGATTGTACGCTGGCACGATCCCGGGCGGTTTGTTCGCCAGCGATGACGACGGTGACACCTGGGAACTCAACCGCCCGCTGTGGAACCATGACACCCGGGGTGGCGACTTGTTCGCGGGCGATGCGACGAGTGAGAACCAATGGGGCGGCACGCCGGCGAGTATCGATTACGGTGTGTTCGAACCAGGTATCCATTCGATCATTGTCGATCCTCGCGATCCGGACCATCTGTATGTGGCGGTCTCCTCGGCCGGGGTACTGGAGACGACCGATGGCGGCCGGACCTGGACAGGACGCAATCGCGGTATGTTGATGGACTACCTACCGGACCCCGCCGCGGAGTGGGGGCATGATCCACACTTCGTGACCCATTGCCCCCGGCAGCCGGACCATCTCTGGCAACAGAACCACTGTGGTGTCTTTTACAGTGATGACGGTGCACGAAACTGGCGGAAAGTCAGTAGGCCGGACATGGGCGTGCACTTCGGTTTCCCCATCGCGGCGGATGCGAATGACGGGCGTACCGCCTGGGTCGTACCGGCCCAGGCGGACTCGGAACGCATGGCGATTGAAGGTGGCCTGTTCGTTGCCCGGACAACCGATGGTGGCCAGTCCTGGCAATCGTTCCGCCAGGGCCTGCCGCAGGAAAATGCCTACGACGTTGTCTTGAGGCATGGTCTGGACATATCGGGCGACAGCCTGTGTTTTGGCAGTACGACCGGTAATGTTTACTTATCGGAAGACCGCGGCGAAACCTGGCAATGCCTCGGAAATAACCTGCCGCCGGTCTATTCAGTACGGTTTGGCTGAGCATCATGACGACTGTTGAAATGACATCGCACCTGTACCGGTACTTTCCGCAGTTGGAAAACCGAACAATCCAGGTACCGGCCGGCTCGGTCTCTGAGGTCCTGAAGGCGGTCGACGAGATCGCCCCGGGGTTTACCGATTACGTGCTCGATGATCAGGGCGGACTGCGTCGGCATGTGTTTCTCTCCATTAACAATGCGCTGGTGGTGGATAGAAAGACACTCTCCGATCGGGTCCAGGATGGGGGAACCGTGTATATATTTCAGGCGTTGAGCGGGGGCTGAGGGCTGAGCTTTCACGCCAAGCACCCACCATGAGCGGTACGGGGCGTCCGGCCGTCAGTCGGCCTCTCCCAGGCGCTCGATCAACCCCGGCAGCACCGCCTCGAGGTCGAAGCCAGGTAGCACCTCACCCAGGGCCACATGGCTCTCGGGTTGGAAGCGCTCGGAGGCGCCAATAGCCTTCTGGAAGGCATTGACCACGTCGACCAGCGATTCGGGCGTGTCGCCCACCTGCATGGCACCGTGGGCCAGCATCGCCATGTCGCGACTGCCGCGTACCCGACGCCAGCGTTGGGCGGTGCCGACCAGCTTGCGCCCGGCGATGCGGACATTGAAACGCCCATCGCAGTAGGCGCCGGAAACCGAACCGAGATCGGCGTCGGCGACACCCAGTTCGGCGAGCCATTCGCACCAGGGCTCGCCGAGGCGTCTGTAGCCCCATTCCAGGTGGGCCGCCGAGCTGCCCACCTGGCAACGCAGCGCCAATGCCACATTGATCACCGCCGGCGACTGGGGCACCGGCGTACCACCGGTGGCTCGAAACAGGATCGGCCAGCCCATGTCGTGGAGGATGCGACGCGCTTCGGGAAAGCCCGTCACACGCTCATGACGGCGTGGCATCACCAGTGCTCGATCAGTGGACGACCAAGCCACCAGCCCAAACCGGCTTTCGCCCTGACAGATCGACTCCAGCAACGCTTCATCGAGCGCCAGGCCGGCTTCGACCGTAGGTCGCTGCAGCATCCAGCCGGCTTCATCGACAGTCGGTGATATCGTCATGCATCCTCTATCGAGCCAATTCATCGTCGAAGACATCCGGCGCCAAGCCCTCGATCCGTTCGCACAGTGCGTCCAGGAAGGCGGCCGCCGGCGCACCATTGACGGCACGGTGGTCGAAGGTCAATGACAGACCGATGAAGTCGGCGGCGCGCCAGCCATCCGATAGTGGCACGGCCCGGGTTTCGACACCACCGATGCCCAGGATCGCCACCTGGGGCACATTGAGAACGGGCGTGAAATGATGCACCCGTGAGCGTCCCAGGTTGGAGACCGTAAAAGTGGCACCGGTCATCTCGCGTACCGTCAGTTTGCCGGCCTGCGCGCGCTCGACCAAGCTCTGGCGTGCCGCCGGCAGCTCGCCCAGGGTCAGCCGCTGGGCATCGAACAGTGCCGGCGCCACCAGTAGATCCCCGGCCAACGGAATCGCTAGCCCCAGGTGCACGGCATCGAACTCGGTGATGCGATTGTCCTTCAGAGTGGCATTCAGCGCCGGAAACTCCGTCAGCGTCTGTATGATCAGGCGCAGCAGGACATCCTGCACCGAGGGCGGCTTGCCGGCCACCTTGTGCCGGTAACGCAGTGCCTGTACGGCGGTGAGATCGGCACTGGCATGATGGGTCAGTTGCGCCGTGGACTGCAGGCTGTGGAGCATTTTCGAAGCGATCATGCCGCGCATGCCACGCAATGGCATCACTCTCGAAGACGGCGCCCCTGATGCGTCTGGGTCCGCCCCCTCGGGGACGGATGGGGCAATGTCATGGGTTTCCAGTTTCATGTAAGCCTCCTGTCACCCGTTTAGGGTGGCGATGGTGTCGCCCTTCTCCACCACCTCGTCTTCCTGCTTAGTGATGGCCAACACGCCGGCGGCAGGCGCTTCGATCTCGTACTGGGCCTTCTCGACCATCACCTCGGCCACCAGGTCGCCTTGCGCGACCTCAGCGCCATCGTTGACCAGCCAGGCGGTGATCACACCTTCGCTGTCGCCTTCCCACAGGGCGTCGGGTACGGTAATTGCGGTACTCATCGGTGATATATCTCCTGATTCAACTCAACATCATCTGGTGGAAGGCGTCGACGATCTTGTCGGCATTGGGCAGCGCCCACTGCTCCATGGTCGGCGCAAAGGGAATCGGAATGTCCGGGTAGGCGACACGCCGTGGCGCGGCCTTGAGACAGGCATGGTCGTGCTCAACTACACTGGCAATGATCTCGCCGCTAACGCCATAGCTGTGATAGTCCTCATCGACCACGATCAGGCGTCCGGTCTTGGCCACCGAGGCGCGAATCGTCTCGCGATCCAGCGGCACCAGGCTGCGCAGGTCGACCACCTCAGCGGAGAAGCCTTCGTCCTCCAAGGCGTGGGCGGCACGTAGGCAGTGATGCACGCCGGCAGCGAGGCTGACCAGTGTCACGTCGTGGCCCTCGCGCACCACGGCGGCCTTGCCGATCTCGAGCGTGTAGCTCTCCTCGGGGACTGGTACGGTGGCGCCCTTCTCGGTACCCAGCCAGCCCATGCCTTGCAGCGACTTGTGGTACATGAACACCACCGGGTTGTCGTCGCGGATCGCCGCGGTCATCAGGCCCTTGGCGTCATAGGCGTTGCTGGGTACCACCACCTTCATGCCCGGCAGGTGGGCGAAGGTGCCATACAGGCACTGGGAGTGCTGGCCGGCGTCGGAGTAGCCGCCGCCGGTGGAGGTCATCAGCACCATCGGCACCTTGACCTTACCCCCGGAGAAGTAGGTGTTCTTGGCCATCAGGTTGTAGATGGCGTCCATGCATACGCCGAAGAAGTCGACGAACATCAACTCGACGATGGGCCGCATGCCATCCGAAGCGGCCCCCACGGCGGCACCAATGAAAGCGGTTTCGGAGATCGGCGTATCGCGCACGCGCTCGGCGCCGAATTCGTCGTAAAGGCCGCGGGTATTGCCGAATACCCCGCCCAAGGGACCGACATCCTCGCCCATCACGAAGACCCGCGGGTCGTTACGCATTTCCTGGGCAGTCGCCTCGGCCATGGCCCGGGCGATGGTCAGCTTGCGGGTACCGGCACTGGTGGTTGTCATGCTCATGGTGATTCTCCTGGCGTTAGACGAAGACCATCTCGAGGGCCGCTTCGGGAGGCAGGAACTCACTGTCCTGGGCAAAACGGATGGCAGCCTCAATACGGGCATGTGCTTGCTCGACCAAGTCGGTATCCGAGATGTCGTCGAGCAGGTCGGCATCGAACAGTTGCTGGCGATAACGGGGAATCGGGTCGCGCTGCTTGAGGCCTTCCTTCTCACCCTTGGGCCGGTAGTCCTCGCCGTCGCCCATGAAGTGACCGGCAAGCCGTGCGGTTTCGATCTCGATCAGTGTCGGGCCTCGGCCTTCGCGGGCGCGGGCGATGGCTTCGCCGGCGGCTGTGAAGATCGCTTCCACATCGTTGTCGGCCACGTGCACACCGGGCATGCCATAGGCGCTGGCTCGTTGGTCGTTGCGAGGCACGGCGGTGGAGGCCTGCTTGGCCACCGAGATGCCCCAGGCGTTGTCCTCGATGACAAACACCACCGGCAACTGCCACACCGCCGCCAGGTTGAGTGCCTCGTGGAAAGCGCCCTGATTGGCGGCACCCTCGCCCATGAAGGCCACCGCCACGCCGGGCTTGCCCTGCAGCTTTCTCGACAGTGCCGCACCCACCGCCGGGCCCAGGCCTTCGCCGATGATGCCCGAGCAGGAGAAGTTCACCTTGGCGTCGAACAGGTGCATGTGACCGCCCCGCCCGCCGGAAAGCCCAGTCGCCTTGCCGAAGATCTCGGCGACCATGGCGTCGAGGTCGACGCCCTTGGCTATGGCGATGTGGTGCGGGCGATGGGTGGCGGTGACGGTGTCTTCCGGGTTGAGGTGCGCGCAGACCCCCACCGCGCAGGGCTCCTGGCCGTTGGAAAGGTGCATCTCGCCGGGGATCGGCCCCTTGGCCATGTTGAACACCGGCGTCTTGCCTTCCATGTAAAGGCTTTCAATACGCTCCTCGAGGTAACGGCTGAGCACCATGTGGCGATACATCCACAGCCGCTGTTCGGTGGTCGGTTGCATGTCAGAGTCTCCCTTCAGAGTTCGCGGCGCTGCATGCGCTCGGCGATGTATTCGGCCTGGCGCAGGGCCAGGGCGACGATGGTCAGGGTCGGGTTCTCGGCACCGCTGGTGGTGAACTGGCTGCCGTCGGAGACGAACAGGTTGTCGATGTCGTGGGTCTGCCCCCACTTGTTGACGACCCCATCCGCCGGACGCGCACTCATGCGATTGGTGCCGACGTTGTGGCTGGTGGGAAAATCCGGGACCAGGAAAGTGCGCTCGGCTCCCACTGCCTCGTAGCACTTGGTGGCCTGGGCCTGGCCATGGCGACGCAGCACCTCGTCATTGGGATGATCGCCCTTGTAGACGATCGGTACTGGCAAGCCGTACTGGTCCTTGCGGGTGTCGTGAAGGGTGATGCCGTTGTCCTCCATCGGCAGGTCCTCGCCACAGATCCACACCCCGGAGAGATGATCGTACTTGTCCAGCGCGCTGGTGATGTCGCGGCCCCAACCACCATTGCTCGGGTCCATGAACTTGGCGAAGAACGGCACGCCCAGCGACATCACCTCCAGGGTGTAGCCACCGACGAAGCCCCGCGAACGGTCGAGACGCGCCTCGTCGGAGATGATCCCGGCGAAGGTGGTACCACGGTGCATGTTCACCGGCTTGGGCATCACCCCGAACACGCAGGCGGTGGCATGGGTCATGTAATTGCGCCCCACCTGCCCGGAAGAGTTGGCCAGGCCATCGGGGAACAGCGAGGAGTTTGAATTGAGCAGAAGCCGTGGCGACTCGATGGAGTTACCGGCCACGCACACCACGCGGGCCTTCTGGCGCTGCAGGTTGCCTTCACCATCGGCATAGACCACACCCGCGATCCGGCCATTGGCGTCATGCTCGATCTGCAATGCCATGGCGTTGGGGCGCACCTCGCAATGACCAGTAGCCTCGGCACGCGGGATGTCGGTGTACATCGTCGACCACTTGGCACCGAAGCGGCAGCCCTGCATGCAGAAGCCGGCCTGCATGCACTGCGGGCGATCGTCGTAGGCCTGGGTGTTGATCGCCATCGGACCGGCACGCAGCTTCTGGTAGCCGACCCTCTTGGCACCCTCGGCCAGCACCTTGAAGTTGTTGTTCCACGGGTGGTACGGCATGCCGGTGGACTCGCCGGTCACGCCCATATGGCGCTCGGCCTGCGCGTAATAGGGCTCTAGCTCTTCATAACTGATCGGCCAGTCGAGCAAGTTGGCGCCGGCGATATCGCCGACCTCGCTATGCAGGCGGAATTCGTGGGGTTGGAAACGCAGTGCGACACCGGCCCAGTGAATGGTGCTGCCACCCACGCCCTTGACGATCCAGGCCGGCAGGTTGGGAAAGGTCTCGGTCAACTGACGCGGTCCGGCGGTGATGCGCTCATCGAGCCAGGAGATCTTCTTGAACATCTCCCACTCGTCGTTCTCGATGTCCTCCATGCGATAGCGCTTGCCGGCTTCCAATACCACACTGTTGATGCCCTGCTTGGCCAAGGCATGGGCCAGAGTGCCGCCCCCGGCTCCCGAACCGATGATCACCACCACGCTGTCGTCATCGTGCGAAAACTTGCCGCTCATGGCGTTTGCTCCTCATTTGTTGTTCTGTTTACAGCCAGTCGATCACCAGATCGTTGAAGCCACGGTTCAGGTAGCCGCCCTTCTGCCAGGACGAGCCCTGGTAACCGAAATGCGGCTCCCATAGCTCGGGGTTGTCGTAGAGCCCCTCCACCAGGGGGTTGCGCACGCTCTGGAAGAACTCGCCATCCTCGATCTCGCGCAACAGGGCGACCCGCTCGGATTCCTCTCCAATGGCGACATAGCCGCGGCCGTGGGCGGCCTGGGCACGGTGGTCGAGATCGGCCAACCCCTCCTCGATCAACTCGCGCTGCTCCTCCAGCAGCGGTTGAAGCGGCTCCAGGTAATAGCGATCGGCGATCGCCTCGTGGGGGTAGATATCGCGGCCCATGCGCAGCAGGCGGCTGGCCAGGTCGGGGTCGGCCAAGGCCCAGCGCGGCAGCCAGGCGCCGGCACTCAGCGCCAGGCCACCGGCCAGCAGCGCCCCTTGACCGGAAAGCGTGAGGAAACGGCGGCGACTGATAGCCGCACGGGGATCAGGCTTCATGGTGTGCTCCTTGTTATTGTCTGGTTGACGTTTCGGCATTGATGCGGCGTGTTCAGTAGCCGCTACCGGTGCTCGCTATCGTCATGGCAGCTTTCGTGCCAGAAACCGTCATCAAGGAGCTAACACATTGTTTTAACGAGGGGATAAAGGAGGAATATCTGTCGTCTGAAGAGCCCGTTCAGGCTTAGCGCGTGACAGTTGTTGCAGGTGGGAGTGACAAAACCGTCACACTGGGCATTACAGCGCCCTTTACACTTGTAACGGGGGGACGACGAAGGTCGTATCTCAAGAGGAGTGGGCGGGACGTACCTTGATAGACAACAACAAGGGAAGCGCTTCCCGAATAATCCCGGGCCGGTATCGTGATACCGGTGGAGGAATACCTGATGAGCACTGCCCAGGCACAGCGCCAGCATATCGATACCATTCTCAGTTCACTGGATTCGCTTCCCGGCGCCAGCGACGACGCGGTGATCGAGCGTTCCTGGCGTCGGTGCATCGACCGCTACGGCCTGGATCCTGCCCGCCCCACTCCGCCGCGCTACGTGCCGGACCGGACGCTGCGCGAGCATCAGGACCAGGCCGATGCCCTGATCCAGGTGGGCCGTGCCGGGGTCGAGCAGCTCTATCGTCAGGTGATGCCGCTGGGGTATGTGGTACTGCTCACCGATGCCCGCGGCATCGCCGTGCAGTTTCTCGGTGCCACCAGCGACCAGCGTGAACATCAGCGCACCGGGCTCTACCTGGGCTCGGACTGGAGCGAAGAGCATGCCGGCACCTGCGCGGTGGGCACCTGCATCCATGAGCGAATCCCCCTGACCTGTCACCACACCGATCACTTCAGCGCTCACCATATCCGCCTGACCTGCACCGCGGCGCCGATCTTCGACCCGCATGGCCAACTGCTGGCGATACTCGATATCTCCGCCTACCACTCGCCGGAATCGAAAACCTCGCAGACCTTCGCCCTGCAGCTGGTCAAGCACTACGCGCGGATGATCGAGAACGCCTATTTCCTGCAGCGTTACAACGACCATCATGTGGTGTGCCTGGACCGCTCGCGGGAGTTCGTGCAGATCAACCGCCGCTACCTCATCGCCATTGAGGAGGACGGCAGCGTGGTGGCCGCCAATACCGCCGGTCGCAAGCTGCTACGTCACCACGACCTGCCGTTGCCCGGTCCCGGCGAAGCGCGACTCTTCAAGGCCTGGAACATCCAGGACCTGCTCGACGCCGAGATCGAGGACGTGCTGACCATCCAGCGCTACTGCGACGACCGCGTGCGCGCCTTCCGCACCCATCGTCATCGCGAGATCCATTTCGCCACACTGATCGAACCGCAGCGTCGAATTCCGCACTCGGTGGGCGAAAGCCGGGCTCGCGACACTAGCCTGGCGCCGTTGGAAGCCCTGGCCGATGACGACCCGGCAATGCGCGATACCCTGACCCGCGCCGCCCGCTTGCGTAACGAGCCGATCAACATTCTGGTGATCGGCGAAACCGGCACCGGCAAGGAGCGCATGGCGCGCGCCCTGCACGAATCGAGCCGGCGCCGCGACAAGCCCTTCGTGGCCATCAACTGTGCGGCGATGCCCGAATCACTGATCGAGAGCGAACTGTTCGGCTACGAACCCGGCAGCTTCACCGGCGCACGCAGCAAGGGCATGAAGGGCCTGATCGCCCAGGCCGATGGCGGCACGTTGTTTCTCGACGAGATCGGCGATATGCCACTGCAGTTACAGACCCGGTTGCTGCGGGTACTGGCCGAGCAGGAGGTGCTGCCGATCGGCGCCAGCCGCCCGCTCAAGGTCGACCTGCGAGTGGTCGCCGCCACCCACCGCGACCTGCGTGGCCTGATCACCGAAGGCCGCTTCCGCGAGGATCTGTTCTATCGCCTCAACGGGGCCAGCCTGCGTCTGCCGCCGCTGCGTGAGCGTGCTGACAAGAGCTACCTGATTCGGCGCATCTTCAAGGAACTACAACAGGAACGCGACGAACGGATGCGGCTGCGTGGCGATGCCATGAGTGCCCTGCTGGCCTACCCTTGGCCGGGCAATATCCGCGAACTGCACAACGCCCTGCGCTATGCACTGGCCACTTGCGATGGCAACGAGGTGATCGTTGGCGACCTGCCCGAGGAATGCATCAGCGGTCACCTGGCGCATCCCGGCGCCCATCGCGGCGAGAGCGATCCAGCGCTGGATGCCCCCAACCGGGTCGTCGACCTGCCGGGCAACCGCGACCCGTTGCATCAGGCCCTGCGCCGGCACCACTGGAACATCAGCGCCGTGGCCCGCGAGTTGGGACTGTCGCGGCCCACCATCTACCGGCGCATGAAGCGGCTGGGGATCGTGCCGCCCCAGCAGAGGGATACCTTATAGCCGACGCATCCGCGATCAGGCGTTATAGGTGACGGTACCCAGCTCGCCAACGTCGTAACCGCCCAGCGCCGCGGCGCGCTCGGCGAAGCGGGTATCTCGGGCGAAGGCCAGCAGACGCTGCACTGGCGGTTCGAAATAGCTGCGCCGGCGCATGGCCAGGTCGAAGCACTCCTCGTGCACCGGCACGAACTCCAGGCCCTGGCGACGCGCAGCGGCCTCCACCCCCAGGCCGACATCCGCCTCGCCATGGCGTACCGCCAAGGCCAAGTCGTCTTCGCTAAGCGCGGGGTGCTCGGTCAGGTTCAATTTTTCGTGATCCAACCCACTCTTGGTCAGCAGATAACGCAGCAATCGCTCGGCGCCGGCACCTGACTGGCGATGGGCCACTACCAGCTCGTCACGCGCAAGATCGCGTAGCGATTCGATCCCTTTGGGGTTGCCAGGTGTCACCATCAACCCTTGGCGGCGCACCACCCAGCGCACCATCACCAGATCGCGCATGCCGGAAAGTCCCAGCAACTGGGAATCATTGTAGCGGCCGGTATTGGGGTCGATGACATGCACCCCGGCCAGCATGGCGTCACCGGTGAGCAAACGCTGCACTCCGTCACCACTGCCTTGGCATAGCATGGCCAGGCCCGCATCGCTTTCGCGCAATGCCCACTCCAGCAACGGGTCCTGGCTGCCGGCCAACACCCAAGGTACTGGCCGGCGACTTTGCTGATCACCCTCCAGGTGATTCATCAGCCACAAGTCGATGCTCTGGCGGGGAAACAGCAGCTTGCCGGTCACTTTCGTGCACGGAATCTGGCCCTGCTTGACCAGATCGTAGACCTTGCGCTCCTTGAGGCGCAGGTAGTCGGCCACTTCCGCTGTCGTCAGATAAGGAGAGTGAGGGATCATCGATGTCGTTTCTATGTTCTTGGCTGCATATTTTTCAGTATAGAGTGCGATACCGTTAAAGACCGCGCATCATGCAACAAGAATTAACAGGAGAGCCTCATGCCCGACAACGCCTTGCAAACGGCCCTCGCCCTGGTACTGGGCATGGACCCAGCACTGATGGGCATCGTGGCGTTGTCATTGCAGGTTTCGCTTTCGGCGGTGTTGATCGCCAGTCTACTGGCCCTGCCGCTTGGCGCCGCTCTGGCGCTATGGGCGTTTCCCGGACGCGGCATGGTCGTGGTGTTTCTCAACGCCTTGATGGGCCTGCCACCGGTAGTTGCCGGGCTGATGGTCTACCTGCTGCTGTCGCGAGCCGGGCCGCTGGGCCAGTGGGGGCTGTTGTTCACCCCCGGGGCCATGGTCGTCGCCCAGGTGGTGCTGGTGTTACCGATCATCGCCGCACTGACCCGCCAGCAGATCGAAGAATTATGGGGCGAATACCGCGAGCAGCTTTCGTCATTCGGCATCGCGCGCTGGCGCGCCATTCCCACCCTGCTGTGGGATGCCCGTTTCGGCTTGATCACGGTAATCCTGGCCGGCTTCGGGCGTGCCAGTGCCGAAGTGGGCGCGGTACTGATCGTCGGCGGCAATATCGATGGTGTCACCCGGGTGATGACCACCGCCATCGCCCTGGAAACCAGCAAGGGCAACCTGCCATTGGCACTGGGGCTGGGGATCGTGCTGCTGCTTCTGGTGGCGGTGGTCAATGGCGCCGCTTACGTGGTCGGTGAAACCGCCAGGAGGCGACTGGGATGAACGATATGCGCCTCCCCCATTCCATCCTGCCGTTGGAACTCAATGAAGTAAGCTTCGTGCATCGCGGCCAGATTCTACTCGACCACATCTCGCTGCGCCTGGAAGGTCATGGCAAGACCCTGATCATGGGCCCCAACGGGGCCGGCAAGAGCCTATTGATGCGTCTGTGCCATGGTCTGCTCAAGCCTACCGAAGGCCGGATTCGCTGGTCAGGTCATGACAACGGCAAGCCCCCCCGCCAGGCCATGGTCTTCCAGCGCCCGGTGCTGCTGCGCCGCTCGGCGCTGGCCAACCTTACCTACGCCCTGGCGGCGGGCAGTACCCGGCACACACGCCGCAAACCTCTGGCATGGGAAGCGCTGGAACATTTCGGCCTAACGGCCATCGCCCATCGCCCGGCGCGTGTTCTCTCCGGCGGCGAACAACAACGCCTGGCGCTGGCCCGCGCCTGGCTGTTGAAACCCGAAGTGCTGTTTCTCGACGAGCCCACCTCGGCGCTCGATCCCGCCGCGATCAGAGCGGTAGAAGATGCCGTCGCCGATTTCCATCGCCAGGGAACACGCATCGTGATGAGCAGCCATGACCTCAACCAGGCCCGGCGGTTGGCCGATGAGGTGGTCTTTCTCTACGGCGGCCGCCTGATCGAGCACAGCCCCGCCGAGGTGTTCTTCTCACAACCGCAAACGGCCCGAGCCAGGGCATTCATCAACGGAGATCTGGTGTGGTAGGCAACCGCCGACACACCGTAAACAACGTCATGACAACAGGGAGCCATTGCATGCCGCTCAACAAAACCAAAACCGCCATCACGATCCTGGGACTAGGTCTGGGCATGGTGCTGTCACTGGGCAGCCAGGCCCAGGACGACGAGCGCTATATCACGCTGGCCTCGACCACTTCCACCGAACAGTCGGGGCTGTTCGACGCCATCATTCCCCAGTTCCGTGACACCACGGGCATCGATGTGCATGTCGTCGCGGTCGGCACGGGCCAGGCCTTCGAGATCGCCCGGCGAGGCGACGCCGACAGCCTGCTGGTCCACGATACCGCGGGTGAGGAACAGTTCGTCGCCGACGGCTACGCCACCGAACGCCGCGACGTGATGGTCAACGACTTCGTGATCATCGGCCCCAGTGACGATCCGGCCGGCATTGGTGAAGCCGACACGGTCGACGAGGCGTTCTCGATGATCGCCGAAGCCGAAGCGCCCTTTGCCTCGCGTGGCGACGACAGCGGCACCAACCGCGCCGAACTGCGCCTGTGGGAGTCAGCGGGTGTCGAACCGAACGGGGAATGGTATCGCGAACTGGGTAGCGGCATGGGCCCGACCCTGAACACCGCCGCCGGCATGGATGCCTACGTCATGTCCGATCGCGCCACTTGGGTGGCTTTCGATAACCGCCAGAACCTCGCGATTCTTTTCGAGGGCGACGAAGCGCTGTTCAACCAATACGGCAGCCTGCTGCTAAGCGAAGAACGCCACCCCCACCTCAAGCACGACCTCGCTCAACAGTGGCATGAATGGCTACTCTCCGAGGCAGGCCAGCAAGCCATGGCCGACTTCGAGGTCAAGGGGCAGCAGTTGTTTTTTCCCAACGCTAAGTGAAGCGGTAGCGACTCATTGAGCTAGGCAGAGAAACCCCGGTAGCCAAGGCTACCGGGATCTCATCGAGACGGAAACGAAAGCGAATCAGGATTTGTTCAGACTGGCCACGTACCAGTCAGGGTTAGCACGCTTGAGTCCGATTTCATACAGCACATAGGCGACCAGGAAGGTGGCCGGTGCCGAGAATCCAGAAATGCCCGGCAGATGCATGATGACCATGCCCACGGCGGTTGCCAGGCACCAGGCGATCAAGCCACAGGGGTTGTAGGCCGGAATGTAGGCATTATCCAGTTCGACATGGCCGTTGAAGCGCTGCTGGTAGGTGCGCGAGAGGATATGTGCCAGGGCCACACCGACCCAGGCCACCACGAACACGCCCTGGTAGGCCAGCGCCTGGAGAATGTAGCTGAACACGTCGGCCATCATCAGCAGATAGGACATCAGGCCGATCAGGCACCCTGCCACCACCTTGGAAAGCTTGATGCCGGTGACCTTGCGCACCAACGCCTCGAAGTTGACCGTGGCCAGGTAATAGTTGGCGGTATTGATCCGGCTCTGTGTCACCCAAACCAACAGCAGGCCACCCACTCCCATCAATTCAAGCAGGCCCAGCACCACGGAGGCTTCCGACAGACCATCGATGGGAATCATCGAATCGAGCAGGATGCCGACAATGCCACTGAACAGGAAGGTCATGGCATAGAAAGGAATACCGAAGGTCACCTTGGCATGGAAACTGGCGTCTTCCTGCTTGCCGAAACGGGCATAGTCGAAGGTGAACATCATCAGCACCCACACGCCCATGTAGTAGGCGAAGGTCTGCAGCCAACCCCAGGGCGAGGCACCCCCTTCGGGGACCCGCGACAGCCAGTCGCTCGGGTAGCCGAACTCGGCAATGGCCATGCCCACGGCGATCAGCATGCCGATGACATAGACCGGCAGCAGCACCCCGTTGAACTTGTCCAGCCAGTGCTGGACGCTACCGAAAATCAGCGAAACCCCCAGTATCGCCACGATGGCCGTGCTCATGGCCATGGTCAGGCTGCCACTCCACTCAGTCAGCACCAGCGCCATCACGTAACCTTCGAACACTGCGTAGTAGAGCGCCGTGGCGAAGAAAATCAGCGTGGCGACCATCGCCCCCACGTGGCCGAACAATACCTTGGAGAACAGGGCGACAGTCAATCCGGTTTTCATCGAGTAGCGACTGATCACGCTGTTGATCACCCCATAGGCGATCACCGTTAGCACGATGCCGATCAGTGCGTTGGTCGTGCCATAGCTGCGCGCCATGGCCGCGGCCACCACCATGTAGAAGATGGCGCTGCACACCGCCCACCATGCCATCATCAGGTTGGTTCTCGGCATTCGCCCCTCGGCGGGCACCGGTTGTTCTGCATAGTCGAGGTCAGTGGCCTCGGTCGTCGATGTTCGATTGGTCATCTCGAATACCTTTGTTGTGCTTGTCTTCAGGACAGACGACCCCCTGCACCGCCGAAATCGGCGACACTCAGGTTGGTCAATGAGAGAACCGGGATGGCTTAGGTCACACCTGCACCGGCAGCCACCTGGCTCACGGAGAGCATGGCGATCATGGCATCTGACGCAGGGCCTCCATCCCCTTCCGGTATTCCGCACGGGCGGTCAGAGCCTCCTCCAGGCTGACCGCCACAAAGCGAACCTTCTGGTGGGGCTGGATCTGTCCGACCCAGTCCATGTCGGCACTGATCACGGTACCGATCATCGCGTAGCCACCACCGGACACGGCATCGCGATGCAGGATGATCGGCTCGCTGCCGCTGGGCACTTGGATGGAACCGATCGGGTAGCAGGCATCGACGATATTCGAGGGGTCGTCGCCGGCACCGAACGGCGGCTCGCGCTCGATAAACGACAATGAACTGCCCCCCTTCATGCGATAGCCGATACGGTCGGCTTCGGAGGCCACCGTCCATTCCTCTTCGTAGAAGCGCTCACGGCTCTCGTCGGTCAGCCGGTGATCGTAGATGCCTGGCACCACGCGCAGCATGTTGTGCTTGGAGAACTGCGGAATCAGCGCCTCCGGCAACTGGCGCCCTTCACGGGCAGCGGCGGAAGATGGCAACAGGCTCAACCGGTCGCCAGCTTGCAGCGGTCGACCATTCAGACCACCCAGGCTACCCAGCGCATAGGTGCTGCGGCTACCGAGCTTCTCGGGCACATCGATGCCACCCTCGATGGCCAGATAGAGCCTGGCCCCGGCCTTGACGAAGTCGAAGCTCAAGGTCGCCCCCGCCGGCACGCGGAACACCTCATTGAGGGGCTGCGCCTCACCGTTGACCCGCGGTGTCATCTCGGCCCCACAGGCAGCGACACAGCAGCTTTCGTTGAACCTTAGTTCCGGCCCCATCAAGGCACATTCCAGCACCGCGGCCCCTTCGGGGTTTCCGAGCAGCAGATTGGCCGCGCGCAGGGAGCGCTGGTCCATGCCCCCGGATGGCGGAATCCCGAGGTGGTAGTTGCCCTGGCGGCCGGTGTCCTGAATGGAGGTGGCAAGCCCGGGCTTGATCACGTCAATGGTCATGAAGCACCTCCTTTACACGACTGGCATAGCCATCGGGGTCACGGTTGAAGTCGTCCAGGTCGAAAGTGAACGGCACCACCCGGGGTTCGAAACGCCCGGCCTCGGCATCGGCCAGCAGGTGATCGTACTCGTCGCGGTCGATGGACCGATGCTTCACGATGTCGCCGGGACGGAAGAAGATCATCGAATCGTCGATGTGCGGTTGTTGGTCGGCCGGGTCGTAGATCGGCATCGGGGTGACCCCGAACATCTGGTAGCCACCGGCGCCACGCACGGAGTAGATGCAACTGAAGCAGCCGCCATAGCCCACGGTCTGCTTGGGCGTGTCGGTACGAGGGCGCAGGTACTTGGGCACCTGGATCTGTCGCTCACGCGGCACCATCTGGTACATGAATGGCAAGCCCGCCACGAACCCCACCATCGAGACGAACCAGGGGCTGCCGCTGTGCGCCTCGATGAAGGCCTCGACGCTGTCATAGCCGTTGATCCGCGCGGCATAGTCGAGATCGGTACCACTGGGATCCTGGTGGCGATCGCGAAAACGCATCAGGGTTTCGTGGGTCCAGGGATCGTTATAGAGCACCGGCACCTCGATCACCCGCGTCTCGATGGTACGCACCTGTTGCGCCGAGACCTCGCGATCCAGCGACTCCAGGACTTCCTGCAGCGAGGCGGCGGAGAGTTGGTCGGGATCGTAGCGCACTTGGTAGGAAGCATTGGCCGGACAGATCTCGATGATGCCCGGTACGGACGTGGCCTTGAGCCGCTGGGTGATGGAGATCGAGCGAAAGAACGCCTCGAGCGTCATCTCCTCGCTCAATTCCACGAACATGAATTCGTCGGCGGCCAGGCTATAACGTGCCGGCGTCATCTTGTCAGCACTCATGACACCACCTCCTTATCGCTTGGCGTGGGTGTGGGCTCCGCTTCCAGCCAACGCTCGAGAAAGCCGGTATCCACCGCGCCCCGGCGCACCTCCGCATCATCGACCAGGCGCCGATGCAGTGCCGCCGTGGTGGCGAACCCCTCGAGGGTGAACTCGTCCAAAGCGCGGCCGGCACGGATCAGTGCGCTTTCGCGGCATTCGTCCCAGACGATCAGCTTGGCCACCAGGGAATCGTAGAAAGGCGGCATGCGGTAGCCTTCGTAAAGGCCACTGTCGATGCGGATACCGGGCCCTGAAGGCCAGACCAACCGTTGCACCTGTCCGGATGACGGAAAGAAGCCTCGCTCGGGATCTTCGGCATTGATGCGCATCTCTACCGCCCAGCCGCGACGCTGGATATCCTGCTGGGCGAAGCGTAGGTGCTCACGACGTGCCAGACGCAGCATCTCGCGCACTAGGTCGACCCCAGTGACTGCCTCGGTGATCGGGTGCTCGACCTGGATCCGGGTGTTCATCTCGATGAAGAAGAACTCGCCAGTGGTGTCGTCGTAGAGATATTCGAGGGTACCGGCACCGAAGTAACCGACATGCTCCGCCAGGGCCACCGCCGAGCGGCACAGCGATTCTCGGGTCGTGTCATCGAGAGCCGGCGAGGGACACTCCTCGAACACCTTCTGCCGGCGCCGCTGTAGCGAGCATTCACGCTCGAAGAAATGGATGGCCCGCTCTCCATCGCCGAGGATCTGGACCTCGATGTGGCGGGCGCGTTCGATGAATCGCTCGAGGTAGACGCGGTCATCACCGAAGGCGGTGCGCGCCTCGGTCTGCGCCATGGGCAGCTGTTCACGAAGCTCCGCGGCGTTTTCCGCCACCCGGATGCCGCGTCCACCACCACCGGCGGCTGCCTTGATGAGCAGCGGGAAGCCCACACTCTCGGCCACGGCCAACGCCTCGTCCAGATCGCTCACCGCGTATGGCGAGCCCGGCACCACCGGCACCCCGGCATCGATCGCCGTCTGGCGTGCCATGGCCTTGTCACCCATGCGTTCGATGATCGATGCCTCCGGGCCGACGAATACCATCCCCGCCGCCTTCACTGCCCGGGCAAATTCGGCGCTCTCGGAGAGAAAGCCATAGCCAGGATGCACGGCATCGGCCCCCACGCTTTCCGCGGCCTGGAGTATCGCCTCGATGTTCAAATAGCTCTTGGAGGCCTGTGGCGGGCCAATGCAAACCGCTTCATCGGCTCGCTGCACAGCCAGACTATCGGTATCGGCCTCGCTATGGGCAACGATGCTGCACATACCGAGTTCACGAGCGGCACGCACCACTCGCAGCGCGATCTCGCCACGATTGACGATCAGCAGTCGACGAATCATCACTTCACCTCCAGCACCGCGATGGACTGGCCAGCCTCGACGACGGTTTCCTCCTCGACCTGGAAGGCGGTGATGGTGCCTGCCTCATCGGTCTTGAGTTCGAAGAATTGCTTCATGACTTCGAGAAGCCCGATCACCGAGTCCGTCTCTACCTGCTGCCCTTCTTCCACGAAAGGTGGCTTGTCAGGCGACGGGCGGCGGTAGAACACACCGGGGAAAGGAGCCTGGATATCCTGCTGCGACATGGTGTTGTCTCCTTCTGAATTGTGATTATGAGAGTGATGTGGCCCGACTCAGGGTGCCTTGACCTGGATCCCAGCCTGATCCAATGCGCTGCGCACGGACTGGACGAGCGACAGGGCACCAGGCGTATCGCTGTGAATGCAGATCGATTGGAAACTGACGGGTACCTGCTTGCCACTGACAGCCTCGACCACCCCCTCGTGGCAAGCTCTAAGCACCTTCCGTGCCACCGCCTGCGGGTCGAGTGGCTTGACCTTGCGCACGAAGACGATGCTGCCCTCGTCGTTGTAGTCGCGATCGGCGTAGAACTCGTGAACACACCTCAAGCCCGCCTCGCAGGCCGCCCGGTCAATGGCGGTACCCGCCAGACAGTAGATCGGCAGGGAGGGGGCAACTTGCTCGAGTGCCCTGCACAACGCCTGGGCGAATTCGTCATCGTGGGCGGCATGCATGAACAGCGCACCGTGCAGTTTGAAGTGGTGAAGTGACAGCCCCTCGCGGGCGGCGAGTTCACGCAGTGCGCCCAGTTGGTAGAGCGCGTCGTTGACCAGTTCCTCGACGGACGCATCGATGTGACGCCGCCCGAAGCCGACCAGATCGCGAAAACCGGGATGCACCCCCACGGCTACGCCATGCTCCGCCGCCTGGCGAAGGTTGCCGGCCATGGTGGTCGGGTCGCCGGCGTGGAAGCCCGCCGCCACGTTGGCGGAGCTGATCAATGGCATGATCTGCGCGTCGACCCCATCACCGATCTGCCAAGCGCCGAAGCCCTCCCCCATATCCGCGTTCAAGTCGATCGTTGTTGTCATGGCGTGTCTCCTCAAATGGCGTCATTCATTTATTACAGCCTTAGGAGACATATGGAATTATTAATTCTTGTTCTGTATCTTCAAAAAATCCGAACACAGGACAAGACTCCCATGTCACGCGATCTCTCACTGCGCAAGATGCGTTACTTCCTGGCGGTGGCCGAAAGCGGCAAGGTCACCCAAGCGGCGGTGGACCTCAACGTCTCCCAGTCATCCATCACCACCGGCGTACGCGAAATCGAGGAACAATTGGGCGTGGCACTCTTCCAGCGCACGTCGCAGGGCATGGCGCTCACTCGACAAGGCAACCGCTTCCTGCACCAGGTACGCCATGTGTTCCAGGCCGTCGATGAAGCCTTCGATAGCCTCCAGGACAACACTGCCGCAGTGACCGGGACCTTGAATCTGGCCATGAGCTACACGGTTGCGGGTTACTTCATCCCACCGCTGCTGGCACGCTTCCAGCGTCGCTACCCCGGCGTTCAGGTCAGACCCCACGAGGTACCTCGCCCCGCCATCCAGCAGGGGCTGACATCCGGCGAGTTCGACCTGGCCATCGTATTGACCTCGAACATCGACCAGACCTCGGGACTGGAGCGTGAACCACTGATCCATTCGCCACGCCGCCTGTGGGTGAGCAGCCACCATCCACTACTGATGCGTGACAGGGTCGGCCTACATGACCTGATAGACGAGCCGTACATCATGCTGACGGTGGATGAAGCGGATCAGACCGCCATGAGGTACTGGAAGCCCACTGGCCTCACTCCCAACATCCTGTTCAAGACGTCGTCGGTGGAAGCGGTGCGTAGCATGGTGGCGAATGGCACCGGCATTAGCATCCTCTCCGACATGGTCTACCGGCCCTGGTCACTGGAGGGTAGGCGCATCGAGCACATCGACTTGGATGATCCGATTCCCACCATGGAAGTCGGTCTCGCCTGGGCCCAACATAAGCCTCTTTCGGGGCCCGCCAGAGCCTTTCAGGAACTGGCTACCAGCTTTAGCCACTGACCCCACGACGCAGGACATTTCCCTCTACCACCAGCGGATCGGCTGGCTAAGCCTCTCACCAGAACGGCGAGCCTCTCGACTCGCCGTTCTCCTTCCTCTCCACTTCGACATTCGTCGAAAGCCTCAAAACTTACACTTTACGTAAACGTCAACTCCACCTAGTCTTGGACTATCTTTTCAACAAGACACAATGCTTGAAGGTCCTGGACATAAAGCGGCAACCCTACCCAGCCTACGCTCTCCAGGACTCGAGACAGGAGCCACGCCATGCAAACGCCCTTCACGCCTCTCGACTTCGGCCTCGATGAGACACTGGTCATGCTGCGCGACCAGGTCAATGCCTTCGCCCGCGACGAGATCGCTCCGCGCGCGGCCGAGATCGACGAGAAGAACGAATTCCCCAACGAGCTATGGCAGAAATTCGGCGACATGGGCCTGCTCGGTATCACCGTGCCCGAAGAGGACGGCGGCGCCGGCATGGGCTATCTCGCTCACTGCATCGCCATGGAAGAGATCTCACGCGCCAGCGCCTCGGTGGGGCTTTCGTACGGCGCTCACTCCAACCTATGCGTCAACCAGATCAAGCTCAACGGCACCACCGAGCAGAAAGCCAAGTACCTGCCCAAGCTGATCAGCGGCGAACACGTGGGGGCACTGGCCATGTCCGAGCCGGGCGCCGGCTCCGACGTGGTCTCCATGAAGCTACGCGCCGAGAAGCGCGGCGAGCGCTACATTCTCAACGGCAACAAGATGTGGATCACCAACGGCCCCGACGCCGAGGTGCTGGTGGTCTATGCCAAGACCGATCCCGATGCCGGCTCCAAGGGCATCACCGCCTTCCTCATCGAGAAGAGCTTCCCCGGCTTCTCCACCGCCCAGAAGCTCGACAAGCTGGGCATGCGCGGCTCCAACACCTGCGAGCTGGTGTTCCAGGACTGCCGCGTGCCGGCGGAGAATATCCTGGGCCAGGAAGGCAAGGGGGTGAATGTGCTGATGAGCGGGCTCGACTACGAGCGCACCGTGCTCGCCGCCGGCCCCATCGGCATCATGCAGGCCGCCATGGACGTCGTAGTGCCCTACGTGCACGAACGTAAGCAGTTCGGCCAAAGCATCGGCGAATTCCAGCTCGTGCAGGGCAAGATCGCCGATATGTACACCACCCTCAACGCCTGCCGAGCCTATCTGTATACCGTGGCGGCAGCCTGCGACCGCGGCCGCACATCCAGGAAAGACGCCGCCGGGGTGATCCTCTACTGTGCCGAAAAAGCCACCCAGGTCGCGCTCGACGCCATCCAGCTACTCGGCGGCAACGGCTACATCAACGAATACCCCACCGGCCGCCTGCTGCGCGATGCCAAACTCTACGAAATCGGTGCCGGGACCAGCGAGATTCGAAGGATGTTGATTGGGCGCGAGATATTTAATGAGTCGGCATAACTTCAGCCTCGAGCCGCGAGCTTCGGGCGACGAGCAGCCCGTAGCCCGTAGCCCGTAGCCCGTAGCCCGTAGCCCGTAGCCCGTAGCCCGTAGCCCGTAGCCGTCAAAGGATATTCCGATGAGCATCCTACAAACCCAAATCAACTCACGCAGCGAAGGCTTCCAGGCCAACGATGCGGCGATGCGCGCCGAAGTCGGCAAGCTGCGCGAGCTGACCGCGGCCATCGCCCAGGGCGGTGGCGAGAAGGCCCGGTTGCGCCACGAGTCGCGTGGCAAGCTGTTCGTGCGCGACCGTATCGATCACCTGCTCGACGAGGGTTCGCCTTTCCTCGAGTTTTCGGCATTGGCCGCGCATGAGGTCTACGACAGCCCGGTGCCCGCGGCCGGTATCGTCACCGGTATCGGCCGCGTGGGTGGCGTGGAGTGCGTGGTCGTCGCCAACGACGCCACCGTCAAGGGAGGTACCTATCATCCGCTGACGGTCAAGAAACACCTGCGTGCCCAGGAGATCGCCCGCAAGCACCGCTTGCCGTGCATCTATCTGGTCGATTCCGGCGGTGCCCACCTGCCGAGCCAGGACGAGGTGTTTCCCGACCGTGACCATTTCGGACGCATCTTCTACAACCAGGCCACCCTCTCCGCCGAGGGCATCCCGCAGATCGCCGTGGTGATGGGCTCCTGCACCGCCGGTGGCGCCTACGTACCGGCCATGGCCGACGAGTCGATCATCGTCAAGCAGCAGGGCACCATCTTTCTCGGCGGCCCGCCACTGGTGAAGGCCGCCACCGGCGAGAGCATCAGTGCCGAAGACCTGGGCGGTGCCGATGTCCATGCCCGCATCAGCGGCGTGGCCGACCACTACGCCGACAACGATGCCCATGCGCTGCAACTGGCACGGCGTGCCGTGTCGCGGCTCAACTGGCACAAGCGCGGCCAGCTCAAGATGCGCGAGCCCCGCCCTCCGCGCCTCGACCCCAACGAGCTCTACGGCATCGTCGGCACCGACCTCAAGAAACCCTACGACGTGCGCGAAGTGATCGGCCGCCTGGTCGACGACTCCGACTTCGACGAATTCAAGCGCTACTACGGCGACACCCTGGTCACCGGCTTCGCCCATCTGCACGGCTACCCGGTGGGCATCGTCGCCAACAACGGCGTGCTGTTCTCGGAGTCCGCCCTGAAAGGCGCTCACTTCATCGAGCTGTGTGCCCAGCGCGGGATTCCGCTACTTTTCCTGCAGAACATCACTGGTTTCATGGTCGGCTCCAAATACGAACACGAGGGAATCGCCAAGCACGGCGCCAAGCTGGTCACCGCCGTGGCCTGCGCCAAGGTACCCAAGTTCACGGTGCTGATCGGCGGTAGTTTCGGCGCCGGCAACTACGGCATGTGCGGCCGGGCCTACGACCCCAACCTGCTGTTCATGTGGCCCAACGCGCGTATTTCGGTGATGGGCGGCGAGCAGGCGGCCAACGTACTGGCGCAGGTCAAGCGCGAACAGTACGAACGCGAAGGCCGCGAGTGGAGTGCGGAAGAAGAGGAAGCGTTCAAGCGGCCAACGCGGGACGCCTACGAGCACCAGGGCCACCCCTACTACGCCAGCGCGCGGCTGTGGGACGACGGCGTGATCGACCCGCTGCAGACCCGCGACGTGCTCGGCCTGGCACTCGCCGCCGCCATGAATGCGGAGATCGAAGAGACGCGATTTGGAGTGTTTAGGATGTGACCCCTTGCTGCGCAAGGGAGCTGGAAGCTTGAAGCTGTAAGCTGGAAGTCTCCTCCGCACGCTACGGTGACCACTCTGGGTTTCTTACAGCTTAAAGCTTACGGCTTACAGCTCTATCGAAGAGGTTGCTGCCCATGACAGACACGACAAATTACTCCCAGCTTAAGATCGACGACCGTGGCATTGCCTGGCTGACGCTCAACAAGCCCGAGGTGCACAACGCCTTCGACGACCACTTGATCGCCGAGCTCAACGCTCATCTCGATCGACTGGCTGCCGCAGCCGAGCGCAGCGAGGTGCGCGTGGTGGTGCTGGAGTCCGTCGGCAAGCATTTCTCCGCCGGGGCCGATCTCGGCTGGATGAAGCGTATGGTCGAATACGACATCGACGATAACCTGGCCGATTCCCGCGAACTGTCCCGCCTGATGCATGATCTGGATACCCTGCCCTGCCCCACGCTGTGTCGCGTTCAGGGGGCGGCGTTCGGTGGCGCGGTGGGCCTGGCCGCGTGCTGCGATATCGTGATCGCCTCGGAACAGGCTCGGTTTTGCCTGTCGGAAGTCAAGCTGGGCCTGTCACCGGCGGTGATCAGTCCCTATGTGCAGCGTGCCATAGGACCACGCCAGATGCGCCGCTACGCGCTGACCGCTGAGGTCATCGAGGCTGCCCATGCCCTCGAACTGGGGCTGGTGCACCGCGTGGTAGATCACGATTCCATGGACACAGCCATCGAAAACATGATCGATACCTTGCTTGCCGCCTCGCCTCAGGCCAGCCGTGCCACCAAGGCCCTGCTCGCCCATGTGGCCCGCGAACCCGACAGTAACGCCACTCGTGAGCACTGTTGCCGAGTGATCAGCCAATTACGCATCAGCGATGAAGGCCAGGAAGGACTCGGCGCCTTCTTCGAAAAGCGTGCCCCGCGCTGGCAAGCCCCCGAAAGGAAGAACGGAAAATGAGTCAGACCCGTTTCGACAAGGTACTGATCGCCAACCGTGGCGAGATCGCCTCCCGCGTGATGCGCACCGCACGGCGCCTTGGCATCACCAGCGTGGCAGTCTACTCCGATGCCGACGCCCACGCCCTACATGTGCGTGAGGCCGACGAGGCCGTACGCATCGGCCCCGCCGCGGCACGCGATAGTTATCTCGATATGGAAGCGGTACTCGAGGCCGCCCAACGCACCGGCGCCAAGGCCATCCATCCCGGCTACGGTTTCCTCTCCGAGAACGCCACTTTCGTCGAGGCCTGCGACCGTGCCGGCGTGACCTTCATCGGCCCACCGGCGTCGGCCATTTCCGCCATGGGCGACAAGTCCGCCGCCAAGGCACGCATGCAGCATGCCGGCGTGCCGCTGGTGCCCGGCTATCACGGCGACGACCAGAGCGACGACGTGCTCAAGGCCGAGGCCGACAAGATCGGCTATCCCGTGCTGCTCAAGGCCAGCGCCGGCGGTGGCGGCAAGGGCATGCGCGTGGTGGAATCCGCCGCCGGTTTCCAGGCCGCGCTAGACGGCTGCCGGCGCGAATCCCAGGCCGCCTTCGGCGATCAGCGCATGCTGATCGAGAAGTATCTGACCCGGCCGCGCCATGTGGAAGTCCAGGTGTTCTGCGACACTCACGGCAATGGCGTCTACCTGTTCGAACGCGACTGCAGCGTGCAGCGCCGTCACCAGAAGGTGCTGGAGGAAGCGCCGGCACCGGGCATGACGGCGGAACTGCGCCACGATATGGGTGAGGCCGCGGTACGCGCGGCGAAGGAGATCGGCTACGTCGGCGCCGGCACCGTCGAGTTCCTATTGGATGCGGATGGCAGCTTCTACTTTATGGAGATGAACACCCGCCTCCAGGTGGAGCACCCGGTCACCGAGATGATCACCGGCCAGGATCTGGTGGAATGGCAACTGCGCGTGGCCATGGGCGAGCCGCTGCCCTGTGCTCAGGACAAGTTGACCATCAGCGGCCACAGCTTCGAGGCTCGCCTGTATGCCGAGGATCCCGAGCAGGACTTCCTGCCGGCCACCGGCACCCTGGAACGCTTCGCCCTCGACCTGCAAGGCGCCGGCCTCGACCCCGAGCGAGTACGCCTGGACAGCGGCGTGGAAAGCGGCGACGTGGTCTCGATGCACTACGACCCTATGCTGGCCAAGCTGATCGTCCATGGCGACGACCGTGCCCAGGCACTCGCCACCCTGAACCGGGCGCTGGCGGCACTCGACGTACGTGGCGTGGTCACCAACCGCAACTTCCTGCAACGCCTGGCAAGCCACCCGGCCTTCCAAGCGGCAGAGCTGGATACCCGTTTCATCGAGCATCATCAGGAAGTGCTGTTCGCTTCCCGCGAATACCGTACCGAGGACTATGCAGCTGCAGCGCTGGTCGCACTCGACCAACTCGGCCGCGAGCGTGAAAGCGCCTCGCCCTGGGATCGTCACGACGGCTTCCGCCTCAACGCCGCGCATCGCATCCGCGTGGCGCTCTGCGATCCCGCCCATGCCCAGGACGAAGACGACTCGCCAGCCATCGTCACCGTCGACGGCCACCGCGAGAACGAACAGGAGCCGTGGGAGCTACGGATTCAAGACAAGCCCCTCAGCGCCGAACTGCAACGCCTGAGTGGCGACGCCGTGGCAATCACCCTCGACGGCCATCGCCGCCGCATCCAGGCACGACTGGTCCGCCACCGCGAGAGCAACATCATCGTCCTCGCCGACGCCCACGGCGAATCCAGGCTGTTCTGGCGCCGCCTCGACGCCGTCGACCACGGCCACCACGAAGCCGAATCGACACTCACCGCCCCGATGCACGGCACCGTGGTCGCGCTACTGGTGAAACCCGGCAACCCGGTGGAGAAAGGCATGCCGCTGATGGTCATGGAAGCCATGAAGATGGAGCATACCCTCACCGCCCCCGCCGATGGCCACGTGGCGAGCTTCCACTTCCAGGCCGGCGACACCGTGGGGCAAGGGGATGTACTACTGGAATTCGCTGTTGAGGAATGAACCATCAAGGTAGAAGCGGCTTTAGCCCGGGCGGCGTTCCGACGATGATGGCGCCACCATACCTGGATCAGGCACCAGGCTATTGTAGGAGCGGCTGCAGCCCGGGCGGCGTTCCGACGATCCGGCCGTCAGGCCGGCTGACTAAGCCAGCAGCACAACCCGAGAATTCCATAAACTTATGGTAATTACACTACAAGCGTAATTACATTTGGTATCAAAAGCGCCACATGCTCCTGAAGGAGACGCACCATGCCCTTTCCCAAATCCGTCCGCCTGGTCGAGGTCGCCCCCCGCGACGGGCTGCAGAACGAACCCGAGCCGATCGACACCGTGACCAAGCTGGAACTGATCGACCGCCTGGGCGCCGCCGGTATCCGCTATATCGAGGCGGCAAGCTTCGTCTCGCCCAAGTGGGTGCCGCAGATGGCCGACCATCGTGACGTGATGACCGGCCTGACACGCCGCGAAGGCGTGACCTACGCCGCCCTCACCCCCAACCTCAAGGGCCTGGAAGCCGCCCTGGCATGCGGCGTGGAGGAAGTCGCGGTATTCGGCGCCGCCAGCGAGACCTTCTCGCACAAGAACATCAACTGCTCGATCGCCGAATCCCTGGAGCGCTTCGCCCCGGTACTGGAACGCGCCCAGAGCGCCGGCGTGCGCGTGCGCGGCTACGTCTCCTGCGTGCTCGGTTGCCCCTACGAAGGCGAGATCGCCCCCACCAAAGTTGCCGAGGTCTCCAAGGCACTGTACGAGATGGGCTGCTACGAAGTCTCCCTCGGTGACACCATCGGCGTAGGCACTCCGTTCGCCGCCAAGCGCATGCTCGAAGCCGTGAGCCGCAACATCCCCATGGACAAGCTCGCCGCCCACTTCCACGACACCTACGGCCAGGCGCTCGCCAACCTCTACGCCGTGCTGGAAGAAGGTATCGCGGTCATCGACAGCTCCGTCGCCGGCCTCGGCGGCTGCCCCTACGCCAAGGGCGCCTCCGGCAACGTAGCGAGTGAAGACATCGTCTACCTGCTCAACGGCCTCGGTATCGAAACAGGCATCGACTTGAACAGGCTCGCCGACACCGGCACCTGGATCACCCAGGCCATCGGGCGGCCGAATCGGTCGAAGGTGGGCGTGGCGCTGGCGGCGAAGTAGTTGCGTGGGCGAAACGAAAACCCCCGAGTCAGATGAGTGGCTCGGGGGCTATGTAAATGTTACGGCAAACTGTCTTACATGATGGGTTAACGCGGAGCTTGAGCCACGGCCTGCCCTGAAGCGCAGCAGAAGGGTAGGCCGTCGGACTCGAAGCGTTTGTTAGCCATGGCCATCGAAACGCCTCCCGACCTGAGGGTCGTAGAGCGGGCAGCCAAACTCCTCTCCCAGGTCGATAAAGCGGTTCATGTCTTCTCCTTCCATGCCGTAGCAGTCGATGCGAAATAGTTGGCTGTTGGCAAAGATCTGGAAGGCGCCGCGCGTCTGCGACTCCCAGTCGTACTTACTTTGCCGATGCCACCCATCGGCAAATAGCTGCTCCAGACGCGCGAGCATCTTCTCTATCGGAAGCTCTTCAAGCCCGTCAACAAGCAGCCCCTCGCACAAGCTTTCGTAAACCAACTGATGGTCAAGGTAAACACCTTTCTTATACTTCCAAAAGTTCAGATCGTAGCTCATGCGCTTTCCTCGACGGCTAACGTCACGCAGCACGCGTGGCTTTGTAGTGGAGGCGAAGCCGCAACGAAAAAGCCATCGCCGTGACTGCGCTTGTTAGGCGACATGACCCATCTCCGAGTCAGCGCGCGCGCCGGTAGTGCATGGCGACCGCGCCGCTGCGGAGCGGCTTCGCCGAGATCAACTCGAGCCGTCGCGTGCTGGGCAGCCCGCTCTCGTACAGGGTCGGGCCGTGGCCTGCGATCCTGGGGTGGACGAGTAACTTGTACTCGTCGATCAGATCCAGCCGGTCCAGCTCGGTCGCGAGCTTGCCGCTACCGAGGAGCACGCCGTCCGGGGTCGCGTCCTTGAGCTTCTGTACGCCCGTGCGCAGGTCGCCGGCGATGTGGTGGCTGTTGGCCCACGGGAAGTCCTTTCGCGTCGAGGACACCACGTACTTCGGCTTGGCCTCCAGCTTGACCGCCCACTCGCGCATCGCCGGCGGTGCCTCCGCGTCGCCGCGGGCGACCGCTGGCCAGTAGCTCTCCATCATCTCGTAGGTGACGCGGCCCCACAGCATCGCCCCGCCCTCGTCCATGAGGCGGGTGAAGAAGGCGTGTGTCTCGTCGTCGGCGATTCCTTCCTGGTGGTCGACGCAGCCGTCCAGGGTGACGTTGATACTGAAGGTCAAGAGTCCCATGGTGTCCTCCGTTCGAGATACGCGACGAGCCGCTCGCCGTCTGGCGCCAAGGGCACGAGCCCAATTCGCGAGGTGCTCACCCTGTGTCGCCTAACGCCGCAATCACGCGCTCGTCGCGTGCATTGCCTTGTTATAATATCCCACTTTCAATCTCGCTCTGGAGCTTTTCAAGCTCGTCAAGAATACAGATAAATTTGGTGCCGAATTCGGTTACTTTATATTCAACACGGGGTGGCGACTCGTTGTAGGTAACGCGTTCTAAAATACCAAATTTTGCATTCTTCCTTAGGCATTCATTGAGCACCTTGGTGGTTAAGCCCTCAACACTACGAACCATTGCCCCAGGCCGGTTGATGCCGTTTGCCAAAAGTTGATAAACAGTGAGTGACCACTTACAACCGTAAATGGTTTCAACCATACGCGCACTTTTCTCAGGCGCTGATTTCCTCAAAAATATTTTTTCCTTTGCTTTCATCAACATGTACCAATAAGTACCTACCGCACCAAATTGTGCCTGATTTTCAACAGTCTACGAATCTCATAGCCTATGTCCACACCTTAATATATACCTGTGGAGGTAATTAGATGGAAAGTATAACCAGTTCTTTGGCATTGATCGTGGGTGGCTCCAGCGGAATGGGTTTAGCGACCGCAAGGCAGTTGCTCAAACAGGGCATTCATACGGTAATTATTGGCAGCTCATCCTCGAAATTGGAAGCTGCCAAGCATGATCTTTCTGGAATGGGGCACATTGAAACACTCCAGGCAAACCTATACGAAGCCAACGACGTCCAGCGCATACTTGATTTTGTCGCAAATCACGACCGCCATATAAAATATTTTTTAAATGCAGCAGGCAAGTTCAAACCAACACCATTTCTTGAGCATGAAGGCAAGGACTACGATGCCTACCTGGAGCTAAACCGTGCTGCATTTTTCATCTCTCAAGCTGTGGCCAAGAATATGTTAGAAAATGGTAGTGGTTCCATTGTGCATGTTGGCTCAATGTGGGCAAAGCAAGCCATCAAAGCCACGCCCTCATCGGCGTATTCAATGGCTAAAGCCGGCTTACATGCGCTAACGCAGCATATGGCGATGGAATTGGCTGATAAGAATATCCGTGTAAACGCCGTTTCTCCTGCTGTGGTGAAGACCCCCATTTACGAATCCTTCATTGAACCGAGTGAAATCGATAAAACGCTTGCCGCGTTTGATGGCTTTCATCCAATTGGGCGGATCGGTAGCCCAGAAGATGTTGCCAATGCGATTAGCTTCCTGCTCAGCAGTGATGCAAGTTGGGTGACAGGTGCCGTTTGGGACGTGGATGGTGGCGTAATCGCTGGCCGAAACTAAAACCCTTCCGGGGCGGAACGAACTGAAATGATTTGTTAAACATTTTCCTGACTCCACTGAATGTCCTGAATTTCTGCTAACTCTGAAAATACCGCAGAGAAAACTTCGAGCAGTGGAGTCGCCACCTCAACGAAAAATGTGAAGGTAGAATAATAATTCAAATTCATTCAAAAGTGATTGTAAGTTTTTTCTCTGACCCTAAATATCTAACCAAGGAGCCTACTATGACCCAGCCAAGCCGTGTTTTTCTCTATGCCGAATTTCAAGTGTCCATACCTTTCACCGAGGGCGTGTGGCGGGAAGCCAATCCTGCTATGCATACCGTACCAGGACTGCGAAGCAAAACCTGTCTGAGCGGCATCAACAACCATTCCGTCGGCGGTTTCTACGAGTTCGACTCTGTTCAAAGCGCACGTGCCTACGCCGAAGGCATGTTGGTCGACTTTGCCAAGGCAGCTGACGCCAGCCTCAGCGTCAAGCTGTTTGATGGCGATGTAGTAGACGAGGCGAGCAAAGACATGGACTCTCCCTACTTCGCCATCTGACAGATATGTCGGCCTAACTGGCGTAAGGTGCTCCCGGTTGCGTGGACTCAATGAGGCCACGCATTTCGTCGAGGGATATTAGGTAATCTATCGCGCCGAAACACCGGGTCTTCTGGTGCGTTTCATCTGGATCACCTCTCTATAGGTTTTCTAACTATAAAGGGTGTCTACTGTTCGTGGGTTACCCAGGCTTATAACAGGTATTAGACGGCGCATTTTATGATTTGATCAATGTGCCGGCACGTTGGTCAAATAAATATAGCCTACCACTTACCGCCTAATTCAATGATTTTAAAGCAAGCTAATTATACTGCGGCTACCTATGCCGGGTTCGCGCGCTTGCACGTTTTGCCGGCACCAATAATACTGTATGCATATCCATAACAACAAGAGGGCAGCCGTATGGATGTGCACCGCAAGCCTCCAAAGCTAATGGACCGGGTGAAGGCCACCATGAGGGTGAAACGCTACAGCCCACGTACCGAGAAGACCTATTGCTACTGGATACGCTACTTCATCCGTTTCCACGGGATCCAACACCCTGCCGGCATGGGAGCTTCCGAGGTGCATGCCTTCCTGGAACACTTGGCAGTGGAGCGGTATGTCGCCGCGGCCACGCAGAATCAGGGGTTGGCGATAGCGCAGCCAATCCCCGCCTTCATCATCGAAGACGAAGCGCTCCGTCAACTGCACCGCCACCCCTCTCTCGACCCAGACGCCGTTCCGCTCCTCCGCTATTGCGGGAACCGTATCATTCGGCCAGTGGCCGGCTTGAAGGTAAACGCTACCGGCCGCCCTCTGCTCCACCAGCGTGGCGGCGCACAACAAACCACGCTGAGCATCGCTACGGTAGCCCGGGGCAGCCCGAACAGAGCCGTACCCCCTTCCGCCAGGCTGCCGCCGAAATGCTGGACCCAGTTCGCCAGCGCTGACTGGTTGGCCGCCACAGCATGCAGCAGGATCAGCACACGGGCGCTCTCCATCTCCTCCACATCGGCGGCCGATGTCGACACCGGAGCTATAAGTCCGTAAATCATCAAAACAGATTGTCCCCCCGACCCGCATGACCTTTCCTTGCTGGTGACCAAACCTGTAAGGATCGCGCCAT
>NZ_JBHRUG010000004.1:0-560 GCF_042646605.1 Litchfieldella rifensis | reverse complement strand
TGTGGGCACTTGCCGGCAAGGGATAAGGCGTCGATTAAGGAGGTGATCCAGCCGCAGGTTCCCCTACGGCTACCTTGTTACGACTTCACCCCAGTCATGAACCACACCGTGGTGATCGCTCCCCCGAAGGTTAAGCTAACCACTTCTGGTGCAGTCCACTCCCATGGTGTGACGGGCGGTGTGTACAAGGCCCGGGAACGTATTCACCGTGACATTCTGATTCACGATTACTAGCGATTCCGACTTCACGGAGTCGAGTTGCAGACTCCGATCCGGACTGAGGCAGGCTTTCTGGGATTGGCTCCACGTCGCCGTCTCGCAACCCTTTGTACCTGCCATTGTAGCACGTGTGTAGCCCTACCCGTAAGGGCCATGATGACTTGACGTCGTCCCCACCTTCCTCCGGTTTGTCACCGGCAGTCTCCCTAGAGTTCCCGACCGAATCGCTGGCAAATAGGGACAGGGGTTGCGCTCGTTACGGGACTTAACCCAACATTTCACAACACGAGCTGACGACAGCCATGCAGCACCTGTCACTCGGCTCCCGAAGGCACTCCGCC